>CAYLNK010000168.1:0-13731 GCA_964384675.1 uncultured Holophagales bacterium | reverse complement strand
CGGAACGCTCGTGCACGCCGTCCTCGCGACCGCTCCCCTCGACGGCGACGAGGCCTCGGTGGCCGCGGTCGCCACTCGCGAGGGCCGGATCCTGGGAGCGTCGGCGACCGAGGTTTCGGCCGCCGCGAAGGCCGTGTCGGCGGCCCTTCGGCATCCGCTGCTTGCGCGCGCCCGCGCCGCGGCCGCGAGGGGCGAGTGCCGGCGCGAGACACCGGTCACGCTGATGGAGATGGATGGCACGCTGGTCGAGGGCGTCGTGGACCTCGCGTTCCGCGAGGAGGGCGCCTGGATCGTCGTCGACTTCAAGACCGACCGCGATCTCGGTCTCGAGCTCCCCGCCTACCGGCGCCAGGTCGCCCTATACGCCCGCGCGGTCGCGAGTGCCATGGGCGAGATGGCCCATGGCGTCCTCCTGCGCGTCTAGAGCGGATAATCGGGAGCGGCGCCCTCACCTCCTTCTCTCCACGCGCCGCCGCGGAGGCAGCGATGTTCGAGACCGCCGAGATCGGGAACAAGCTCGACAAGGCGGAGTTCAAGGAGCTGGAGCCGAAGCTCCGGACCGGGCTCCTCGAGGTCCAGAAGAAGCTGGCCACCTCCCCGCTCTCGGTCGTGCTGATCGTGGGCGGCGTCGAGGGCGCCGGCAAGGCCGAGGCGGTGAACCTCCTCCTCTCCTGGATGGACGCGCGCGGCATCGAGGTGCACGCGCTCTGGGACCCGACGGACGAGGAGCGCGTCCGCCCGCCGATGTGGCGCTTCTGGCGTGTGCTCCCCCCGCGCGGCCGGATCGGGATCTTCCTCGGCTCCTGGTACACGCAGCCGATCATCGACCGGGTCTTCCGGCGGATCGGCGGCGCCGCCTTCGAGCGCGCGCTCGACCGGATCCTGGAGCTGGAGCGGATGCTGACCCAGGAGGGGACGATCGTCGTCAAGGTGTGGATGCACCTCTCGGCGGACCTCCAGAGGAAGCGGCTGAAGGAGCTGTCGAAGGACCCGAAGCAGAGCTGGCGCGTCACCGAGATGGACTGGAAGTTCCTGGCGAAGGTCGACCGCTTCCGGCGCTTCTCCGAGGAGGCGCTCCGCCGCACCGGAACGGCGGAGGCGCCGTGGCACGTCATCGAGGCCGTCGACCGCCGGTACCGCAACGCCACGATCGTCAAGACGCTGCTGGACGCGATCACCGAGCGGCTCGCGGCCCTCGAGACCGCCAAGGAGGAGCCGCGCAAGCCCGACCGGCCCGTCCCGAAGCCGCTCAACGTGCTCTCCGCTCTCGACCTCGCCGCGACGCTCCCCGACAAGGAGTACGACCGCCAGCTCCTCCGCTGGAGCGGGCGCGTGAACGTCGCCAGCCGGCGCCTGCGTGACGAGGGGCGTTCGCTGATCCTCGTCTTCGAGGGGCCCGACGCGGCCGGGAAGGGGGGCGCGATCCGGCGCCTCACGGCCTCCCTCGACGCGCGCAACTACCGGGTCGTCTCGATCGCGGCGCCGACGGACGAGGAGCGGGCCCACCCGTACCTGTGGCGCTTCTGGCGCGGCCTCCCGCGGCCCGGCCGGGTCACCATCTACGACCGCTCCTGGTACGGCCGCGTCCTCGTGGAGCGGATCGAGGGGTTCTGCCGGCGCGAGGACTGGATGCGCGCGTTCGAGGAGATCAACGCGTTCGAGCGCCAGCTCACCGAGCACGGGATCGTGGTGGTGAAGTTCTGGCTCATGGTGAGCCCGGAGGAGCAGCTCCGCCGCTTCAAGGACCGCGAGCTGACGCCGTACAAGCAGTACAAGCTGACCGAGGAGGACTGGCGGAACCGGAAGAAGTGGGACGCGTACGAGGCCGCCGCCTGCGAGATGATCGAGCGGACGAGCACCGAGAACGCCCCGTGGGTGCCGGTCCCCGCCGTCGACAAGAACCTGGCGCGGATCACGGTGCTGAAGACGGTCGGCCGGGCCCTCGAGAAGGCGCTCGACTGAGCGAGCCCACCGCCGAGTCGCTGCTGCTCCTCGCCCGGGCCTTCCAGGAGAGTCGCGTCCTCCTCACCGGCGCCGAGCTGGACCTCTTCACACCGCTCTCGAAGGAGGCCCTCACGGTCGACCGGCTCGCGGCGCGGTCGGGCGCCGACCCCAGGGCGCTCACGATCGAGCTCGACGCTCTCGCCGCGATGGGGCTCCTCGTCAAGGCGGACGGGACCTACCGGACGGCGCCGGGCGCCGCGTGCCTCTCGGAGGACGCCGCCGACTCGATCCTCCCGATGCTGCTCCACGCGGCGGCGCTGTGGGATCGCTGGACGGGCCTGACCCGGAGGATCGGCGGCACACCGCTCTCCGAGCGCCCTTCCGCGGACGCGACGCGGGCGTTCATCGGGGCGATGCACGTCGTGTCCGCGCCCCGGGCCGAGGGCCAGGTGACGGACGTGGGCGGACTCGGCGCGGCGCGCCGGCTCCTGGACGTCGGCGGCGGGCCTGGAACGTACACCGCCGCGTTCCTGCGCGCCGCGCCGCAGCTCGAGGCGACGCTCTTCGACCTCCCTTCCGTGATCCCGATCGCCCGCGAACGACTCTCGGAGGCGGGCCTGCTCGACCGGGTGACGCTCGTCGGGGGCGACTTCGAGCGCGACGAGCTTCCGGCGGGGCACGACCTGGCGTGGCTGTCGGCCATCCTCCACCAGAACGGCCCGGCCCAGAACGGCGCGCTCTTCGGGCGCATCTTCCGCGCGCTCGCGCCCGGGGGCCGCCTGGTGATCCGCGATCACGTCATGGAGCCGGACAGGACGCGCCCGCGCGCCGGCGCGCTCTTCGCGGTCAACATGCTCGTCGGCACCGCGCTCGGGGGCACGTACACGTTCGACGAGATCCGGGAAGGCCTCGAGCACGCGGGGTTCGTGAGGGTCCGCGCGCTTCGGGCCGGCGACCGGATGGATGCGCTCGTGGAGGCGTTCCGGCCGTGAGGTGAGCGCCCCGAGGGAGAGCGGTCAGGGACGGAGCGCGAGGGTCGTCCGTTCCCAGCGGTCGGCAATCCTCACGACGACGAAGCCGTCCGCGCTCCGCGCGTAGACGCCGCTCTCCTTCTCCAGCGTGGCGGGAGCGGCCTCGCGGAGAGCGGTCCGGTCCACCGTCACGCCGCCCAGCGGACCGTCCCACCTCACGTGGACCTCGAGCGGGCGCGCGGCCGGCCGGTAGCTCCCTTCGGGCGCGCCCACCTCGATCGTCAGCCGACCACCCTTCCGCTCCATCGTGAAGCGACGACGGAGGTACGCGCCGGAGCGGTACGCCGGGCTCTCACCGTCGTCCTCGTAGTGGCTCGCCTCGGAGCGCGCGTTCGCGCCCTCCCCGGTCGACGAGGCGGGGTAGGCGAAGACCCGAAGCGCCTTCCCGGAGCGCTCCCCCGTGTGCTGGAGGACCGGCTGGCGGAAGACGAAGGCGCCGGCGCGCGCGAAGAGCGGGATCGACTCGAGCGTCACCGGCACCTCGCGCCATCCCCCGGCGGGGGCCGGCCTGCCCGTGAGGACATCGAACCACTCCCCCTTCGGGAAGTAGATCCAGCGATGCTCCACGCCGGGATGGAGCACCGGCGCCGCCAGGAGGTCGTGCCCGAGGAGGATCTCGTCGTCCAGCTCGTACGTCTCGGCGTCGTCGGGGTACTCGAGGAGGAGCGGGCGGATCGCGGGCAGGCCGGTGCGGCTGGCCTCTTCCATCACGTCGTACAGGTGCGGCAGCAGCTCGTAGCGCAGCTCGATGGCCCGCCGGTTGATCGCCTCGTGCCGCGTGCCGTACGACCATGGATCCTGGCTGGGCGAGCCGAGCGCCGTGTGCGTCCTCATGAACGGGTAGAAGACGGCCGCCTGCAGCCAGCGCGTGTACAGCTCGGCGGACGGGGAGCCGAGGAAGCCGCCCACGTCCGCGCCCACGAACGGTAGGCCGGAGAGCCCCATCCCGAGGAGCATCGGGAACGAGGCCTGGAGGTGCTCCCAGGTGCTGGCGTTGTCGCCGGTCCAGAGCGCCGCCCAGCGCTGCCCGCCCGCGAACGTGGCGCGGGCGAGCACGAACGGCCGCTCGGCCGGCCGGAGCCGCTCGAGCCCCTCGAACGTCGCCCGGGACGTCAGCATCCCGTAGACGTTGTGCAGCTCGCGGTGCTCCGCCGGGACGCCGTCGCCGCCGTCGCCGCCGTGCCGCGCGTCGAGTGGCATCGAGTGGTTCGGCGTCCCGAAGACCGACGGCTCGTTCATGTCGTTCCAGATCCCGGCGAGGCCGACCGCGACCAGGGGAGCATGCAGGCCGCCCCACCAGTCGCGCGTGGCGGGCCTCGTGAAGTCGGGGAAGACGCTCGGCCCGGGGTCCTTCTCCGCCTTCGAGGGCCAGGCGGCGCCCTCGTACACCGTCCCGTCCGCGGCCCTCACGAAGTGACCGTCGGCGACGCCCTGGTCGTACGGGGCGTAGCCAGGCTCCTTCCTGGGATGCGGGTCGACGATCGCGACCGTGCGGAGGCCCTGCGCGCGGAGGTCCCCGACGAGCTTCTTCGGGTCCGGGAAGCGCTCCGCGTCCCAGGTGAACGGCTCGTACGAATCCTGGTGGTGGATGTCCAGCCAGACGGCGTCGGCTGGGATCTTCCGCTCGCGCAGGCTCTGGGCGACGAACCGCACCTGGCTCTCCGGCGTGTAGCTGTAGCGGCACTGGTGATAGCCGAGCGCCCAGAGCGGCGGGAGCGGCATCCGGCCGGTGAGCGCGGTGTACCGCTCGAGCACCTGCTTCGGGGACGGCCCGTCGATCACGTAGGTGTCGAGCTCGCCCCCCTCGGTCCCGTACGAGAGGAGCGACGGCGATTCCTTGCCGACGTCGAACGTGGTCCGCCAGGTGCTGTCGAGGAAGACGCCGTGCGCGCGTCCCTCACGGAGCACCAGGTAGAACGGCACCGAGACGTAGATCGGGTCCGTCGAGGAGTCGTAGCCGAAAGCGTCGGTGTTCCACATCGCCCACGCCGTCCCGCCCTGCCGCACGCCGCGCCGGTTGATCCAGCCGGTCTTCTCGCCCAGGCCGTAGACCTGCTCGTCGTCGAGGAGCCGCTTCCAGACGCGCGAGCGCCGGCCGGTGGTCGCGATACCGAGCTCCGGGTCGTCCGCGTGGAGCACCGCGCCCGACGCGTCGGCCACGGTCACCCGCACGGGGTCGTGCGTCACCACCACCCCGAGCGCCCGGGTGGCGAGGCTCGACGACGTGCCGCCCACCGCGATCGTCGCCGGGATCGTCGCCGGCCGCCGCACGAGCGCGTAGGAGCGATCGCGCGCCGGCGTCCCGGCCGGGGTGAACCGGATCCGCACCACCTGCGGCGCCACGGCGGAGGTGGCGACGACCCCGCGTTCCGTCGTCACGACGAGGACGTCGCCCCTCCGCGCCGCCGTCCCCTTCCCGAGCGACGCCCATCCGAGGGCGGGGACCGCGGGCGCGAGCCCCGACGCGGCGATCTCCGCCCTCACCTTCCCGCGGCGCCGGACCGCCGGTCCCTTCGGGCGCGACACCGCCTCAGCGTATCAGCGCGGCGTGACGGTCAGCTCCTCGAACGCCGTGACGCTGTCGGTCTTCGACCAGACGCCGACCTTGCCGGAGACCGGCTCCGGGAGCGTGTACTCGAGGAGCTTCTCGTCGTCCTGATACCCCTCGAGCTGCGTCCCCTTCACGACGATCCGGATCGTGTGCCACGTCTTCATGGGGATCGGGACGTTCTTCATCCCCTTCTTCACGAACTTCCGCTTCCCCTCGTTGAACGTCCAGAGGACGAGGTTGTCCTCCTTGGAGTTGACGCGCACCGCGAGGTAGTTCCCGTTCGGCCTGAGGTTGAAGAGGATCCCGGCGCACTGGTCGAGCGTCCCCTCGAGGAGCTTGAAGCGGAGGCTGATCTCCCCGTCGCGGAAGTCGTCGACCGCGGTCGCCACGGCGTACGGGTAGTAGGCGAACGCCTTCACGTTGTCGAGGAACTCCTCGTGGCGGGAGCCGTAGAGAGCGCGCGCCTTCTCGGCCAGCCCGCCCGACGGGTCGCCCTTCTTCCACTGCCGGCCGTCGGCGACCACGACGCTCCGGCCGTCCTCGGTGGCCACGATCCAGTTTCCGACCATCGGCACGAAGGCCTTCGGCTCCGTTCCGACCTTCTCCTTCGAGACGTCGATCCTGATCGGGGCGGGGGCGGCCTTCGGCGCCGTGGCCCCTTCCGGGCTCGCGGCGAGGGTGAGCGGGAGGGCGAGCAGCAGGGCGGTGTTCGTCTTCATGTCGTCATCTCCAGGGGCTGCGCTCTTTGAGCCAGGCCAGGCCCGCAGCCAGCGGCCAGAGCCCGAACAGGAGAACCGCGGCGCCTCGCCGACGGACGGAGCGGGGATAGCCGGGATACGGGGTCTCGGCGGCCGGATCCGGCTTCGGGATGCCGGCCACGCCGTACAGGTGCTCGAGCACGATCGGCTCGGTGGCCGATCGGCACATCCCGCTGCGCGAGCCGACCGTGTACCAGACCTCGCCGTACCGCTGGGTCTCGAAGAGCCCGGAGCGGGAATCGGCCGCGTAGGTGACCCTCAGATCCGGGAAGATGCGGCGCAGCTTCTCGAGGACGCTGCGCTCGAGATCGAGACGCCGGGGATCCTCCGCGGCCAGATGGACGGAGACGGAGATCGGCTCACGGATCGTTCGGATGGCCGCTTCGTCGGCCCGCGAGAACGAGTTGCGGCGATCCTCCGAGGCGTCCCACGACGGCGTCGCGCGGGAGGCGGCCGCGGCGAGGACGGCGGTCGACGCGCCGACCGCGAGGAGGCGCCCCATCCGGGAGCCGAGCGAGAGCCCGGGCACCAGCGCCGCCCACGCGATGGCGAAGCCGCCCACGGTGAGGACCAGGAAGACGAGGACCAGCGACAGGCGGAGGGTTCCGTGCTCGAAGGTCCGGAGCGCCGCCGTCGGCGTGAGGCGCCCCAGCAGCTCGAGGAGCCCTCCGCGGCCCGCCGCCACGAAGTCGAGCGCCCACGTGCCGATCGTGATCGAGAGCGCCAGGAGCGCGGCGCTCGCCGCGCTCTCCATCAGCGCCGCCGCCGCCACGCTCACCCCCGCGGCGAGCCCGACCCTGAGGAGATGGCCGAGGAGGACGTTCGCGGTCTCCGGGACGTGCAGGTGCCCCCCCGAGAGGCGCCACGCGGCGAGCGCGACCAGGCCGGGGATCCAGGCGAGGAGCCACCCGGCGACGAGGACCAGCCCCTTGGCCGCGAGCTGCAGCCAGAGCGGCGCGGGCAGCTGGAGGGCGAGCTTCAGCGCGCCGCTCTCCTTCGGCGCGGCCACGAGCCGGATCGCGATGAACGGGAAGAGGAGGGTGACGGCCACGTCGTACGCGCCGAAGGTCGGGACCACGATCCCATCGAGCGGGCTCAGACCCTGGGCGAGGGCCGTGGGGCCGCCGCTGGCGCCGCTCGCCTCGGCGTAGAGGCCCGCCGCCGTCACGAAGGCGTGACCCACCAGAGGGCCGACCAGGATCAGGAAGAGCCAGTACGCCGGCGAGGCCAGGAGCTCCTCGCCCTCCAGCCGGATCAGCGTCTCGAGCTGCGGGCGCCCTCCGCGCGCCGGGCCGAAGGAGGCGCTAGTCGAGCGCGAGGAACACCTCCTCCAGGTCGGCCTCGGGCCGGCCCACCCGCTGGCGCAGCTCGTCGAGCGTCCCGGAGCCGACCACGCGCCCGTCGGTGAGGAGGAGCAGGCGATCGGCGACCCGGGCGGCGTCGACGAGCCCGTGGACCGAGACCATCAGCGCGCGACCCGTCCGGATCGCATGGCGCCGGAGGAGCCCGATCGCCGCCCGCGTCTGCCGGAGGTCGAGGCCGTCGAAGGGCTCGTCCAGGAGAAGGACGCGCCGCGGGGCGAGCAAGGCGAGCGCCAGCAGGAGTCGTTTGCGCTGTCCCTTGGAGAGCGTCCCGACCCGGTACGGGAGGATCTCGTCGAGCTCCAGCGCGTGGACCAGCTCCGGTACCGCGCCTTCCCCGTCGAGGAGCCGCGCCATGACCTCGAGCACGAAGCCGGCGCGCGCCGACGCCCACGGCGTCAGCCCGTCGGGAAGGTAGAAGAGGACCTCCTTCCGTCTCGACACCGGGAGCGGGGAGCCGTCGAGCGTCGCCTCGCCGGACTCCACGGGGAGCAGCCCGGCGAGGCACTCGAGGAGCGTCGTCTTGCCCGAGCCGTTGGGGCCGATCAGGCCCAGGACCTCACCGGGCGGCAGCTCGAAGCCGACGCCGTCGAGGACACGGATGCCCCCGAACCGCTTGGTGAGGCCCCGGACCCTCAGCATCAGAAGGCGAGCCGGGCCGAGATCTGGAACATGCGGGGCGGATCGACGTTGGCGAACGCCGGGAGCGCGGTCGTCGAGGAGCCGGCGGCGACGAGCTGGCCGAACGTGGCGTTGGGGGTGCTCCCGTTGCCGTACACGGTCTGGCCCCGCCCGAGGTAGTTGCCGTGGTTGAAGAGGTTGAAGCCCTCCACGCGGAGCACGACGGCCGCGCTCCCGACCTTGACCCGGCCCTCGACGAAGGCCGAGACGTCGGAGGTCGGAGAGCCACGGAAGGCCGACTTGTCGATGACGACACCGTCGACCACGGGCCGGTCGTTGTTGGCGCCGTCGCCGTTGTTGTCGACCCCGGTGGTGGCGTTGAAGGGTCGCGCCGACGCGAGCTGGGTCAGCGTGCCGATGGTGATGTCGTACGGCAGGCGGTAGCTGACCGAGATCACCGCGCGATGCCGCTGGTCGACGACGCTCGGCCCGCGCTCCACCTCGCCCAGCCGCGCCAGGTTGCCGTCGTTGGGACCGATGCCGTTGCCGTCCGGCTCGGTGGTGTTGGTGGCCTTGGACAGCGTGTAGCTGACGCTCGCGTCCAGCTTCGAGCCGTGGTAGCGGAGCTGGGTCTGCAGGCCGTCGTAGTCGGCCTCGCCGAGGTTCATCAGGACGCTGACCTGGCGCACCCCGCCGTTGGCCGGGAGGATCGGACGGGTGGCGTTGGCGGCGGCCACGGTCCGCACCTGTCCGGCCGCCGTGCGATCGAACGGCGCCGGCGCGTTCAGGTCGACCGTCCGGTCGATGTCGTCGAGGTGCTGGTGCACGTAGTCGGCCCCGAGGAAGAGCCCCCGGGACAGCTCGCGCTCGCCGCCGATCGAGAGCACCTGGCTGCGAGGGTTCACGAGCTCGTCGGGGTAGCTCCCGAGCTTGTCGAAGTCGAGGCCGTACTTCGCGAACTGGGCCCTGTAGAAGTCACGCTGGCCCGCCTGGATCGTGATGTCGCGCGCCGGCAGCTGGGACGCCGGCAGCGTCCTCGGGTCGAAGGAGAGCGGGAGGCACGACCCGGTGAGGCAGGTGGGGAAGCCGAGCTGCCCGGGAATCGCCGTGTAGGTCGTCAGCCCGTCGAGCCCGCCCACCAGGTAGCTGGCGACCGCGTTGGACCGGATCTGGGTGTAGTACATGCCGTAGCCGCCGCGGATCGACGTCCGCTGGTCGCCGCCGGGATGCCAGCCGAAGCCGACGCGGGGCGAGAAGTTCGTCTTGGCATCGGTCAGGGTCTGCCGGTCGTAGCGGAGCCCGACGTCGACGGTGAGATCGGGGAGCAGGCGGATGCTGTCCTGCACGAACCCGGCGATCAGCCACTGCGAGAGGTCGTAGCTGCTGATCCCGAAGTCGATCGGCTGGGTGTAGCTCTGCACGTCGTTCAAGGTCAGCTGATCGAAGGGCGCGGTGGTCGCCGTCTTGAACGTGAACGTGCCCAGGATCGGCGTGCCGGGCTCGCTGCCGGTGCCGCCCGAGGTGTGGCGGGCCACGCTGGCGCCGAGGCGCACCGAGTGCTTCCCCTTCGACCACGTCACGGTATCCGCGATCTGGAGCTGGTGGCTGTAGATGTCCGACGCCCGCGACTGCCCGATGGTGAACGGCACGTTCCCGGCGCGCGTGTACGTGGTGGAGAGGTTCTCCGCCTCCCAGAGCGACACGGGGTCGCCGTGGAGATAGCCGACCCGGGCCTCGTTGAGGAGGCTGGGGGAGAGCACCGCGGTGTGGTTGAGCTGGGCCGAGAAGGACCGGCGCGAGTACCGGCGCGCCACGCTCGGGGCGTTCGTGCCGCCCACCGCGTCCTGGGGGTTGTCGTCGTAGAACCGGTCGTAGTTGAGGCGCAGCATCAGGTTCTGGCTCTCGGTGAGCTTGTGGTCCAGGCGTCCGTCGACCAGCACCTGGCGGTAGTGCCCGGTGTACTCGAGGTTGCCGTCCGCCGGAAGCAGGAAGGCGGGCAGCGTGCTCGAGAGCGTGGTCGTCCGGTCCTGGGCCGTGTAGTCGGCCGCGGCGAAGAAGAACGTCTTGTCGTTGACGAGAGGACCGCCGATCGAGGCGGAGCCCTGGTTCAGCTTGTCCGGGATGTCCACGGGGCTGATCGACCCGAGCGTCGCGGGGGTCGAGCAGCTCGACACCGACGACGCGCAGAAATTGTCGGTCGAGAAGGACTTGGCCTGCAGACCGCCTGGCCGCAGCAGATAGAGCAGGTCGCCGTGCAGCTCGTTCGTGCCGGACTTGGTGACCAGGTTCAGGGCGGCGCCGGACGTCCAGCCGTACTCGGGCGAGAACGAGTTCGAGAGCACCGCGATCTCCTGGACGGCGGCGATGGGCACCGTGGTGATCGCCGTCTGGCGGCCCCACCCCTCGTCGTTGCTCGCGCCGTCGAGCGTGAAGGTGGTGGCCCGGCGCGAGCCGACGCCGGTGATGAAGTACGTGGCGTTGACGAACAGGTCGCCCGTTCCCTTCCCCTGCCGGAACGCCGAGTTGAGGAGGGGCAGCGTCGTCACCTTGCGGCCCAGGATCGGCGTCTCGTCGATCTCTGGGCTGTCGAGCCGGCGGCCGATCTGGGCGTCCGCTCGAACCCCCTCGGTGGTGCCGAAGACGGTCACCTCGCTCTTCTTCCCCTGGACCTCGAGCCGGACCTTGACCGTGGCCTTCTCGCCGGAGCGGAGCGTGAGGCCCGTGACGTCGTCGGCCGCGAAGCCGCTCAGCCGGACGGCGACCCGGTACTCGCCGGTGAGGGGAAGGGCGGTCAGGGTGACCGAACCGTCCGGGTCTGTGGTGGCGGCGCGGACGGCTCCCGTCGCGGTGTTGGTCACGGTGACGGTGGCGCCGGGCACGACCGCGCCGGTGGGATCGCTCACGACCACGACCAGGCCCGCGTTGTCGGGCGATTGCGCTGCCGCGGGCAGCGCGGCCAGCAGGACGCCGGCCAGGATCAGCAGGGTACGCCTCATCATCTCCTCGATTCCCTTTCTGTTCGTGTTCCGGAAAACGGAGCCAGCCCGGCACAGGGGCCGGGGGCTCACGGCGGACGACGATCAGACGGGTATCAGATGCGGAGCGGTACCGGGGCGGGGCTCTGCCGGGAGACGGGCCCAGGGGCGGACGCCCGCGCGCGGAGACGAACGGTGGAGGTCGGGGGCTCGGAAGCGGGGGCGAGCGCCCGCCCCTTCGGCGAGGCGTCGTCCTCCCAGATGTCGAGACCACCGGGGAGGGGCGAGATCGAGCCGCCCCCCGTTTCGCACGACGCCCCGTCGAGCGGGACGCCGGGCGTCTCGGGCGAGACCCAGAGCTCGCCCCGCTTGTACGCGAGCGAAGCGAACGGGACGCCGGGGGCGGGGACGATCGCGAACGGCGCGCTGACGCCGCCCAGGGTCTCCCCCTTCCCCTTCACGCCGTAGCGCAGGACGAGGACGGCCCGCGCGGCGGGCAGGTTGGGAACCGTGAACGAGAGAGAGGTCTCCCGGCCGTCCACCTCCCGACCGAGCCGTGCCAGGCTGCGCCCGCCGTCCACGGAAACGAGGATCTCCAATTCGTGGGCTTCGCCAGGGACGCCGTCCCAGCGCACGGTGACCACCGAGCCGGCGACCAGCGTCTCTCCGCCGGCGGGAGCCCGGAACGTCACCGGCTCCGCCAGGGCGGGCAGGGCGAGCAGCGTCGCCGCCGCTCCGAGGATCCAGCCGAGCTTCAAGGGCGCGAAGTCTAGCGCGAGCCGCGGTTCGGGAGCGCGGCGCACGCCTCCTGCCGTCCGCCCTCGCACGCCTTCCGGTAGAGCGCGGCGGCGCGGGACTCGTCCTTGGCCACGCCCTCGCCCCTCTCGTGGTAGTACCCGAGGCTCTGGCACGACCAGGCGTCTCCCGCCTGGCAGGCCTTGTCGAACATCGCCAGGGCGCGAGGGAGGTCCCGCGGCACGCCGTCGCCGTTCGCGAGCCGGAACGCCTGCCTCCCGCAGCTCCAGAGCTGTCCGCCGTCGCACGCCTTCCCGAAGAGCTCGGACGCCTTCGCCCCGTCGGCCGGGACGCCGTCCGCCTCGACGTACCTCACCGCGAGCTCCTGACAGCTCCGCGCGTCACCGGAGAGGCACTCGTTCTCGTCGACGACGGCCTTCTGCCCGGAGAGCGGCACCGGAGCGCCGCCGGTCCGGAACCGCGCCACGAGCGCCGCGCAGCCCCCGGATGGCCCGTAGAAGCGCAGGAGCGCGTCGGTCCAGATCGCCTTGGCGCCCTTCGCCTGGTCGGCGAGGAGCTCCGGCACACCCCGGCCTCTCCGGTCGGGCGCCGGCGACAGGTTCACCCCCCGCGCGCACAGGGGGACGACCGCACGGTACGTGCCGGCGAGCAGCGCGTACTGGAGCGGTGTGTCGCCGTCCTCGTTCCGGCTCTCGAGCGGCGCGCCCCGGGCCGCGAGGAGCTCGGCCCCCTCCGGCCGCTCCGTCCGGAGCACGGCGAGGTGCAGCGGCCGGTTGCCTCCGTCGTCGGACGCGTCGAGGTCCGCGTGGTGGGAGAGGAGCGCGTAGAGGACCTCCGGCTTCTGCTCGGTCTTCACCCACTGGTGAAGCGCCGTCCGCTCTCCCTCTTCCGTCGCGCCCGGCGAGACTCCCTTCTCGAGGAGGAATCGCACCATCTCCAGGTTCCCCATCCGCACCGCCTGGTGAAGCGGCCGAACGTACCCGCCGCCGCTCCGGTCGACGGCGGTGACGAGGGAAGCGTCCTTCTCCAGGATCTCCGCCACGCGCGCCTGATCGGCCGCCGAGACGGCCCGCACGAGCTCCGACTCCGCCGCGGCGCGGCCGTCGCGACAGCCGCTCGCGATCACACACGCCAACGAGGCGCCGGTCAGCGCCGCGATCGCCGTGAGGTGCCGTCTTCCGGAGGACACGGACCAAGGATAGAACGGCCCCCGCTCCCGGCCCCGCTCCTCTCGAGCCCTCGCGCCGACGTCCGTTCCTCCACGGCTTCGCGAGCCTCCTCCCGGAGCAGCCGGATCTCGGACTGCCGCCGGATCCGCATCAGCCGCCGCCAGAGCCGCTTCACGACGCCGTCTCCTTCTCGGCTCTCTTTCGGATCTCCTTCAGCCGGTCCTCCACTCCCTTCTCGATCACCGCACCCTCGGCGCGGCGCCGCAGCTCCTCGCCGGACAGCTCGTCGTCGAGGCGCTGGTACGCCCTCTCGGCGGCGGTCGACTCCTCGACGCGCTCCGACAGTCGCTCGAACTCCGCGTAGAGGTTCCCGCAGTCGACCCGGGTCATCACCCGCCCCATCGCCCGGCGCGCCTCCCCCTGGCGGAGGCGGGCCTGGAGGATCGTCAGGCGGGACTTCGCGTGCCCCACCCGCTCCGTCAGCTGCCCGACGGCCTCGCGGATCTCGGTCGTGTCCTTCGCCTGCGCGGCGAGCTGGTCCCTGAGCCGCTCGCGCAGGCGCGCC
>CAYLNK010000167.1:0-13816 GCA_964384675.1 uncultured Holophagales bacterium | reverse complement strand
GCCCGGCTCGCCCCCGCGCTCCGCGACGGCGGCGGCGTCGAAGTGCTCCCAGACCTCGCGGCGGGGCTCGGCGGCACGCCCGGAGCTCTCGTACGCGGCGATGTCCTCGTCGATGTCGCGCCGGGTCGGGAGGTCTTCCTCCTCTTCCTCCGTGGCGAAGGCCGCCTCGACGGCCTCGCGCTCGGCGGAGGCCTCGAGGGACGGTGCCGCGAACACCTCGGCCTCCAGCTCGGCGGGCGGCTCGGTGTCGAACGGCAGCGGCTCTTCCTCCGGGGTCGCGGTTTCGACGGCGGCGGGCTCCGCCGCCACGGGGGCCTCTTCCGGCGCGGGCGCTGCGAAGGCCTCCGGCTCGGTCTCGGTCCGGTCCGCCAGGGCCGCGGCCTCGTCCTCCGGGACCGTGTCCCACGGGATCGGCTCTTCCTCGACCGGCTCGGGCTCCGCCGGCTCCTGTTCGTGGCTGGCCGCGGTCGTTCCCGGAATCGGCTCGGTCACGAGCTCCGCCAGCGGCTCCGCGAACGGTTCGGCCAGGGCGGACGGCTCGGCGGGTGGGGCGGGCTCGGGCGCGGCGACCGCGAGCTCCTCCGCGGGTGGCTCGGGCGCGGGCTCCTCCACCGGAAGATCCGGAGAGGCGCCCGGCTCCCCGGCGGCGGCGGGTGCCGGGACGACCGTCTCTTCCGGCTCGGCCACCGGAAGAGCGGCTGCCTCCACGGCCACCACGGAGTCCCCGACCGGCGTCGGCTCCTCCGCCGGGATCGGGGCGACGTCGAAGTCGAGCGGCTCGGGCTCCGCGAGAGCGGACACCTCGGCGGCAACCTCGGGCAGCGGCTCGGGCGTGGGCTCCGGCTCGACCTCCGGAGACAGGAACGGGGCCGGCTCGTAGTCGGCGATCGTGAGCGGCGCACGGACGGGCTCCGGCTCGGCCGTGACCTCGGGCTCGGCGGGAGCGATCAGCTCCGGCTCACCCACGGGGACGATCGACGGCTGGGCAGGCTCGAGGTCGGGCGCGAGAAGGGCGGACGCGGCGGCCGCCGCGGAGCCGCCGGAGGCGGCCGGAGGAGCGCTCGTCGTGGCCTTGGCGGTCTCGTGCTGACGGGCGATCGCCTCGAGCTCCGCCGGGCTCGGAATGCGGAGGGCCGTGGTGGCGTACATCGCGTCGTCCGGCGCGTCGAGGATCGAAACGGGCTGCGCGATGGCGGCGGGTTCCGGCTCGGGCTCTGGCTCGACGAAGGACGGGAACGCCGCGGGGGTCGGCTCCGGCTGGGCCTCGGCCTCCGCCGCGAACGCCTCCGACTCGGCCGGGGCCGGTTCCCAGGCCATCTCGTCCTGGCTGGTCGTCTCCGGCGCGGCCGCGTGGGCGGCCCGGGCTGCCTCGGCCTTGCGCAGCAGATCCGCGACCTGGTTCGCGAGCGCGTGCGAGTCGAACGGCTTGGTGACGATCGAATCGCACCCGACCCGCTCGGCGCGGGCCCGGTCGAACCGTTCGAACGTCCCCGTCAGGAGGACGACGGGAATGAACGCCCCCTCGGGCCGGCTCTTCACCGTCTCGCACACCGTGTAGCCGTCGAAACCCGGCATGACGACGTCAGCCAGAACGATGTCCGGCTTGAACGAGTCGAGCGCCGCGACGGCCTTGTCGCCGTCCCCGACGGTCATCAGCTCGTACTCCGACTCCGAGAAGGTGAGCTCGACGACCTTCTGGATGGTCAGACTGTCGTCTGCCAAGAGGATACGGTGGGCCATTTGAACTCCTAGCCGGTTGCTCCGAGGAGTCGTCAGGGACGATGAGCGAGGATACGTCCGGCCATAGGACCGGTCAATTTTCCCGGGCGGCGCGGCGTCGGGAAGCGGTCACGGCGGCGTGGACTCGGGAGACCGGGATCCGTCCGAGTGCGGCGGCCAGGGCGGAGGACGCATCGACCACGGCGTCCAGGTCGACGCCGGTCTGGAACCCCATCCCGTGCAGCAGGTAGAGAAGGTCCTCGGTCGAGACGTTGCCGGCCGCGCCGGGGGCGTAGGGGCAGCCGCCGAGGCCGCCGGCCGACGAGTCGAACGTCCGGACGCCCTGACGGAGCCCCTCCGCCACGTTGGCGAGCGCGGTGCCTCGCGTGTCGTGGAAGTGCAGGGCGAGCGCCCCGACCGGCACGCCAGCCTCCACGCAGCGGCCCACCACGTCCGGCACCTGGGTCGGAACTCCGACCCCGATCGTGTCGCCCACCGACACCTCGGAGCAGCCCGCCTCGTAGAGCCGGAGAGAGACCATCGCCACGGCGCGGGGCTCGATGGGGCCCTCGTATGGGCATCCGAAGCCGCACGAGACGTAGCCGCGCACCCGGACGCCCGCCTCGAGGGCCATCCGGAAGACCGGGGCGAAGCGCTCGAACGACTGATCGATGGTGGCGTTGATGTTCTTCCTGTTGAACGTCTCGGACGCGGCCGTGAAGACCGCGACCTCGGTGAGGCCCGCCTCGAGCGCCCGGGCCATCCCCTTCTCGTTCGGGACCAGCACCGGGTAGCGGACGCCGGGGTGTCGCTCGATCCGCGAGAGCACCTCGGAGGCGTCGGACAGCTGCGGGATCGCCTTCGGAGAGACGAACGCCGTCGCCTCGACCACGGGCAGGCCGGTGCGCGACAGCGCGTCGATGAAGGCGACCTTGACTTCCGTCGGTACGAAGCCGGGCTCGTTCTGGAGGCCGTCGCGAGGTCCGACCTCGACCACGGTGACGCGATCGCCCGCCATCAGACCCTCATTCGATCTCGGCCAGGAGGTCCCCGAGCCCGACCATCTGGCCCACGGCGGACGGCAGCGCGGCGACGCGGCCGTCCTTCGGCGCCTTGATCTCGTGCTCCATCTTCATCGCCTCGAGGATCAGGAGCGGAGTCCCCTTCGTCACCGTCGCCCCGACCGACACGAACACCTTCGTCACCTTGCCCGGCATCGGCGCGACGAGGTCGTGCTCGGCCTCGTGCGCCCGGCCGGGCCGAGCGACGACCTTCTCGACCCGCCACGTCTCGCCGCGGTAGTGCACCCAGACGGCGTTGCCGTCACGCGCGGCGCGGACGCCCGGCGGCGCCGCACCCGGCTCCACGTCCCGATCGCCGGCGAGCCCGGCCACCCGCAGCTTCATCTGGGGTCACCCCCGGTCTCGCGGTCATCACCCCCGATATCGGGGTCAGGTCCCAATTTCCCACTATAGCCAGCTATAGTGGGAAATTGGGACCTGACCCCATCCGTCTGCCCCATGCGGAACGGCGAGGCGAAGGGGTCGGGGAAGGCGGGAGCTCCGGCTCCGGCGGCCGCCGGAGCCGACTGCGACAGGAGCGCCGCCGCGCCGGCCAGGACCGCGTCGGACGGGGCGGCGCGAGGGGGCAGGTCGAGCGTCTCCAGGAGCGAGGTGTGGATCTCTCCCCGCACGACGGCCTCGTGACACAGCACACGCCGGAGGTACGACAGGTTCGTGGTGACGCCCAGGACGACCATCTCGGCGAGCGCGGCGACGAGCCGGCGCCGGGCCTCCTCCCGGGTGCGGCCACGGGCGACGATCTTGGCGAGCATCGGGTCGTAGTGGATCGACACCTCGTCGCCGGCTTCGATCCCGGAGTCGACGCGGATCCCGGGTCCGGACGGCTCGACGTAGTCGAGCACCTTGCCGATCTGGGGCAGGAAGCCGGCGTCGGCGTCCTCGGCGTAGAGCCGGGCCTCGATCGCGTGCGCGGACGGCGACGTCGGGAGACCCGTGGGGAGCGGCTCCCCGGAGGCGACCCGCAGCTGGAGCTCCACGAGGTCGAGCCCGAACGCCTCCTCCGTCACCGGGTGCTCCACCTGGAGGCGCGTGTTCATCTCCAGGAAGTAGAACGAGCCGTCGGGCGCGAGGAGGAACTCCACGGTACCGGCGTTCACGTAACCCACCGCCCGCGCCGCCGCCACGGCCGCCTCGCAGAGCCGCGCCCGCAGCTCCGGGCTCACTGCCGGCGACGGGCTCTCCTCGATCACCTTCTGGTGGCGGCGCTGCAGCGAGCACTCGCGCTCGCCGATGGCGATCACGGCGCCGTGCGAGTCGCCGAAGACCTGCACCTCGACGTGCCGCGGCCGCTCGAGGTATCGCTCCAGGTAGACCGTGGCGTTGCCAAACGCCGATTCCGCCTCGCGCCGGCACGACGCGAAGGCCGCGGCCAGCTCGTCCGCGTTCCGCACCACGCGCATCCCCTTGCCGCCGCCTCCGGCCGAGGCCTTCACCACCGCGGGGAAGCCGACGGCGGCGACGGCCGCCGCGTCGTCGAGGTCGTGCGTGCCGGGCACGACCGGGACGCCGGCCGCGCGCATCCGCTCGCGCGACTCGATCTTGAGCCCCATCGCCTCGATCGCGGACGGAGGCGGCCCGACCCAGACGAAGCCGGCCTCCGCCACGGCGCGCGCGAACCCGGCGTTCTCGGAGAGGAAGCCGAAGCCGGGGTGGATCGCGTCCGCGCCGGCTTCGCGGGCCGCCGCGAGCACCTTGTCGACGGCGAGGTACGACTCGCGCGACGGCGCGGGACCGATCGGGAACGCGTCGTCCGCGAGGTGGACGTGACGCGCGTCCCGGTCCGCCTCGGAGTAGACCGCGACCGGGCTGATCCCGAGCGCGCGGCAGGCCCGGATCACCCGCACCGCGATCTCTCCGCGGTTCGCGATCAGGAGGCGCCGGATCGCCGTCATGGCACCCACGCCGCCTTCCGCTTCCCGAGGAAGGCCGCCATTCCTTCCTGCCCCTCCGCCGAGACGCGACGCGCCGCGATCCTCTCGACCGAACGCGGGATCGCCTCGTCGAGCGGGAGGCGCCCCATCGTCGTCGCGAGGGCCTTGGCCTCGGCCAGCGCCTCGGGACCGCCCGAGAGGAGCGACGTCACCGTCGCCTCCACGGCCGCGTCGAGATCGGCCTCCGGCACGACCCGGTGCACCAGCCCGACCCGCAGCGCCTCTGCCGCGTCGTAGCGCTCACCGGTGAGGAACCAGACCCGCGCGTTCGTCTCGCCGATCTTCCGGACGACGTACGGGCTGATCACCGCGGGCAGGATTCCGAGGCGCACCTCGGTGGTGCCGAAGAGCGTCCCTTCGGCCGCGACCGCGACGTCGCACACGGCGGTGAGCCCCGTGCCTCCGCCCAGCGCCGCGCCGTGGATCCGCCCGACGACGGGCTTCGGCGTCGAGTCGATCACCCGGAAGAGGTCGGCCAGGCGGGCCGAGTCGCGGGCGTTCTCTTCCTTCGTGTACGCGACCATCCGGCCCATCCATCCCAGGTCCGCGCCGGCGCAGAACGACTTCCCCGCGCCCGAGAGGACGATGACGCGCGCGGTGTCGTCACAGGCGAGGCGCTCGAAGAGCGAGGTCGCCTCCTCGATGAGCCGATCGTCGAACGCGTTCCGGAGCTCGGGGCGGTTCAGCGTGACGCGAGCCACGCGCCCGTCCCGATCCCGGCTCTCGAGGATGCGGCCCGACTCGACCATCACTTCACCCGGACCTTCCCGGGCATGTTGATCGGGACCGCGATCTCGCCCTGGCCGATCCTGAAGGTCACCTGGGCCACGAGCCGCCCTTCCACCGTGTCGCCGGCCTTCGCGAAGGCGGCCTTTCCGGCGGCGGCCAGGAGGTCGGCCGTCGAGGCGCGGATCGGCAGATCGAGCGTCGTCTCCCGGCCGGCCTGGATCAGCTTCGGCTCCCGCTTCCCCTCGGCCATCTTCCGCTCGCCGACGTAGAGCGAGTACGTCAGGTCCTTCATCGCGATCGGGAAGCCGAACGGGTTGAAGAAAACCGCCTTCGCCTCGCCGGTCGCCTCGGTCAGGGAGAGCCCGGTCAGGTGCGCGCCGCCGAACGCGAAGAACTGGTTGATCGAGCCCCAGGCCGCGTCGATGTCGCTGGTCCCGAGACGCAGGACGCCGACGGCGCAGATCTTCTGCCTTTCGCCCTTGTCGCCCACCAGCGTCCCGCGGATCGCCAGGTCGAGCGCGCGCGTGCCGGTCTTCGTGAGGATCTCCTTCGGGAGCTTGTCGAGGTCGACGTCGAAGATGAACGTCGCGTCGATCTTGTCCTGGTGCTGGATCGCCACCTCGACGGGCTGCTTCGACGGCAGGGCCACGTCCGCCCAGGAGAGCTCGCCCTCGAGCCGCTGGTTCCAGCCCTTCGGCGCGTTCGGCAGCGTGGCCCGCACCCAGCACATCGCCTTCTTCCGCGTCAGCGAGCGGACGACGAGCTTGTAGACGGTGCCGACGCTGTCGGAGAACTCCTTCGGGGCCTGCGCGGGAGCCGCGTTCGAGACGAGAAGGAGGGGGATCAGGAGGAATCTCGAGAATCGCATCCGTTCACATCCGGAAGACGCCGAAGCGGGTTTCGGGGATCGGCGCGTTGTAGGCGGCCGACAGCGACAGTGCGAGCACGCGGCGCGTCTCGGCGGGATCGACGACGCCGTCGTCCCAGAGCCGCGCCGTGGCGTAGTACGGGTTCCCCTCCGCCTCGTACTTCTCGAGCGTCGGGCGGCGGAACTCGGCCCGCTCCTCGACGCTCATCTTCGGCTTCCCCTCCCGCTCGCGCTGGTCGTCCTTCACGGTGGCGAGGACGTCGGCCGCCTGCTCGCCTCCCATCACCGAGATCCGCGCGTTCGGCCACGTGAAGAGGAAGCGGGGCTGATAGGCGCGGCCGCACATCCCGTAGTTGCCCGCGCCGAACGAGCCGCCTACCAGAACCGTGATCTTCGGCACGGCGGCGTTGGCGACGGCGTGGACCATCTTCGCCCCGTCCTTGGCGATCCCCCCCTGCTCGTACGCCTTCCCCACCATGAAGCCGGTGATGTTCTGCAGGAAGAGGAGCGGCACACGCCTCTGGCACGCCATCTCGATCAGGTGCGTGGCCTTCAGCGCCGATTCGGAGAACAGCACGCCGTTGTTGGCGAGGATCGCCACCGGGAAGCCGGCGATCCGCCCGAAGCCGGTGACGAGCGTCGGGCCGTAGCGGGGCTTGAACTCGTGGAAGCGCGAGCCGTCGAGCAGGCGCGCCAGGAGCTCGCGCACGTCGTACGGCCGCTTCAGGTCCTTCGGCAGGACGCCGTACAGCTCCTCCGCCGGGTAGAGCGGCTCCTCGGGGGCGGCGAGGTCGGCGTCGATCCGCTTGGTGGACGACAGGTGCGCGACGATCTCCCGCACCTTCTCGAGCGCGTCGAGGTCGTTCTCGGCCAGGTGGTCGGCGACGCCCGAGATCCGCGTGTGGACGTCGCCCCCGCCCAGCTCCTCGGCCGTGACCACCTCGCCCGTCGCCGCCTTCACGAGCGGCGGCCCGGCCAGGAAGATCGTCCCCTGGCTCTTCACGATGACGGTCTCGTCCGACATCGCCGGGACGTACGCCCCGCCGGCCGTGCACGAGCCGAGCACCGCGGCGATCTGCGGGAGCCGGGCCGCGCTCATCCGCGCCTGGTTGAAGAAGATCCGCCCGAAATGGTCGCGGTCGGGGAAGACCTCGGCCTGGAGCGGCAGGAACGCGCCGCCCGAGTCGACGAGACAGATCGTGGCGAGACCGTTCTCGAGCGCGATCTCCTGCGCCCGCAGGTGCTTCTTCACCGTGATCGGGAAGTACGTCCCGCCCTTCACGGTCGCGTCGTTGGCGATGATCATCACGTCGCGCCCGGAGACGCGGCCGATGCCGGTCACCATCCCGCCACACGGGGCGGCTCCGTCGTACATCCCGTGCCCGGCGAGGGAGGCCACCTCCAGGAACGCGGTCCCGGGGTCGAGCAGCTTCTCGATGCGGTCGCGCACCGGGAGCTTGCCGCGCTCGACGTGGCGAGCCCGCTCCTTCTCGCCGCCCCCCTCGCGCGCCCGGTCGAGCTCCTCGCGCAGCCGCGCGGCGAGGGCGCGGTGATGCGCCGCGTTCTCCTGGAACTCGGGGGACGCCGGATCGAGCCGCGAGGCGAGGACGTCGGTCACGCGCCGGATTGTACGGGCGCGGTCCGGTACAGGTCGGCCAGCCGCTCCTCCACCACCAGCGCACGCGAGACCGGCAGCCCGAGCGTGGCGCGAGAGACCTCCTTCAGACACCTGAGGACGTCGCCGTGAGGGCCCGCCCAGCGCGACAGGTGCTCGTCCAGCGCGGTCCGGTCGGGCAGGAGGACGTCGACCAGCCCGTTCGCGAGCGCCCGCTCCGCCGGGACCGGCTCTGCCTCCAGGAACAGCTCGCGCAGCGCCGTGGGCGAGAGCCGCTCGCGGGCGCGCGCCGTCCCGCCCCAGCCGGTGATGATCCCGCGCTGGGCGCCGGGGTGCGCGAATCGCGCGTTCGGGAGGGCCACGATCAGGTCCGACGACAGCACCAGGTCGAGCGCGCCGCCGAAGCAGGCCCCCTCCACCACGGCCACGGTCGTCGCGCCCAGCGCCTCCCACGCCGCGAACGCGGCGCGCCCCAGCTCGGCGAAGGCGACGGCCTCGTGCGGCGTCAGGACCGCGATCGACTCGAGGTCGGCGCCCGCGGCGAAGAGGTCGTGCCGGGCCCCTTCCAGCACGGCGAGCCGCAGGTCGCGGTCGGCCGAGAGGGCCTCCAGGTGGCCCCGCAGCGACTCGAGAGCCTCGGGGGTCAGGACGCCCTTCCGGTCGGCCGGGACGAATCGGAGCGTGCGGATCCCGGGGGCGGACGCGCGGAGGAGGTCGAAGCGGGCGGGCCGCGCGTCGCTCCCGCCGGGCCCGGCGTTCAACGGACGGCGGCCTCGCGCGCCTCACGCTCCGAGACGATCTTCCGGATCGCGTCCACGGTGGCCCCGGTGTGGGTCCCGGGCAGGAAGACCTCGCGGACGCCTCGCGCCTTCAGCGGCGCGATGTCCTTCTCCGGGATGATCCCGCCGAGCACCACGGCGATCTCCTCGCCGCCCCGCTCCTTCAGCGCGTCCAGCACCTCGGGTACCAGGACGTTGTGCGCGCCGGAGAGGATCGAGAGGCCGACCACGTCGACGTCCTCCTGGACGGCGGCCGCGGCGATCTGCTGCGGCGTCTGCCGGAGGCCGGAGTAGATGACCTCCATCCCGGCGTCGCGGAGCGCGCGGGCGATCACCTTGGCCCCGCGATCGTGCCCGTCGAGCCCGGGCTTGGCGATCAGGACGCGGATGGGAACGCTCATGGGGCGGATTCTATATGCCGACGTCGGATCGGCCGGTGGCGGGCCGGATCCAGTACTGGCGCGCGACCGCGCCTCCGCCCAGCGCGGCCGCGAGCGCGCTCGGCCAGAACGTCAGCGGAAAAGCGAGCGCCGAGAGCCAGATCTTCCGCTGCATCGGGAGACGGAGACCGAGGCGGTGGTCGAGGACCTCGAGGGCGCTCCAGACGTAAGGCACGGGGGACAGCACGTTGTCACGGATGCGCTCCAGCCGGAGGCCGGTACGGGCGCAGAGCCGCCGGATCGCCTCGTCGCCAGGGAAGACGAGGTGCAGGGGCGCCTGGACCATGCTGTAGTAACGGCCGAAGAGCCGGTACTCGTGCCCGAGGAACGGCACCTCGATCAGGATCGCCCCCCCCGGCGCGCAGAGTCGCGCCACCTCGGCGAGCACCTCGATCGGCTCCGGGACGTGCTCGAGCGCGTGGAGCACCGAGACGAAGTCGAAGGCGCCTGACGGAAGGGCCGACACCTCGCTCGCCAGTACCACCTCGAGCCCGCGCGATCGCGCGGCGGCGGCGCTCTCGTCGCTCCACTCGACGCCCGTGCCGCGGAAGCCCCGGCTGCGCGAGAAGGCCAGGTACTGGCCGGGACCGCAGCCCCAGTCGAGGTGGCGCCTCTGCCGGGGAGCGGTCCCCGTCGCGATCCGAGGCAGGGGCCGCGCCAGCGTGAGATGGAGGTCTCGCGCTCGTGCCCCGAGGCCTCCGCCCTCCCGCACCTCGCCCGGCAGGACCACGTGGTAGTCGGGCGATTCGTAGTACCGGGCGAGCTCGGCCGCGGTCGGCAACGTCCCGATGTACACCGCGGCGCACGCCTGGCAGCGCCGATAGGCGTGCGATCCGGACGGGGCCTCCCCCGCGATACCGAGCCGCAGGGCCGGCGCGACGAACGCCGGCCGGGAGGCCGCACCGCCGCAGCAGGGGCAGGGGCGCGAGGTCTCGGCCACCTCCGGAGTGTGCACCGGTTCCCCCAGGGTCGTGGACCGAGGCCCCGCGCGGCCCTTCCGCTACCATCCTCCCGATGGGCAGGCCTCGATGCTCGGGATAAAGCGCGAGACCGACTACGCGGTCCGGACCTTGCTGCACCTCGCCTCGATCGACCCAGGCGCCACGGTGCTGGTGCGAGACGTCGCCCTCCATCGGGGGCTGCCCCTCTCGTTCGTGCGCCGCATCGTCGCCCGGCTGAGCGCCGCCGGGATCGTCTCCGCGTCCCGCGGGGCGGGAGGCGGGATCCGCCTGGCGCGTCCCGCCTCGGCGGTCTCCCTCCTGGACGTCTGCCGGGCCATGGACGACGTCGTCGCCCTGAACCGCTGCCTCACCCCGCAGCACACCTGCCCGCTCGCGGTCGGATGTCCCGCGCACACGGCCTGGGCCGAGGCGACCGCCGTGCTGGAGGAGCACCTCGCGTCCGTGACGTTCGACTCGCTCGCCGGCGGAGCCGGCCGGCGCCACGGCGCGGCGCATCGGCGCGTGCAGAGAGAGACTGCCACCGTCCGCCCGAGGGCCCGGAAGAAGGCCGATCCGGTCCAGCCCTAGACAGGGCGCCACGGCACGCTGATCGCCGGCACGGTGAAGAGAGCCGGGACCCACTCGATCGCCTTCGACAGCACGGTCGCGGCGTGCCCGACGGAGATGAGCATGCCGGGCGCGGAATGCTGCACGCCCACCCACGCCTGATGCGCTCCCGTCGAGCGGCGAAGCGTCATGTCGATCCAGCCGCCCGTGAACCTCGGTCGTGGAGCCCGAGGTCGGCGTTCCTCACGGAGCCGGCGGGAGAGCCGACGAGGTATCGGCCGTAGAACGTACGGCACCCCTGCTCCCAGTCCTGCGCGCTCCGGCAGGCACCCGAGGACGCGAGGAGGCGCCGGTCGAACTCGACGGCCACCATCGGGTCGCCGCTGATGACGGCGCCGGCGGGCCCGGCGTCGACGGAGAAGACGTCCCCCAGGAGGACGTTCGGGCTGTCGCCCGGCTCCCCGTCGACGTCCCAGGCCCAGCCCAACGTGGCGATCGCGTCGTCGACGAAGTAGCGCCCGGCGCGGTCGGCCGGGCCCCTCGTCGTGCGGCAATTGACGACGTCGACAGTCAGGTAGCCGGAGAAATCGCCGGAGAGCCGGCCGTCCGACGGGGAACCGCACGCCGGGCTGTCGGCGTCGATGAGGTTCGACCCCTTCGGGCTCAGGAGGCTGGAGACGTCCCCGGACTCGTCCAGGGAGTCCCGCAGCAGGCTCAGCTGCTCGCGCGGGAGGGCGCCGTACGCCGAGATCGCGCGGCTTCGATCCTCGGGATCGGGGTTCTCGAACCTGCTCTAGAGCGTGGGGCCGAAGCCCGCGCGACCGGACGAGCAGACGTCCGGGCGGCTCGGACCCTGGAGGCTCGGGTTCAGTGAAGTCACCGTTCAGGATCTGCCGCATGTCGAAGAAGACGACGTCGTGCCCCTGGAGCGGCACGTTGAGGCCGAGCACCGCTCCCTCGTACTTGTTGAAGACGGTGAGATGCGTGACCACGTCGATGGGCGCGGTGTTCGTGATCGCGAGTAGCGTCTTGGCGCCCTGGGCCGGGATCGGATCCCGCCGTCCACTCCGTTGCGGCTCACGCGGAAGTACGGCACGAGCAGCGTCGCGGCGGGAACGGGGCCCTGGGAACAGGTGACGGCGCTCGCGGGGCCGGCGGAGCCCAGGAACGCCAGGAGCGCAGCGGTCGTCGCCCGCCTCATCGTCCGGCGGGCTCCGCGGGAGGCGTGAAGAGCGCGGGCACGCACTCGATCGGCTTCGACATCGCGGTCGCCGCGTGCCCGACCGACACGAACTGGCCTGGCGCCGAGTGCTGGACTCCGACCCACGCCTGCCCCGTCGCGGGGAGGCCGCCGAAGCGGACGTCGATCCAGCCTCCCTTGAAGCTCGAGTCGTTGAGCCCGATGTCGGCGTTTCCGGTGAGGGCGATGCCGCTGCGTGCCTGGATCAGGCCGTCGTTGTCGTAGATCTTCAGGTCGACCTGCCGATCCTCCCGCCAGGCGGCGTACCCCCGACAGCGGCTGACGTCTGCGGACAGGCAATCCGCCCGCCACTCGCACAGGCTTGTCGAACGGCCCGGCGCGCTCCTCGCCGCTTCCCACAGGTCGGTGCACCAGACGACCGCCCACGACTGCAAGCCGGCGGCCGTGTCGGAGAGGTAGCGAAAGCCGTAGCGCGACGCCAGCGGCTCCCGACCGTCCCCTATCCCTCGGTACGCCTCAGGCACCGATGCCGGTGTCGAGGCGGGATCCGACGAGGGCCCCGTCTCCGCGAAGTAGCGCGAGTAGAACGTCCGGCAGCCAGTCGTGTACGCGCCCCGGTCGTTCGCCCAGCTGCACGACGCGTTGGCGAGCCGCGGGTCGAGCTCGAGCGCCACCATCGGGTCCCCGCTGACGTTCCCGCCCGCCGCGGCGGGATCGACGTAGAAGACGTCCCCCATCAGGACGTTCGGCGACTCCGGCCAGCCGATCGTCGCGATCGCGTCGTTCACGAAGTAGAGCGAGCCCGCGTCGGACGGGCCGTGATTCGTGCAGTAGTTCACGACGTCGATTCGTCATGTAGCCGCTGAAGTCGCCGGCGAGGTGGCCATCGGGCCGGGGCGACGGCGTCACGGAGTCGCAGATCGGGTTGTCGTCGTCCAGGATGCTCGCGGATCGGGCGCTCAGGAAGCTGGTGACGTCACCCGACTCGTCGAGCGAGTCGCGCACGCCGATCAGGAACTCCCCGCCGGGAGGCGGATAGACCGAGATCGCGAGTGTGCGGTAACGCGACGTCCCAGGCGTCGTCCCGGTGTTGGCGATCGCCATGACGGTGTTCGTTCCCTGTGCCGGGATCGGCGCGGCGCCGTCGGCGCCGTTACGGCTGACCCGGAAGTACGGGACCAGGAGCGTCGCCGCGGGTACGGTGTCCCGGGCGCAGGTGACGGCCCGGACGGGCCACGGACAGACGACGAGCGCGAGCAGCGAAAGCCGCACGACTTTTCTCATGACGTCGCGAGGTGACGACACGGGGCCCGACCTCACGCGCTGGTGCTACATTGACGGCATGCCTCCGAAGATCGGGGAAATCCTCGTCGGGGCGAAGGCCATCACCCCCGACGTCCGCGACCGGGCTCTCGGCCAGCGCACGAAGGCGAAGGGCCGGTTCGGGAGCGCTCTCCTCGAGGTGAGCTCGATCTCGGAGACGCTGGTCCTGAGGGCGCTCTCGGTGCAGCGACAGGTCCCCCCCGCGAACGCCGCCGACCTCGTGGAGATCCGGCCCGACATCCTCCGCCTCGTGCCGGCGAAGCTCGCCGCGAAGCTCTTCGTCGTGCCTTTCCGCCGCGTCGGCCGGACGGTGTCGCTGGCGATGCTCGACCCGACGGACCTCCCCGCCATCGACGAGATCACGTTCCTGACGGGCCTCCCGATCGCGCCGCACATCGCCCTCGAGGTACGGATCAACGCCGCGCTCCATCGCCTCTACGGCATTGAGGTCTCGACGCGGTTCCTGGACCTCGCCCGGAGGATCGAGTCGACGATCGCCCGCCCCGCGGTGGAGCCTCCGCCGCGGCCGCCCGCTCCGGTCCAGGCGTCGATCCCGACCCCGACCCCGGTGGCGCCTCCCGCCGTGGCGCCGGCCCGAGCGCTCCCCCCCCCACCGCCGCC
>CAYLNK010000166.1:0-13817 GCA_964384675.1 uncultured Holophagales bacterium | reverse complement strand
CGCGCCCGACCGGACGACCTCGCCCTCCTCCCCGGCGATCGCCATCGGCCTCGCCGTACACGCGGCGATGGAGGCGCTCCTCGCCCCGGGCGAGGCCGGCCCGCCGGACCTGGCGCGGGTCGACGACGAGCTGAAGCGCCTGGCCGCTCCCCTCGCGCCGCGGGAGAGGCAGGAGGCGCGCCAGCTCGTCCGCCGCCTGGTCGCCGATCCCGTCACGGCACGGGCCTACGCGGCCCGGCGCCGCTTCGTCGAGATGCCGATCCTCTTCCGGGAGACGGACGCCGACGACGCCCCGGTCGTGGAAGGGAAGATCGACCTCCTCTTCGAGGAGTCGCCCGGGCACTTCGTCGTGGTGGACTGGAAGACGGACCGTGTCGACACTCCGGAGCGGCTCCGGGAGCGGCACGAGCGTCACCTCCCACAGCTCGAGGCTTACGCGGCAGGACTCCGGCGCCTGCTCGGCGCGGGCGCCCGGTCCGTCGCCACCTGCCTGGTGTTCGCCCGGTCCCCGCTCCCCCGGGCGGCCCCGGACTCCGGCGCCCAGCTCGGCCTTTTCGACAACGTCGACCCGCGATCCGCCGGGGGGTGATCCGGAGCGGCGCCTCCGACGTAAACGAGGTGTGACGAAGCTCTCCCTGCCCTCGGCCCCTGCCGTCATGGCCGGCTCCCTCCTCTGGGCGGCCGCCACCAGCCACGAGGCTGTCGGGCATAATCCCGGCTGCACGACGATGGACGCACGAGAGAAGGTGGAGCGCGCGGCTCAACCGGAGCTGGCCGGCTTGATCAAGCGATCGGCTGGCGGGGATCAGGCGGCGCTCGCCGCGCTCTACGACGCCACCAACCGGATGGTGTACGGGCTCGCCGTCCGGATCCTGGGCGATCCCGCCGACGCCGAGGAGGTCACGCTCGACGTCTACACGCAGGCCTGGCGCCAGGCCGCGCGGTACGACGCCGAGCGTGGCGACGCCGTCACCTGGCTCCTGACGCTGACCCACTCCAGGGCCATCGATCGCCTTCGCTCGCGTAGCGGCCCGCGGCGCCGGGAGCAGGCCCTGGAGGAGAGCGCCGAGTTCGTCGACGCCTCGGACGACCCGGAGACGGCCTCCACGGCCTCCCAGCGGGCCGCGTTCGTCCGTGAGGCGATCGCGACCCTCTCCGACGAGCAGCGCGAGGTGATCGAGCTCGCCTACTTCGAGGGCCTCACCCACGTCGAGATCGCCGAACGGATCGGCCAGCCGCTCGGCACCGCGAAATCCAGGATCAGGCTCGGAATGGCCAAGCTCCGCAAGGTGCTCGCCCCCCGGGAAGGATGGTCGATGTGAACGATCGCGACACCCTCCTCCGGCAGGAAACCGCGGCGCTCGACGCGCTCGAGCACCGGCCGGCCCCCGCAGAGGGGATCGACGGCGTCTACACCCCCGCGCGCGCCGCCTACGACGCCGTCGTGAGCGAGCTGGGCTTCCTCGCGGCACCCGCCGCTCCCCGGCCCGCCCTCAAGGACCGCCTCCTCAAGCGCATCTCTCGTGAGGCCGCGGCCCACGAGCGGGACTTCCCCGCCGGCCGGCCCTCTGGCGCCGACGAGGTCCTGCCCGGCGTGATCGCGGTGAGGAGCGGCGCGGCGGAGTGGATCCAGACGCCGGTCGCCGGCGTCGCCTACAAGGTCCTGGGCCGCGACCCCGGGCAGGGCCGGACCACGCGCCTCGTCCGCTTCTCGCCCGGGATGAGATACCCGCGGCACCGCCACGTCGGAGTGGAGGAAATCTACATCATCGAGGGCGAGCTCTGCGTCAATGGCGCCAGCCTCAAGACCGGGGACTACTGCCGGTCCGAGGCCGGGACCGAGGAGCTCGGGACCTTCACCGACGTCGGCGCCCTCGCGATGGTGATCTCCGCGGACGCCGACGAGGTCGTGGTCGACCCGTAGTCGTCCCGTTCAGCGGATGTAGCCGAGGGCCCGCAGCTTCTCGATCTCCTCTGCGGTCGGAAGCGTTCGCGGCCTCTTGCCGCCGGGGCCCGCCGCGTTCCCTCGCGCCTTCTCGAATGCGAGGAGCGCCCCACGGAGCTCCTCCTCGATCGCGCCCCCCGTGCCAGCCAGGTTCCTCTTCTCGGCGGGGTCTTCCCCCCGGCGGTACAGCTCCCAGGCTCCGCTCGGGAGGTCGTGGATGACCTTGACGTCGCCCTTCATCGCGGCCGTCTTGAACGAGACCTTCTCCACGTAGCGGGGAGGATCGCCGGGCTGGAGGCCGTAGGACACCTCGGCCAGGAGCCGTCTCGCGGGATCGGGCGGGGGCCCCCCGAGAAGCGCCGGCGCGAGGGAGACGCCCGCGAACGAGGCGCCCTTCACCGGCGACCGGGACAGGGCGGAGAGCGTCGGGAAGAGGTCCAGCAGGGAGACCGGGGCGTCGACGCGCCGCGGCGCCAGGCGGCCCGGAAGCGACACGACGAACGGCACCCGGAGCGCCTCGTCGTACAGGTGCTTCGTGTGGCCGATCCAGCCGTGCTCGAGGAACTCCTCGCCGTGGTCCGCGACGAGCACGACCAGCGTCTTCTTCCGCAGGCCGAGCCGGTCAAGCTCGGCCAGGAGACGCCCCACCTGCTCGTCGGCATAGGCGACCTCCTCGCGATACAGCCCCGTGAGGTAGCGGACGTCGTCCGGGCCCAGCTTCGGGCGGAGGCCCAGCAGGTCCCAGATGCCCATCGCTGGACGAAGGCTCCCCTTGTACCAGGCCGTCTGATCGTGCGCGGGGTGGTGGTTGTAGACGTAGTGGGGATCGAAGTAATGGGCGAGGAGGAAGAACCGCTTCCTCACGCTGGCCTTCAGGAACGCGATCGCCGCGTCCGTCACCTTGCCGGAGCTGATGGAGTCGTGACTCCCGACCGCGGACTCGTCCACGGTGTCGAAGCCCGAGGCCCAGCCGAACCGCCTCGTCAGCAGGACGTGGCTGACGACGAGCCCGGTCGTGAAGCCGCGGCCCTTCAGGAACGAGGGGAGGTACTGGGGGCCGGGCGACAGGACGTCGAACAGCTGGAGCGCGCCGTGCGCCGACGGCATCCGTCCGGTCAGGAGGGATCCGATCGACGGCTGGGTCCACGGGGCGGTGGCGGTGGCGGCGGTGAACGCGACCCCGCCCGCCGCGAGGCCGTCGATGGTCGGCGTGACGCCGGGGCCGCCGTCGCCTCCCACGTAGCCGACGTGCTTGGCGGCGAGCGTGTCGACGACGACGAGGACGACGTTCACGTCCTCGAGGACGACCGGGGGTGGCGGCGCGGGACGGGCGGACCGGGCCGCGAGGAGGAGCGCCAGGAGGAGGCTCACCCCGCTACGGTATCGTAGGCGTCCCGCATGGAGGAGAGCCGGCCGCCGTCGAGCCCCTTGGCGTCGCGGCGTTTCGTCGCCATCCTGGCCCTCGCGATCGTGGCGCTCGGGGCGCTCCTCGTCGCGGACACCCGGCCATCGCCCAGGCCCCTGCGAGGCGACGAGGTGCGGTATCAGGCCGAGGCGATACGCGTCGCGGCCGGAGACTTTCCCCCGCCGGACTTCGTCTGGCCGCCCCTCCAGAGCGCCCTCGTCGGCGGGCTCTTCGCGCTCTTCGGACCGTCCCTCGTGGCCGTGAAGCTGTTTCAGGCGGGCCTTCTCCTCGCGACCGGGCTGGTCTTCCGGCGGCTCCTCCTCACCGCGGGGCTCGTGCCTCTCGCCGCCGACGCCGCCGCGGCGCTGCTCCTTCTCGATCCGCAGGTCGCGTCCTTCGTCTTCTACGTCTGGCCGGAGGTCCCTCACCTCTTCCTGCTGCTCGCCGGAGTCGCCCTCCTCACCGACCCGCGAGAGTCCCGCCTGCGCCCCTTCGCCGGCGGCGTCCTTCTCGGCCTCGCGATCCTCGCCAAATCGCTGGTCGGCCCGTTCGTCCCCGTCCTGCTGGCGGCGTGCGCCTTCTCCTCACGCCAGGTGTCGGGCCGGTGGTGGCGGCCTTGGACGGCCCTCCTGGGCGTCCTCCTCGCGGTGGTACCGGTCGCCGTCCGGAACGGGCGCATGACCGGGACGTACGGCATCGCCAACAGCGGCCCCTTCAACGTCTGGGTCGGGCTGAACGACCCGTCGGGTCGGCGCGGCTACGACCAGTTCGTGGCACCGGCCATGAACGAGTACATGTGGTCCTCCCCCGTACCGGCCGAACGGAACCGGATCGTACGGGAGAAGATCGCCGCGAAGCTGTCGCGGGACGGCCTCCTGCCGACGCTCGGCGCCCAGCTCCGGAAGCAGTACGTCCGGCTCCTGGACAAGGAGTCGTACTTCACCGACCAGCTGGCCGGCGGCCAGTCGACCCGGCGGGCGGAGGCCCCGGGCCGCCGCGAGGCCCTGCTCCGGCTCTGGTCGTACGGGATCTATGGGACGGCGCTCCTCCTGGCCGGGCTCGGGCTGGCCCTTCCGGGCCGGGGGCGAGCCTGGCAGCTACCGGCGCTCTTCCTCGCGTACAACGCGGCCCTCTTCCTCCTGCTCCACGTCAAGACACGCTACCGGATCGCCTTCTGGCCCGCGGTCCTCTACTTCGCCGCCCTGAGCCTCGACCACGCCGCGAGGCGCGAGGCCCCGGCCGCCCGGCGCCTGTTCCTGGGGGGAGCGGTCGCGGCCCTGCTCCTCTGGCTCGCCTTCGGACCTTGAGTCCGGAGCGGTCCGCTATCATCGCGGCGATGGTCCTGAACGGCTCTCGACGAAACAGACGATCGATTCTCGGGGGGCTGCTCCTGTCCCTCCTCGGGGGCCCGGCCGCCGCCGAGCCGATGACGAAGGTCCTGGTCGACCGGGACGGGCTCTTCCGGGTGACCGACGCGGCGCTGGTCAAGGCTGGACGCCGGTTCGCGACCGCCGAGATCCCCCGCCTCCGGCTCACGGTCCAGGAACGCGAGGTGCCGATCCGGATCTCGCCCCTTCCCCCCGGCTCCGCGGACGGGCGCTTCGTGGTCGACTTCCTGGGCGCCTTCCCCCGCGGGCAGACGACGTACGAGGACGAGTTCACGACCGCGAACGCGTACGTCCTGTCGGTCGCTCCGGCGGGACCGGGTGCCGCCGCCCCGAAGCGGATCCAGGTGCAGAAAGCCGCCGCCCTGCCGCCGGCGACGCCCCGCCTCGCCTCCCCGTACACCGCCCACCACGAGATCAATCGGATCCTGGTCCGCTTCGCCACGGTGAAGAAGCCGGACGAGAGCTGGTTCTGGCAGGAGATCAAGGCCACCGACCAGAAGGCGACCGAGGTGACCCTGAGCGCCAAGGACGTCGCGCTGCGCGCCGAGGCGACGCTCCGGGTCCGCCTGGTCGGGTACTCGCACCTGCCGGAGAACCCCGACCACTCCGTGGAGATCCAGCTGAACGGCAAGCCGATCGGCAAGGCGCTGTTCGACGGCGAGACCGCCTACACTTTCGAGGCGCGCCTCGGCCCCGGCGAGCTCCTCGACGGAGAGAACGTCCTCTCGCTCCGGGCCCTCGGCGAGACGACCGCCGGTGTGGACCTCGTCCTCCTCGATTGGGTCGAGCTGACGTTCCCGCGCCTTCACCGCCTGGAAACGGCGGACCAGGTCACCGTGGAGGCCGACGCCAAGGCTCCGGTGCGCGTCGAGGGGGCCGGGAGCGGGGTGGTGACGTTCTTCGACACGGAGAGCCCACGCGCGGTCGACGTCGAGCCGACGAACGGTGTCGCGGACTTCGCGCTTCCGCCCGCGGCCGCCCTCCGGGCGAAGCCCGGGGGTCGAGGCGCGGCGACCCGGAAGGCCAGCGTGGAAGCCCCGCAGGCCCGGACCTTCCGCGCGGTGAAGGCGCCGTACGTCCCGAAGCAGGTGGTCGTGTCGGAGCCGGCGGACCTGAAGGCCCCCGGGCTCGGCGCGGACTTCGTGATCATCTCCCACAAGCGCTTCCTGCCCGCCGTCGAGAAGCTCGCGGCGGCGCGTCGCCGGCAGGGTCTCGCGACCCAGGTGGTGGACGTCGACGACGTCTACGACCGTTTCGCGGCGGGTCTCTTCCAGCCCGAGGCGATCCGCGACTTCCTGAAGTACGCCTGGTCCAGCTGGACCCCGCGTCCCCGTTACGTCCTCCTCGTCGGAGACGCCAGCTGGGACTACAAGAACGCCACCGTCTCCGACGAGAACTACGCCGACTGGCACTGGTCGACCGACTGGGCACGCGAGGTGCCCAAGAACCCCCTGGACCCGTATCGCTCCCCGGTGGACAAGAACGACCGGCTCTTCGTGCCGACGTACCAGTTCCAGTCTCCGTGGGGCCACGCGGCGAGCGACAACCACTTCGCCTCGCTCACGACGAAGGACGGGCGCCCGGACCTCGCCGTCGGGCGCCTGCCCGTGGCGACCCTCGAGGAGGCGAACGCGGTCGTCGAGAAGATCCTGGCCTACGACCGCCTGCCCGAGGGGGACATCAGGAACGCCGTCTTCGTGACGAACGACGAGGTCGGCTTCCAGATGCAGACCGACGTCCTCGCGCACGACGCGGCGGAAGAGGGCTACGCCGTCACGAAGGTCTACCCGAAGAAGAACGTCGACAACAAGCTGAGCACCGACGCGCTGATCCAGGCGTTCGACGACGGTCAGGCCATCGTCCTCTTCAACGGCCACGGCGGCCGGTACATCTGGCGTACGGCACCCCCGGATCTGTCCAAGAACCGGGACCTCTTCTCGCTCGAGCACCTCGACAAGCTCAAGCCGAACCCGGCGTTGCCGGTCGTCATCAGCCTCACCTGCTACTCCGCGCCCTTCGACCATCCCGTCGCCGACTCGATCGGCGAGAAGATGCTCCGGCTCCCGCACAAGGGCGCGATCGCCGTGATCGCGTCGAGCTGGCGGAACGCGCCGCCGCTGGAGCTGGGCCGGAAGCTGGTCCACGTGCTGGGCGACCCGAAGTTCCCCCGCATCGGGGATGCGTTCCTCGAGGCGAAACGGACGACGAACGACGAGGTCGCGCTCTACACCTACAACCTCCTGGGCGACCCGACCTCCCGGTACCGCGGGATCCAGCCGAAGCCGCTGAAGGAGCTGATTCCGTTCAACACCGGGAGCATCGTGCTCCAGGGAGACGCCGAGACGAACGCCGGAGGTACGCCTTGAGCCCAATCGCCCCGCTCCTCCTCCTCGCCGCGCTCGGAGCCGCCGAGCCCCAGGCGACGCCGACGACGCCTCCCGCGCCCGACTCGCCTCGGATCCGCCTGAAGTGGACGACCGCCAGCGAGGTCGACAACTACGGCTACTTCGTGCACCGCGGCGACGCCGAGGAGGGTCCCTTCAAGGTCCTCAACCCGCGGGCGATCCCGGGGGCCGGCAACTCCGAGGTGCCGAGCAACTACGTCTACGAGGACCACGCCGTCGAGCCTGGCAAGACCTATTTCTACTGGGTGGAGTCCGTCTCGACGCGGGGCGAGAAGGAGAAGTTCACGCCCGTGATCAAGCGCCTCTGCTGTCAGGCGCCGAAGCCCGACGAGGCGGCGGGCAAGCCCGCCGAAAAGCCGGCGGCCAAGCCCACGGAGAAGCAAGCCCCGAAGAAATCGTGACGCCCCCGGCCGCGGGAGCGGGCGCGATCGTGGAGCGGAAGCTCCTCGCGCGGCTCGAGGCCGGCGAGACGGAGCTCGCGATCCTCGGCTCGGACGACTCCTGGGAGACGCTCTATCACCTGGCGCCCCATCGCCGGAACGTCCTGGAGTGGTATCCATTCCCTCCCGCCGGAAGCGTTCTCCAGCACCGGGCGGAGGGTGGCGCCCTGACGGGCCTCCTCCTCGAGCGCTCGGGCCGCGTCGTCGCGGTCGAGCCGGACCCGGTACTTTCCGCCATCCTGACCCGCCGCTTCGGCGCGCCGAAGGGCCTGGAGGTCCGGAGAGCCCTGCCCCACGGAGCGGAGCGATTCGACACGATCGTCGCGATCGCGAGCGGGATCGGAGAGACGGGGCTTCCCGACCTGGCCGATCTCGGGTCGAGGCTCGCGCCCGGCGGGCGGCTGCTGCTCGGCGTCCCCGGTCCCGGGACCCCGGCGCTCGAGGCGGTGATTCGATCGGCCGGGCTCACGGCGCTCCAGCGGCTCCATCCGGTCCCCGACCTGTGGCTGCCGACCGAGCTGTTCTCCGTCGCGTTCGGACCGGGCCGCGGGTCGTTCCCGCTCCCCTTCCCCCGGTACGACGCGCCTCCCGTGCGTACCGCGTCGGACCACTCCCGGCTCCGTGCCCGGGCCGCGGCCGGCGCCTTCGCGGCGGGGGCTCCGGCGCTCCTCGTCGTCGCCGGCCGGGCGTGACGTGGACGGACCCCGGCGCGACTGGCTCCGGCTCGTCCCGCTCTGGCTCGGCCTCTCCGCGGTCCGTTCCGCCCTGACGCGGCTCCTCGAGCAGCCCCAGATCTGGACGGACGAGCTGACCTACTGGCAGATCGCTCGTTCCCTCCACCGCTCGGGCACGATCGTCTTCCACGAGAAGACGTACGACACACCCGCCGTCCTCTTCTCGCTCCTGATCTCCCCCCTCTTCTCGATCGCCGATCCGGAGGTCGTCTTCGGGCTTGCCCGCGTGATCGGGTCCATCGCGCTCTGCGCGGTCGTCTTTCCGGCGTACGGCCTGGCCCGCGAGCTCGTCGACGACACGGCGGCGCGCCGCGTCGCGCTCCTCGCCGCGCTCGTGCCGGGCGGGGTCTACACGGCCACCCTGATGCCGGAGACCGTCTTCTACCCGCTGGTCACGCTCTTCGTCTGGCTCTCGGTCCGGCTCCTCGACCGGGGACGCGGGCGGGACGCCGTCCTCGCCTCGGCGACCGGGCTGCTCACGTTCTTCGCCAAGCCCCACTTCCTCTTCGCCGCGGTCGCCCACGGCGGGACGGCCTGCCTGTGGGGGGCTGCCGAGTGGCGCCGGGGGCGCCGGGCCGGACTCGCCCGGGCGATCGCGCTCCGCCTCGCGCCGACCGCCGCGCTCGCGCTCCTCTATCCGATCCGGCTCCTGGTGAGGGCCGACACCGTCCGGCCCAGGCTGAAAGGGATCGTGCTCGGCACCTACGCGGAGGCCGGGGACGCCCCGCCCGCCACCCTCCTGACCGTGCTCGCGGTGGCCCTGGCCCTCACGCTGACCGTCAGCTTCGCCACGGGGATCGCGGGGCTGGCGGCGGCCCTGACGTCCGCCGGCACGCGCGACGCCCGGCGCCTCACCGCCACGCTCGGCCTCCTCCTCGTCGCGGTCTCGGTCTTCGTCGTGGCGCGCAGCACGCTGCGCCTCGACGAGCATCCACGGCTCCACGAGCGATACCTCTTCATCGTGGCACCGCTGCTCCTGGCCTCGCAAGCCGCGGCGTCGTACGCCCCCGCTGCCCGCGAGAGGGTCCGGCTGGCGCTGGCGGCCGGCCTCGGCACCGGGGTCTTGCTCCTCGTCCGCTTCTCCGGGATCGCCCTCACCGACAACGCGCCGAGCGACTCGCCCAGCCTGACCGCGTTCCTGGACGTCAGCCGGCGCCACGGCTTCCTCGCCGCGCTCGTGGCCGTCGCCCTCGCGGCCGGGCTGTTCGTCGCGGCCGGACACCTGGCCCGCCCCCGTCCACGCCTCGCGTTCGGGCTGACCGCGGCCCTCTTCGTGCTCATGAACGCCGGCTGGTACGGCTTCCTCCATCGGCCCGGGAACGACGTGCGCGGGAAGACATTCGCGCTCTCCGTTGCCCGGAGCCTGCCGGCCGGGTCGCGGGTCGCGGTCGTCACCGACGGGCTCGAGCTGCACGTCCTCTGGGCGCTCGAGACGTGGCTCCCGGGTCCGCTCGTCCTCTACTCGCTCGAGGCGCAGGCCAAGGAGTGGTGGATCGGCGACTCCGGCGACGCCGCGCGCCTCGCCACCGTGCACCGCCCGACCCACGTCGTGCACGCCGCCGGGCTCGCGGGAGCGGAGGCGTGGGGCCCCGTCGTCCTCGCCGGGTCCGATCTGCCGACCCCGGCGGTCGTCCGGCAGAATCCATCCTCGAGGTGAACCCGATGAGATCCTCCTCGCTGGCCGTACTCGCGCTCCTACCGCTGACCGCCGTCGCCGGCGCGCCCGCCGGAAAGGGCTCTTTCCCGGACGAGACCGCGCTGGCGCGGATGACGGCCCGCTTCGCGCCGACCGAGCTGCGCGTCGACGTCTCCGGGCTCTCCGCGGGCGACCGCAAGGCGCTGGCCAAGCTGATCGAGGCGGGGCGTGTCTACGACGAGCTCTTCCTCCGCCAGGTGTGGAGCGGCGCGACGCGGCTCCAGGCTTCGCTCGCCAAGGACACCTCGCCCCTCGGCCGGGCGCGCGCCCGCTACTTCCGGATCAACAAGGGACCGTGGTCGGCCCTCGACGGGCATACCGCGTTCCTGCCCGGCGTTCCGGCCACGAAGCCGGCAGGCGCCGCGTTCTATCCCGAGGACGCGACCCGCCAGGAGCTGGAGAGCTGGATGAAGGGCCTGCCCGCCCCGGAGCGCGAGGCAGCCCAGGGATTCTTCACGGTCGTGGTACGTGGAAAAGACCGGGCGCTGTCGCTCCGGAAGTTCTCGGAAGTGTACCGGCCCGAGCTCACCCGGGCGGCGACGCTCCTGAAGGAGGCCGCGGCGCTCACCGACAATGCGTCCCTGCGCTCCTTCCTGACGAAACGGGCCGACGCGTTTCTCACCAACGACTACTACGCGAGCGACGTCGCCTGGATGGACCTCGACGCTCCCCTCGAGCCGACGATCGGTCCGTACGAGACCTACAACGACGAGCTCTTCGGCTACAAGGCCGCCTTCGAGGCGTACATCACCGTGCGCGACGAGGCCGAGACGAAGAAGCTGGGCGCGTTCGCCGCGCGCCTCCAGGAGATCGAGGACCACCTTCCGATCGACCCGGCCCGGCGGAACCCGAAGCTCGGCGCGCTCGCCCCGATCCGTGTCGTGAACGTCGTCCTCTCCGGCGGGGACGGGAACCACGGCGTCCAGACGGCCGCCTACAACCTCCCCAACGACGAGAGGGTCGTCGCCGAGAAGGGGAGCAAGCGGGTGATGCTGAAGAACGTCCAGCAGGCCAAGTTCGACCGCACCCTCGTGCCGCTCTCGAAGAGGGCGCTGTCCGCGGCGGACCAGAAGGACCTGTCGTTCGACGCGTTCTTCACCCACATCCTCGCCCACGAGCTGACGCACGGCCTCGGCCCGCAGGTGATCGAGGTCGAGGGGCGGAAGACGTCCGCCCGGCAGGAGCTGAAGGAGCTGTACGGGACGATCGAGGAGGCCAAGGCGGACGTCACCGGGCTCTTCGCGCTCCAGTACCTGATGGACCACGGACCGGACGGCCTCGTCCCGAAAGGAGAGGAGGCCGAGCGACGCCTCTACACCACCTTCCTCGCCTCGGCGTTCCGCACGCTCCGCTTCGGCCTGACCGAGTCGCACGCCAAGGGGATGGCGATCCAGATGAACCTCCTCCTCGAGAAGGGGGGATTCAAGGTCGCCCCGGACGGGACGTTCCAGGTGGACTTCGCGCGGATCAAGGACGCCGTACGCGAGGTCGACACGCTCCTCCTCGACCTCGAGGCGACCGGCGACCACGCCGGGGCGAAGAAGCTGCTCGCCGAGAAGGGCGGCATCCCCGCCGCGGTGAAGCGCGTCATCGACGCGTCGGCGGACATCCCCACGGACATCGAGCCGATCTTCGTCACGGCCGAGGAGCTGGCGCCCGCCCGGCGCTGAGCGCCGCCCGCTTCGCCTCCGCCTCCACGAGGACGAGCCCCCGACGGCCGGCCTCCGCCAGGATCGGCGCGAGGCGGGACACCTCCCCGGCCCGCACCAGCGCGATCCCGACCCGGAGGCGGATCGCGGGAGACTGGCATCGACCGAGCAGCGCCGTGGCGCGCGCCGCCTGGACGGCGGCCTCCCCGCCCTGCCCCGCCTCGAGCTCGATCTCCGCGGCGAGCGCGCGGGCGTTCGCCTCCGCCTCGGCCATCCCGCTCGTACGGAACACCTCGAGGGCGGCCTGCGCCTCGCGCCTCGCCTCGGCGATCTTCCCCTCCGCGCGCGCGACCGCCGCGAGCGCGAGCCGGCTCTCGGCCTCCTCGGCGCGGGCCCCCAGCTTCCGGCGAAGGGCGAGCGACTCCTCGAGGTCGTGGCGCGCGCCCGCGACGTCTCCGGCGGCCAGGCGAGCGTTCCCTCGCTCGAGCCATCCGTAGGCCTGGTACCTCGGGTCACCGCTCCGCGTCGCCTCGCTCAGGCAATCCTCGGCGCTCTGGCGGGCGCCGGCCAGGTCTCCCGCGGCGGCGAGGACCCGGCTCCTCACGAAGAGCGCGTTGTAGATCCCGTACCGGTATCCGGTCTCGCGGCAGATCGAGAGGCCCTCCTCGATCAGCTCCCTGGCCCGCGGCAGCTCACCGAGGCGGAGGAGCAGCTCGCCCAGGTTGCAGACCTTGAGCCCCTCGCTCGCGCGGTCGCCCGCCTCGCGCGCCGCCGAGACGGACTCCTCGAACAGCGGGCGCGCCCGCTCGAGATCGCCCATCATCACCAGCGAGTCGGCGACGTTGTTGAGCCCCGAGGAGACGCCCGCCTTGTTCCCGGCGGCCCGCCAGATCTCGAGCGCCTCCTCGAAGACCTCCCGCGCCCGCCCGTAGTCCCCCTGCTCGTACCGGACGTTGGCGAGGCGGTTCACGGCCCGGGCCTCGCCGCCTCGATCGCCGGCCGCCGCGAACAGGGCCCGCGCCTCGAGCAGCGCCTCGACCGAACGCCCCGCGTCGCCGGTGCGCAGCAGCGCCGTGGCCTGGTGCAGGAGCCCCCGGGCCAGGAGGAGCTTCGCTCCCTGCCGGCGCGCGCTCTCGACGGCACGCGCGGCCGAACGGAGCGCGGCGGCGTGCTCCGAGAGGTCGAGGTGCGCCTCGGTCTCGGCGAGGTCGAGCGCGGCCGCGCCGCCCTCCGAGGCCGACCTCGAGCGGAGCGTCTCGAGGGTCCTCAGCGCCTCACGCGCGCGTCCGCCCTTGATCTCCACCCGCGCGACGAGGAGCCCGTACTCGACGTCGTCGGGGAACAGCGCGTGGAGCGCCCGATAGCTCTCGGCGGCCTTCTCCCACCGCCGCGTCGACTCGTGGCGCTGCCCCTCCACCAGGAGCCGGTCCTCCTTCGAGAGGCTCCCCGAAAGGTCCAGCGCGTGGGCGGCGGAGTCGGCGGCCCGGCCGTCGTAGCCGAGCGCGGCCCAGGCCTGGGCGAGAGCCGCGTGCGCGAGCGGGTGCGACGGGTCCGCCGCCACGGCCTCCTGGAGCCGGTCCCGCGCGCGCAGCGGGTCGTAGCGCCGGAGGGCGTCGAGGCCCTGGACGTAGAGCCGGCGCGCCTCGGGGTTGGCCGGGATCGACGCGCGGGCCTCCTCCGCGGCGAGCGGCGAGACGGGACCGACCCCGAGCGCGGCCCGGAGCCGTTCGGCGACCCGGGCCACCAGCTCCACGACCTGCGCCTGCGTGCCGGTCTCCACGAGGGTCTCGAGCGTCTCGCCCCGGGCGGCGTCCTGGAGGCGCAGCACGACCCGCAGCTGCCGCTCGTTCGCGCCGGGGACGGGCAGGTACGACCCGAGGATCACGAGGTCGGCGCCCAGCAGGGAGCGGAGCCTCCCCAGGGTCTCCTTCGCGAGGCTGTCCACCTCGGGCAGCTTCAGCTCCAGCTCGACGCGGGCGATGCTCTCCCCCGGTACGGTCCGGAACCGGCCCCCTGCCGAGAGCTCCGCCGAGAGCATCTCGGAGAGCGCCGTCGACAGCCAGGCCGAGTCCCTCCCGCCCGACAGGTCCCGGAACCCGAGGACGGCCACCGCCCGGCGGACGTCGGGAGCCGCGGCCTCGCGGCCGCGCACGGA
>CAYLNK010000165.1:0-13874 GCA_964384675.1 uncultured Holophagales bacterium | reverse complement strand
CGGACGGCGTCGTCGCGGGTGCCGCGCTCGGCCTGACCGTCGCCGCCTCGCCGGCCACGCTGCCGGTCGTGGCCGCGACAGGGAGCGCGCTTGCGATCCTCCTGGCGTTTCGAGCGGTCGATCGGGGACGCGTCCTCGCCACGCTCGGTCTCGCCGTCGCCGCGGCCGCGGCCCTGGCGGGGCCCTGGTATCTGCGTACGACGGTGCGGCTGGGGCTGCCGCTCTCGCCGCTCGACGCGACGGTCGGGCCGCTCCGGGCGGGGGCCCCCGTTCCCGAGGCGTTCTGGTACGAGCAGTGGATCGAGTCGCCCCACGACCCGAGGGCCGAGGTCGTGGCTCTCGCGAAGATCTTCACGCTCCCCTGGGTGCAGGGCCCGGCGCTCGGCGTCCTCGCGCTCCTGCCCCTGCTCGCTCTCGTCGCGAGGCCCCGCGCGATCCTCCGCGCCGGCCGGGGCAGCCTCCTGGTCGCGGCCCTGGCGAGCTCGAGCGCCGCCCTCTTCTGGTCGCCGGCGTTCACGGTGGTGCGCCGCTACTGGGCCGCGTCGAGCGGCCGCTTCCTGCTGCCCGCTCTCGCCGGCGTTGTGCTGCTGTCGCTGGCCGGTCGACGCTCCGCGGAGGGATCCCGGGGGCCGTACCTCCGTTTCCTGATCGCCGCGACCCTCCTCCAGCTGGGAAGGGCGATCCCCGTGGGCGTCGGGCCGGCCGAGACGTGGGCCCTCCTCGCCTCGTCGCTGGCCCTCCTGCCGGTCGTCGTCCTCCTCGCCTCATCGGCCGGTGCGAGACGCGCGCTCGGGGCCGCCGCTCTCCTGGTGTGGGTGGCGGCCGTGACCGGAGCGCGACAGGCCCTGCGCTGGACGTTCGTCGGGGAGAGCCACGCGATTCACCCGATCGACGCGTACTGGGCCGGCGCGGCAGAGAGCCTCGACGACGGCCGGCCTCATGTGGTGGCGATCACCTCGGGACGGCACCAGAGCGTCGACAACTGGCTGGCGTACTCCTTCGGCGGATCGCGATTCCAGAACGCCCTCCTCTACGTGCCCACCACACGTTCGGGGCAATTCGTTCCGTGGTCCGCGAGGAGCACGGCCCTGGAGGTCCGCCTCGGAGATGGGGCCGCCTGGCTGCGAAGGCTCCGCGAGAGGGGCGTCACGCACGTCATGTCGTTCTTCCCGCGCTCGATGGAGCTCGTCTGGATGGAGCAGCGGCCGGATCTCTTCCGCCGGGTGACCGGCTCCCCGCGCGCCTGGGGCCTGTTCGAGCTGAGAGGCCGTGAAGGAGCCTCTTCACGGCCTCGAACCGGCGCCCCGGGGGGGCCGGGGGGCGGCAGCGCCCGCGATGAGCTGAGGCCGCCGGCGTCCGGCCGGGCCTCCGGGGAATCGTGACGTACCCTCGGGGCGTGGGGACGCCCGGGCGCCGGCTGTGGTCGTCGCTCGCGATCGGCGGGGGGCTGGTGGCGCTCGTGGGAGCTGCCTCGAAGGCGTGGCTGTGCGACGACGCCTTCATCTCGTTCCGCTACGCCCTGAACCTGGCGCGCGGGCACGGACTGGTCTTCAACGCCGGCGAGCGGGTCGAGGGGTACACCAACTTCCTCTGGACCGTCTGGTGCGCGGCTCCGATCGCCGCGGGGCTCGACGTCGAGACGTGGGCGATCGCCTGGGGTCTCGCCGCGTGGTGCGGAACCCTGGTGCTCCTCGCCCGCCATGGCGACGCGGCGTCCGGCGTCCTCCCCCGCTCCGACCTCGCCACGCGAGTCCCGGTTCCCCTCCTGCTGGCGGCGGTTCACCCGGACCTCGCGGTGTTCGCGACGAGCGGGCTGGAGACCAGCCTCTTCACGTTCCTCGTCCTGGCCGGCTTCGTGGCCTGCGCCCGTTCCCGTGCGTCTTCGGCCGGACTGCTCTGGGGCCTCGCCACGCTGACCCGGCCCGATGGCGCCGTCTTCGTGCTCGTGGGGGTCGCGTGGACGCTCGTGACGCGGCGCGAGAGGCGCTGGCGGGCCGCGACCGCGCTCGCGGCCGGCGCCGCGATCGTGGTGGTCCCCCACCTCGCCTGGCGCGTCTGGTACTACCACGACCTCGTCCCGAACACGTACCACGCCAAGTCGGCGGCCCTCGCGTGGTGGTCGCAAGGCTCCCTCTACGTCGGCCTGTACGCCTGTCGTGACTGGGCCGTCATCGCCGCCGCCCTGGCGGGCCTGGCCTCGGCGCTCGCCGGCCCGTGCCGGGGGGAGAACGGGCGGGCCCGGATTCGCGCGGCGCTGGAGTCCCCGCTCGTCCTGGCGGCGCTCCTCGCCGGGACGTACGCCCTCTCCGTCGCGAGGGTCGGAGGCGACTTCATGTTCGCCCGCCTGCTGATCCCCGTCATCCCGTTCCTCCTCCTCCTGGCGTCCGCCGGTCTGTCGACGATCCCGGGCCGGTCCCTCGCGCTCGGCGCGTTCGCCGTCGTCCTCGCCGCCACGGCGCTCACGCCGCGACCGGTGCCCGCCGCGGTGAACCCGACGGGCATCGACGACGAATGGACCTACTACAACGTCGTCCGCGGTACCTGGGCCCGGGACAGCCGGATCGCCGGCGAGACCTTGAAGAGGTACGGCGAGGGCCTGAACCTCGCGATCGCCTTCTCGGGGGCGCAGGCCCGGATGGTGTACTACTCCGAGGTGCCGCTCGCGGTGGAGAGCGTGACCGGGCTGACCGACCGGTACGTCGCGAATCAGCCCCTCCTCCGGCGCGGGCGTGTGGGACACGAGAAGCACGCGCCGCCCGAGTACCTCCTCGAGAGAGGCGTCCACCTCTACCTCGACGGCGGCGAACGGGACAGTCTGGGCGACGCGCTGGACCGGGTGGTTCCCAGGGTCGGAATCGTGCTGGGAGCCTTGCCCTGCCGGCTGATCCGCTGGGACCCGGCCGTGGTCGAGACGCTCGTCCGGAGAGGCGCGACGGTGCCCGACTTTCCGGCCACGCTCGACAGATACCTCGCCACGATCGACGCCAGGCCGCTCGCCGAGCTGAGGCGGGACCATGCCCTGGCGCGCAGCTTCTACTTCCGCTGGCGGCCCGATCCCGCGAGGGAGGCTCCGTTCCTGCGCCGGCTGGGGATCGAGCCAGAGGCCGCAGCGACGCCGTGAGCGGGAGCCGCGCTCATTCCAGGATCCGGACCGCCGCGCGCCGCTTGCCGACGACGTTCATTCCGAATGTGCGCAGCAGGATCCAGAGATCCATCCGGGCGCACCGGTTGCGCGCGTAGTACGCCTCCAGCTCCGAGGTGATCGCGGCCCCCTCGACCAGGCAGACCTGCGCGAGGCCCGTCAGTCCGGGCGCGGCGGCGAACCGTTCGTCGAAGGCCGGGTACTGCCTCGAGAGGCGATCCGCGTCCGACGACGTGAGCGGGCGCGGCCCCACCAGGCTCATCTGGCCCGACAGCACGTTCCAGAGCTGTGGCAGCTCGTCCAGTCCACGCGCCCGGAGCCAGGCCCCGAGGCGCGTCGCGCGCCGCGCCCGCGGGTCGGCCTCGGTCGTCATGGTGCGGAGCTTCCAGATCCGGAAGGGGCGCCGGTCCCGGCCCAGGCGCTCCTGAAGGAAGAAGACCGGACGCCCGTCCACGGCGAGCACGGCGAGCGCGAGCAGGAGGGTCACCGGCGCCAGGAACGGCAGCGCCAGGGCGAGGAGCGTGAGGTCGAGGAGTCTCTTCATGCCAATACGCTGGATCCGTCCCGCGCCGCTCTCCGGGGAACCGGGCCGGACGGTCGTAGGCGGGGGCCGAACGGTCGCGAGCCGTCTACGGCCAGCCGAGCTCGGCCTTCTCGTCGACGAGCTGGCGCCGCTTCGGAGGGCTGAAGGCGATCGAACCGTCGGGCGATTCGTACCGGATCCGTGCGGCCAGCTCGCCGTGCACGGGCAGCCAGAGCAGCTGGAACGTGCCCTCGGGCGGGACGTCGAAGCGCATCGCGGGAGGGAAGACGATGGCGTAACGCCCCTCCCGGCGGGGGCCGAAGGCCCAGGTGATCCGCCAGCCGTCGACGGCGATCCGCCCCGTGACCGGAGCGTCGTGGATCCGCGCGCAGTACGCCGCCCGCTCGGCGGGCGACGGTCCGCCCTCGCTTACGGCCTGCCCGTCCCAGCCGAAGACCCGGCTCGGGCCCGGGTTCTCGCAGAAGTAGACGTCGTCCCAGACCGGTATCGCGCCGGGGGGCCGGCGCTGCACCTGGGTCCGGATCGCCGTGAGCCCCTCGAGCGACCAGGCCGAGGCCTCCGGGTTCCGGAGGAGGTCACCCTCCCGCGACGTCTCGAAGAGGAAGCGTCCCTCCGCGGCCTTGCGCGCCTCCACCGCGAACGTCCCGCCGAAGAGGCTCCGCGAGCGGATCCCGACGGCGAGGACCAGCGCCGAAAGGAGCGCCGCGCCGAGGGGTCTGCGGGGCAGGGCCGAGGCAGCCCAGGCCGCGAGCGCCGCCGCGACGGTCCACGCCGCGAGGACGTAGCGCGACGCGATCGACGCGAAGCCTGCCACGGGCACGATGGGCGCCAGGGCGAGGACGAACGCGCCGGCCCAGGCGAGCGCCGTCCGGCCACGCGGGGCGAGCGCCGCCAGGACGAGCAGCGTCGCGAGGAGCCCGTCCACGGGGCCGAACAGGCTCGGCCCGAGCTGGCGGGCCAGGGCGCCGAGCTTTGCCGCCAGACCGACCGAGGGCTGGTACGAGGCGCCGAAGGTACCGAGCATCGTGAAGCGCCAGAGGAGGAACGCGGCGGTGACGGCGAGGAGCGGCAGGACCCGGGCGAGCCTGCGGCGCGGGCTCCCCGCCGGGAGGAGCAGGAGTCCCGGCGCGAGGAGGAGGTACGTCTCCTTCGAGGCGAGGGCCCCCAGGACGCAGAGGGCGGCGAGAACGGGCCAGGTCCAGCCGCTCCTGTCGAGGCTCGTGAGGTACGCGAGCGCCGCGGCACAGGCGAGCGCCAGCCCCTCGACGTAGTGCCGTACGACCAGCATCTCCGCGAGCTCCGGCGCGGGGGGGCCGAGCAGGAGCAGCAACGCGCCCCCCAGCGCGAACCCGGCGGGCACGAAGCGGTGGAGGAGCAGGAACAGCAGCACCGAAGCCACACCGAGGGAGACGAGCTGGTGGACGTGGAAGAAGCGGGCGTCCAGGCCGGCGAGCGCCAGGTCGAGATCGAAGGAAACGTAGAGGAGAGGCGTGAAGAAGAAGCGGTTCCCCGCCCTCCAGATCGACGGCACGAAGGCGTACTCCCACGGCGCGTGCCGGAGCGCGTGGAGCAGGACCTGCGGGTCGTCGTTCGCGAACCAGAGGTCGAGCACGCGCCGGTAGAGGAGCCACGGTGCGGCCAGGAGGACCATCGAGGCGGCCGAAGCCGGGACCGTTCTTCTCGCGACGGGACGGAGCCGGCCGGCCGGATCGTCAGCGGGCACGTGTGACGAGGGGGCCGATCACCTCGACGAGCCGCGCGGCCATCTTCCGGGAGCCGTCGTCGTCGAAGTGGACCGGGTCGGCGAAGTCGGCGTCGCTGAAGGCGTCCCCCTCGAAGGGGTCGAGGTAGAGAGCGAGCCCCTCGTCCGCCAGCTTCCGCGCCGACGCGTTGTAGCGGACCACGGCCTGACGGTAGCCGTCCGCGGTCAGCCCCGGCGCCCACGACTCGACGTACAGCCGGTCCCTCGCCTCGCGTCCCGCCCGCAGCCGCGCGGTCTGCGCGACGAGGAGCGTGCGCGCGCCGCGCGAGGACGCGACCGCGATGAGCGAGCGGAGGTTCCGCTCGTACGTCGCCACCGCCACGTCCGGGACGTCGTCCTTCTTCTTCCCGCCCTGCCACTCCCAGGCGGGAGCGAAGCCCTCGTCCTCGCGGTCGGCGCGGGCGCCCAGCAGCTTCTCGACGAGGAGCGAGCGGGAAGCGAGCCGGATCGGCACCGGCACGATCCCGAGGACGCGTGGCAGGATCTCTCCGTATCCGACGGAGTAGTCGGGGTAGAACGGCTCGTGTCCTGCGGGCTGCGTCTCGTTGATGCCGTGGTAGACCACGACCAGGTCGGGCGAGAAGTCGAGCTCGCGGAGCTCCAGGGAGACGAGGCTCTGCACCGACGTCCAGCCGGGGAAGCCGGCGTTCACGACGTCCACGTGCCGGTCCCTCAGGAGAGCGCCCAGGCGGGCGGGCCAGGTGGCGTCGTTGTTCGTGGCGAGGAGGTCGAACGTCGTCGAGCCGCCGGCGCAGACGATCCGGTACGTTCCGGCCGGCTTCGGGACCGGGAAGTCGTCGCCGCGATAGCCGCGCGAGTTGAAACGGACCTCCTTGCCGAGCTTCCGCAGGACGGCGTTCGGACGTCCGCAGGCGACGAGGAAGGGGTGCGGCTGGTACGCCTTACCGACGTCCTCGACGAAGCGGGTGTACGACTCGGCCCGGGTGAGAGGCCACTGCCCGGTGCGGGCCCGCCCGATCACACGGCACCCTCCCTCGAGGACCAGGAAGAGGAGCGCCGCGAGGGCGAGGGGGACGAGGACCGTCGAGACGAGGCGTCGCAGGAGGCCCAAGGTGGCGCGATGGTACGGGATAATCCCGGGCGCGATGAAGACGTTCGCCGAGTTCTGGCCCTTCTACTGCCGCGAGCACGGCAAGCCGTTGACGCGCCGGCTCCACTTCGTCGGCTCGGTGCTCGGGCCGATCGCCGCGATCGGCCTCTACCTCCGCACGGGCAGCGGTCACGCGTTCTGGCTCTGGCCGCTGCTCGGCTACGGGATGGCGTGGATCGGGCACTACGGGGTCGAGAAGAACCGACCGGCGACCTTCAAGCACCCGCTCTGGTCGCTGATCGGCGACTACAAGATGGTGGCGATGATGCTCGCCGGCCGGATGGACGCGGAGGTCGAGAAGGCGCGGCTCGCCGGGTAGCCGGCTCAGCTCCGGTAGTCGGCGTTCAGCGACACGTACGGGTGCCCGAGGTCGCAGGAGAGGAGCGTCGCGCGCGCCGTCCCGACCCCGAGGTCGACCGTGACCGGCACCGTCTCCTTCGCGAAGATCCGCGCCGCGTCGGCCTCGCGGTAGGCGGTGGGCGCGCCGTCCGTCACGAGCGGAAGGCCCCCGACGACGAGGGAGACCTTCCGGAGCGAGAGGCGCGCGCCGCTCCGGCCCGCCGCCGCCAGGATCCGGCCCCAGTTCGGGTCACCCCCCGCGAGCGCGGTCTTCACGAGGGGCGACGTCCCGATCGCGTGGGCGGCGAGGCGCGCCTCTTTCACGCTCCTCGCGCCCGTCACCGAGAGCTCCATCACCCGCTTGGCCCCCTCGCCGTCGCGCACGATGAGGCGCGCGAGGCTCCGGCAGACCGCGCCCAGAGCTTCGCGGAAGCTGGCGGCGGCGGCGCCGGCCTTCATCGCCGGGCCGCCGAGCCGGCCGGACGCGAGGAGCAGGACCGTGTCGTTCGTCGACGTGTCGCCGTCCACCGAGATGGCGTTGAAGCTCGAGTCAGCGGCCTCGCGCAGGGCTTCCTTCAGGAAGGGAGCCGGCGCGGGGGCGTCGGTCATCAGGAACGCCAGCATCGTCGCCATGTCCGGGTGGATCATCCCGGCCCCCTTGGCGAAGCCGGTGATCCTTCCACTCCTGCCGTGCCACGTGTACGTGGCGCTCGCCACCTTCGGGCCGACGTCGGTCGTGAGGATGGCGCGGGAGGCGGCGTCGAGCCCGCCCGGGGTGAGGCTCGCGAGCGCGTCCGGCAGCGCCGCGCGCACGAGCGGGTCCGGCAGCACGACGCCGATGACGCCGGTCGAGGCGAGGAACACCTGCTCCCCGGGACAGCCGACCAGCTCGGCGACCCGGCGAACCACCCGGCGCGCCGCGTCGTCGCCGGCCTTGCCCGTGATCGCGTTGGCGCAGCCGGCGTTGACGACGACCGCCCTCACCTTGCCTTGGCTCCTCGCGAGCGCGCGCCTCGAGAGGACGACCGGCGCGGCCTGGAACCTGTTCCGCGTGAAGACCGCCGCGGCGTCGGCGGGCTCGTCGGCCACGATCAGGGCGAGATCGGGCCTTCCCTTCTTGATCCCCGCCTCGACGCCCGACAGGCGGAAGCCCTTCGGCACCCTCACTCCGCCCTCCGCGCCTTCTGGATCCGGGCGACGGCCGCCGTGGCCGCGCTCCTCACGCGGAGGGGCGACGTGCCACCGAACGCCGTCCGCTTCCGGAGCGCCCGGGCCAGCGTCATCTTCAGGAGGTCCTGGGCCGTGATCCCGTCGCCCGGGCCCAGCTCCCGGAGCCCCTTGCCGGCCGCCAGCGCGGCGGAGATCCGCTTCCCCACGATCTCGTGCGCCTCCCGGAACGGGATCCCACGAGCGGCCAGCGCGTCGGCCAGCTCCGTGGCCAGGAGCCGGTCGTCGCCCGCGGCCGCGGCCATCCGATCGCGGTGGAGGATCAGGCCCGCCATCAGGGCCGTCAGCGCGGGCAGCACGGTCGAGAGCACTTCGCGGCTGCGAAAGAGCGGCTCCTTGTCGAGCTGCAGGTCCTTGTCGTAGGCGAGCGGGATCCCCTTGAGGATCGAGAGGAGGCCCGTCAGCTCCCCGATCGCGCGCCCGGCGTGGCCGCGGGTCAGCTCCAGGAGGTCGGGGTTCTTCTTGTGCGGCATCCGCGAGGAGCCGGTCGCCAGCGCGTCGGGAAGCTCGACGAACGCGAACTCGTCGGACGAGTAGGCGATCACGTCCTCGGCGAGACGCGACAGGTGCGACAGCAGCAGCGCCGACGCGTACAGGTAGTCGGCGGCGGCGTCGCGGTCGGACACCGCGTCGAGCGAGTTGGCGGTGGGCCGAGCGAAGCCGAGGTCCTTCGCCAGCGCCGCGCGGTCGACGGGGAGGGGCGTTCCCGAGAGCGCGCCCGAGCCGAGCGGACACTCGTCGGCCCGTTCGAGAGCGCTCGCGAGCCGATCGGCGTCCCGGAGCAGCATCTCGACGTAGGCGAGCGCCCAGTGACCGAACGTCACGGGCTCGGCCCGCTTCAGGTGCGTGTAGCCGGGCATCGGCGTGGCGGCCTCCTCCGAGGCCCGCGCGGCCAGCGCCTCCGCCAGGTCGAGCGCCAGGCCGCGAGCCTCCGCCAGGGCCTTCTTCAGCCAGAGGCGCAGGTCGGTCGCGACCTGGTCGTTCCGCGAGCGGCCGGTGTGGAGCTTGCCGCCGAGCGCGCCGAGCGACTCCTTGAGGGTCGCCTCGACGTACGAGTGGACGTCCTCCTGGTCGAGCTCCTTCGGCGCCTCCACGCGGCGCAGCGCGGCGGCCACCTTCTTCACCTCGGAGGTCGAGAGGACGCCGGCCTTCCCGAGCGCCCGGGCCCACGCCAGGGAGCCCTCGACGTCCTCCGCCAGGAGCTCCCGGTCGACGGCGAACGAGTCGTTCAGGCGTTTCAGCACCTCCGCGGGAGGGGCGGCGAAGCGCCCCCCCCAGAGCGCGGTCCGGGTCACCGCGAGCCCGCCACGACCGCCTGGTACGGCGCGCGCTGGAGCCGCCGCCGCCCCTTCGTCGGCAGGCCGAAGAGCCGGATGAAGCCGCCCGAGTCCTGCGGCGAGAAGCCGGTCATGTCGAACGAGGCGAGCTCCGTCGAGTAGAGCGCGTACGGCGACGTCCGGCCGACGATCGTGGCCGTCCCCTTGAACAGCTTCAGCGTCGCGGTGCCGGTGACGTTCTCGGCCAGCCTGTCGACGAACGCGTCGAGCGCGTCCTTCAGCGGCGAGAACCACTGTCCGAAGTAGACGAGCTCGGCGTAGCGCGCCGCCATCCGCTCCTTCTCGTGCATCGAGTCGCGGTCGAGGGTGAGCGACTCCACGGCCCGGAGGCCGGCGACGAGGAGCGTGCCGCCCGGGGTCTCGTAGACGCCGCGCGACTTGATCCCGATCAGCCGGTTCTCGACGAGGTCGACGCGCCCGACGCCGTGCGCCCCCGCGATGACGTTCAGCTTCTCGATGAGTCGCGCCGGCGAGAGCGCCTCGCCGTTCACGGTGACGGGGCACCCTTTCTCGAAGCCGATGGAGACCCGCTCCGGCTCGTCCGGTGCCGACTCCGGGTCGACCGTGAGCTTGAACATCGACGCCTCCGGCTCGAAGCCCGGCTCCTCGAGCGGGCCGCCCTCGTGGGAGAGGTGCCACAGGTTGCGGTCGCGCGAGTACGGGTCCTTCTTGGTGACCGGCACCGGGATCCCGCGCGCGGCCGCGTAGTCGATGGCGTCCTCGCGGGAGCGGATCGTCCATTCCCGCCACGGCGCGATCACGGTCAGCTCCGGCGCGAGCGCCTGGTAGGCGAGCTCGAAGCGCACCTGGTCGTTCCCCTTCCCGGTGCAGCCGTGCGACACGGCGTCGCAGCCGGTGGCGAGCGCCACCTCCACCTGCTTCTGGGCGATGAGCGGACGCGCGGTGGCGGTGCCGAGGAGGTACTCGCGCTCGTAGATGGCGCCCGCCTTCAGCACCGGGAAGAGGTACTCCTTCGCGAACTCCTCCTTCACGTCGCAGAGGTGGAAGTCGCTGGCGCCGGTCTTGAACGCCTTCTCGGCGAGGCCCGAGGTCTCCTCGGCCTGGCCGACGTCGACGGTGACCGCGACGACCTCGCAGCCGTACGTCTCCTTGAGCCACGGGATGATGACGGAGGTGTCGAGGCCTCCGGAGTAGGCGAGCGCGACCTTCTTGATCTTCTGCATGTCAGTTGGACTCCTCGAGGATGGTCTCCAGCGTGGTCAGGAATGCGGCGAGAGCCGGCTTCGGGATGACGTAGGGCGGGAGGAGGCGGAGGACCTTTTCGCGCGCGGTGCCGACGACGAACCCCTGGGCGAGAAGGCGCCGGGCCACGGGGCCCGCGGGCCGGTCGAGCTCGATCCCCCACATCAGACCCTTGCCCCTCACGTCGACGATCGCGGGCTGCCGCTTCTTCAGCTTCACGAGCCGCTTGCGGAACGAGTCACCGAGGGCGGCGACCTTCGCGAGGAGGCCCTTCTCCTCGATCTCCGAGAGGACCTCGAGGCCGAGCCGGCAGGCGAGCGGGTTGCCGCCGAACGTCGTGCCGTGGAGGCCGGGCTTCAGGACGCCGTCGAGGGCCGGTCCGGCGATCACCGCGCCGAGCGGCAGCCCGCCACCGAGCGGCTTGGCGATCGTGACCATGTCCGGGAGGACGCCGCTCCACTGGTAGGCGAAGAGCTTCCCGGTGCGCCCGAGGCCGCACTGGATCTCGTCGAAGACGAGGAGCGCGCCGACGCGGTCGGCCGCGGCCCGCGCGGCGGCGAGATAGTCGTTCGAGAGCGGGAGGATCCCGGCCTCGCCGAGGATCGGCTCGAGGAAGATCGCCGAGGTCCGCTCCGAGACGGCGGCCTCGAGCGCCGCGACGTCGTTCGGCGGGAGGAAGGTCGAGCCCGGCAGGAGCGGCTCGAACGGTGTCCGATAGGCGTCGTGGCCGGTCAAGGCCAGGGCGCCGAACGTACGGCCGTGGAAGCTCTCCTGGAGCGAGATCAGCTGATCGCGTCCGGGGTTCTTCAGGCGCGCGAACTTCAGGGCGGCCTCGGTCGCCTCGGTGCCGCTGTTGCAGAAGAAGACCTTCGAGAGGCCCGAGCCGGCGACCAGCTTCTCGGCGAGGAGCGCCTGCGACGGGTGGTAGAAGAGGTTCGAGACGTGGAGGACCTTGTCGGCCTCCTTCCGGAGCGTCCTCACGATCCGCGGATGGGCGTAGCCGAGCGCGTTCACCGCGATGCCCGCAAGCAGGTCCCAGTACTCCTTCCCGTCCGCGTCGACGAGCCGGGCTCCCTTCCCCGAGCGGGGATGGAACGACGTGCGGGCATACGTGTGGAGGAGGTTCGCCTGCACCCTCTCCTCGGTGTCAGCGGGCGAGAGTCCGGAAAATCCGAAGCCCGCTGTGGGGGGGGCTTGGGGGGGCCCGGCGGCAGGGCCGTCAGGCCCGGGGGCCCCCCCAGGGAATTCGGCGACGACCCCGCCAGGGGCGTGGGGGGCGGCGACGGAGCCCCCCGCATCGGATTTAGGCCGCGACAAGAGAGGTCCCCCCCTTCCCGTCCACGAGGACGGTGGACTGCCGGCCGGGCCCGGCGATGACGACTTCCTTCACCCCGGCGCGGATGGCGTCCAGGCACGCCTGGAGCTTCGGCCGCATCCCTCCGCTCACGGCGGGCGAGGCGAGGAGACGCCTCGCCCGCTCGAGGTCGAGGCGCTCGACGACCTTCCCGTCCTCGTCCAGGAGCCCCTCCACGTCGGTGAAGTAGACGAGCTGGTCGGCGTGCAGCTCGATGGCGACGGCCGAGGCCGCCGAGTCGGCGTTCACGTTGAGGAGCGCCCCGTCGCGTCCCGCGGCCACCGAGGCCAGGACCGGCAGCATCGCGGCGCCCAGCATCGCGTTGAGGAGCGCGGGGTTCCCGAAGACGACACGGCCGACGTTCCCCAGGTCGACGCCACCCACCTGCGGATGGAACTCCGCCCAGAGCGTCTCGCCGTCGACACCGGAGAGCCCGGCCGCGAGCACACCGAGCCTGCGGAACTCGGCGACGAGGCTCTTGTTCACGAGGCCCGCCAGGATCGACACGACGACCTCGAGCGTCTCGTCGTCGGTGACGCGCAGACCGTGCGAGACGCGCTTGGGGATGTCGAGCGCGGCGAGCGTCTTGTCGATCCGCTTGCCGCCGCCGTGCACCACCACCACCGGCCCGCCCGCCGAGACCCGCGTGGCGATCGCCTCGAGGGCGCGCTGGCGGCATCCCTGGTCCTCGAGGAGGCTCCCTCCGAGCTTCACCACGGTCAATCCCATGTCAGACCCTCCGTCTCCGAAAAGCCGAAGACCCGGTTCAGGTTCTGGACGGCCTGCGAGGCCGCCCCCTTGAGGAGGTTGTCGATCGCCGAGACGACCACGCCGTGCCGCCCCCCCGGCAGGACGGCGAAGCCGATCTCGGCACGAGGTGTCCCGACGACGTCCTTCAGCTCCGGCAGCCTCGCGGCGCTGACGCCCACGAAGGGAGCGCCGGCGTACGCCGCGTGATAGGCCGGGGCGAGCGCCGATGCGCTCACCGGGTCGCGAAACGTCACGTGCAGCGTGGTCAGGATGCCGCGCGCCACCGGCAGGAGGTGCGGGACGAAGACGAACGGCGTCGTCTCCTGGAGTCCCGAATACCGCCGCATCTCCGGCGCGTGGCGGTGCGTACCGACACCGTACGCCTTGAAGTTGCCGGAGAGCTCCGTGAACGAGTACGCCAGCTCGGACTTCTTGCCGGCGCCGGAGACACCGCTCTTGGAGTCGCAGATCACCGGCATCGCCGGGTCGAGGAAGGGAACGAGCGGCTTGAGGGCGAGGAGGACGGAGGTCGGATAGCAGCCCGGGTTCGCCACGAGGCGCGCTCCCGCGAGCGATTCGCCGGCGTGCTCCGTCAGCCCGTAGACGGCCTCGGCGAGGAGCTGCGGCGACGGGTGAACGAACCCGTACCAGGACGGGTAGTCCGAAGGGTCCGCGAGGCGGAACGCGCCCGAGAGGTCGATCACCCGGATCCCCGCGTCGAGGAGTGGGGCGGCGATCTCCGCCGACAGCTCGTTCGGCGTCGCCAGGAACACGACGTCGGGACGATCCTCGACCAGGCGGCCGAGCGCGAGCGGCTCGACGTCGGGGCCCTTCCGCCCTCGCAGGGACGGGTGGATCTCCCCGAACGACACCGGAGCGCCCTTGCCGCTGCCGTACAGCCCGGCCCACGACACCTCGCGGTGCCGCGCCAGCAGCGCGCACAGCTCGGCCCCGGAGTAGCCGGTGGCGCCCACGACGGAGACACGGATCGTCAACTCTCTCTCCTCCTGCGGTCGATTCCCGGAACGGGCTCCGGCTCAGGCGCGCGGGCGTCGCGCGGGCGTCGGACGTCGCGGGCGCGACGGGCGTTCCGGGGCCCGCGGGG
>CAYLNK010000164.1:0-13947 GCA_964384675.1 uncultured Holophagales bacterium | reverse complement strand
CGGTCCTGTACGCGCGCGATCCGCGCGCCCGCCTCGTCTCGACCCGGCCGGGCGGCGGAGCCCGCGGATGACGCGTCCGATCGGTGCGGCACGGCGCTTCCTCTTCGCGATCGCCGCGGCGGGGATCGGGCTCCTCGGCGCGGTCGTCCTCCTCGAGGCCGGGCTCCGGATCTCGACGATTCGCCGCCCCCGGAACGACTGGCAGACGTGGACGTGGGGCAAGAGGATTCACCTCAATCGGATGAACCTGCGCGAACGGACGTTCGCGGTCCCTCGCCCGGAGGGCGCTCTGCGCGTCATGGCGCTCGGAGATTCCTTCACCTGGGGCGTCGGTCTCGACGAGGGCGAACGGTGGACGACGGTCCTGGAGCAGAAGCTGGCGGCGGCATTCCCGGGTCGTAGGGTGGAGGTCCTCAACTTCGGCCGCTCGGCGGCATCGACGAAGGACGAGGCGGAGACGCTCCGCCAGTTCCTCCTCCTGACAGAGCCCGACGTCGTCGTGCTCGGCTTCTGCGTGAACGACCCGCAGACCCGGCTGCAGGAGTGGTCCGTCGAGCTGGAGCGCTACGCGCCGCTCTTCCGGCGGCTGGAGCGGCTCCAGTCGTTCCGCCTCCATCGCACCTACGAGTTCCTGCACCAGCGGCTGGACCGGGCCCTCCGCAGCTCCGGGCGGGTCCCCGAGTGGCCCGACGCGCTCGAGCGGGCCTACGACCCGAAGTCCTCCGAGTGGGCGACGTTCACGCGCTCGCTCGGCGATATCCACGCGCTGACCGTGGGCAGCGGGCTTCCCGATCCGATCTTCGCGGCATTCCCCTACGGCGACGGCGACTTCAAGGCGCCGGACGACTTCCTGCGCCGGGTCCTCCGCTGGTGCCGGCTCGGCCGGGAGGCCGCGGAGAAGGCCGGCTTCCGCACGGTCGACCTGGAGCCGTCCTTCCTCGGGGACGGCCGCCGGGTGCGCGCGGTGAACGCGTGGGACAACCACCCCGACGCCGCCTGCAACCGGCTCTACGCGGAGGCCTTATTCCCACCGGTCGCCGAGGCGCTCCGCAAGGCGGGCGAGCCGGCGACCGCCCGGTGGGGGCTCCGCCGGGCGCTCGCGGCCTATCTACCCTCGCTCTCCGCCGACGAGCTGGACACCCTCACGGAGGAGGTGCTTGCCCGAGCGGTAAAAAACAACTGACTCATCTTTTTATACCACATTGCAAGATTTCGTATTCACTTTTCGGGTTCGATCTCCTAGAGTCCCCTTCGCGACGCCAACTTCCTGCAAACGGAGGGACTCTTGCCAAGCGCTCTGAACGCCGCCGACACCGCCTGGATCCTCGTTTCCACGGCCCTCGTCCTCCTGATGACGCCCGCCCTGGGTTTCTTCTACGGGGGCCTCGTCCGGTCCAAGAACGCCCTCAACACGATGATGATGAGCGTCGCCGCCCTCGGGATCACCGGGGTGGTCTGGGCGCTCCTCGCGTACTCGCTCGCGTTCAGCCCCGGCTCCGGCTTCCTCGGCGGGTTCGGCTACTCGTTCCTCCGGGGCGTGGGGCTCGAGCCGAACGGCACGATCCCGCACCTCCTCTTCTTCGCCTACCAGGGGACGTTCGCGATCATCACCGGCGCGCTCGTCTCCGGCGCGCTGGTGGAGCGGCTCCGCTTCGGCCCCTACCTGGCCTTCCTCTCTGTCTGGACCGTGCTCGTCTACGCGCCGGTCGCCCACTGGGTGTGGGGCGGCGGCTGGCTGAGCAAGCTGGGCGCGCTCGACTTCGCGGGCGGCACCGTCGTCCACATCAACGCCGGCGCGGCCGCGCTGGTCGGGGCTCTCCTGGTGAGGCCGCGCAAGGACTATGCACGGCAGGCCATCCTCCCCCACAACGTCCCGTTCACGCTGCTCGGAGCCGGGCTCCTCTGGTTCGGCTGGTTCGGCTTCAACGCCGGGAGCGCTCTCGGCGCCAACGGCACCGCCGCCCTGGCGTTCACGAACACGCTCCTCGCTCCGTGCGCCACGCTCCTCGTCTGGACCGTCCTCGACCTCGCCCGCACCGGCAAGGCGACGGCGGTCGGCGCCGCCACCGGCATCGTGGTGGGCCTCGTCGCCGTGACGCCGGCCGCCGGCTTCGTGTCCCCGATCGCGGCCCTCGCCCTGGGCGCGATCGCGGCGTTCCCCAGCTACTTCGCGATCCTGTTCCGGAGCCGCACCCGTCTGGACGACTCACTCGACGTCGTGGCGGCCCACGGTCTGGGCGGGCTCGTCGGCGCGCTCCTCACCGGCGTCTTCGCCCAGAAGTCGTGGAACGGCACGACGGACGGCCTCCTCTTCGGCAATCCCCGCCAGCTCGGCGTCCAGGCGATCGCGGTCCTGGCGACGTTCGCGTACAGCGCCGTCGCGAGCGGCGCGATCCTGAAGGCGATCGCGCTCCTCTCGCCGCTCACCGTCTCGACCAAGGACGAGGGCCTGGGCCTCGACGTGAGCCAGCACGGCGAGGAGGCGTACGCGCACGGCGAGGGCGCGATCCTGGTCCTGCACGACACGCCGCCGCCCCCGGCCTCCCGGCCGGTCGGCGCGCCCGCTCTCCAGGGAGGTGCCGCGTGAAGCTGATCGTCGCCGTCGTCCGTCCCGACCGCGTCAGCAACGTCCTCGAGGCCCTGTTCCGCGCCGACGTGCGCGGCCTCACGATCAGCCGCGTGCAGGGACACGGCGGCGAGACCGAGCAGGTCGCCACCTACCGCGGAACCACCGTGAAGATGGAGCTGTCCGAGAAGGTGCGCGTCGAGATCGGCGTCTCGGACCACTTCGTCGAGCCGACCGTGAAGGCGATCCTGGCGTCGGCCCGCACCGGCGAGGTCGGGGACGGAAAGGTCTTCGTGCTCCCGGTGGAGAAGGTGTACCGGATCCGCACCGGCGAGGAGGACGCGGCCGCCGTGACTCCGGTCGAGGCGGTGGCAGCCGGGTAGCCAGGGGCGAGTAGCGGCGGACCGCCCGTCGCCGGGCGGTCCGCGAAGCTGGTCTTACCGGCGCCGGCCGAAGAGCCGGAGGAGCATCAGGAAGAGGTTGATGAAGTCGAGGTAGAGCGCGAGGGCGCCCACGACGGCGCCCTTGCGGCCGTCCTCGGAGTCGGCGTCCACCTGCGCGGCCATGATCTTCAGGCGACGCGTGTCGTACGCGGTCAGCCCGACGAAGACGATGACCCCGACGCAGCTGACCACGAACTCCAGCATCGTCGACTTCAGGAAGATGTTGACGAGGCTCGCGACGACGAGGCCGATGAGCCCCATGAAGCAGAACGAGCCGACGCCGTCGAGCGACCTCTTGGTCACCAGGCCGTAGACGCTCATCGCGCCGAACGTGAGGCCCGAGACCACGAACGTCGAGGCGATCGACCCGGCGGTGTAGAGCAGGAAGATCGAGGACAGGGTCAGCCCGGTCAGGGCCGAATAGAGAAGGAAGACGATGGACGCGGTGCGCGCGGACATGCTCCCGACGAGGCCGCTCAGCCAGGCGACGAGACCCAGCTGGCCGAAGAGCAGGCCGTAGAAGACGATCCGGTTGCCGAAGACGAGCTTCAGCAGGCCCTCGTTCGTCACCGTGTAGGTGGCCACGAGCGCGGTGGCGAGAAGACCGGCGAACATCCAGCCGTAGACACGCGAGAGGAAGCGCGTCTCGACCGCCGTGGGGGAGATGGCAATCGGGGCACGTTCAGGGACCATGGGACCTCCTGTAGAGATAGTAGCGAAAAGGGTGCCAGCCCGGAGTGCCAGGCCGGCCGCTTCTTGGTCGCGTCAGGCCGTCTTCTGGGCGGCCGCGATGCCCCGATAGACCCAGCGGAGCGCGCCGAGCATGGCGTCCGCCCCCACCAGCTCCGGCGGCTTGTAGCCCGGGGGGTTGCGGCCCGAGATGATCTTGACCATCGCCGGGCTCTCCAGCTCCGCCCGCACGCGCTTCCCCTGCTGGGCCGTCTTCGACACCAGGAGCGAGGGGGGCGGAGGGAACGCGCGCAGGGCCTGCTCGTACGGTAGGTCCTCCCGGTACGGCTTGCCGAGCTTCAGGTCGACGGTGACGGTCGTGGCGATCCGCTGCTGGTGCTTCAGCTTCGACTTGCCGCCCCGCTTCTTCCAGTACTTCCGGTTCCGGATCGCGTCGGACGCGCTCAGCTCCACCACCGACCCGTCCGCCAGCGAGGCCTTCAGCGTCAGCCACGGCTGCTCGTAGAACGTGATCCCTTCCTTGCCGGTCGGGACCGGCTTCTGGACGATCAGGTCCTTCACCTTGGAGGCCTCGCGGAAGTCGACGCTGAGCTCGATCGGCTCGGCCGCCGGGATGTCGGCTCGCAGGATCTTCACGAGGCGAAGCGCGGTCCCGATCTTCCGGTCCTCCACGTCGTGCTTGGAGGCCTTCACCGCGAGCACGATCAGGACGATGCCCGTGATCAGCAGGAGGGCCCCCCACGGTCCGATGAACGCGAAGCTGAAGAACGACCCGAAGGCCACGACGGCGCCCGAGCAGCCGAACTGCTTCGTCCGCCTCTCGGCGAGCTTGTCCTCGGCCTGGCCCTTCAGGAGCCGGTCGATGAGGGCCTGCGCGGGCTCGGTGAACGTGTACCGGGCGGCTGCCTGCATTTCCGTCTACTTTACCGCGTCACGGCGCCTTCGGCGCGAAACCGGCGCGAAGAGCGGACAGCTCCTGCGGGGTGATACCAGGCGCCGCCTTCTTCACCAGCCCCAGGAACCGCTCCAGCTCGGGCTCGTCGCCGGGGTAGCCGAGGTTCTCCGCGACCTTGCCGTCCACGCCGGTGACCGAGGACGCGAGCGTCTTCCCGTTCCGGTCGAGGAACGCGTAGAACGGCAGGCCCACGTCCTCGTGGCCGGCCCACTGCCGGTAGACCTCCTGCGCCCCGGGCGTGTTCAGCGGCTTCTTCGAGCCCCGTTCCTGGACCGTCAGCCAGACGGTCTCGAAATGGGCACCGAAGGCCTCCTTCACACCGGGCGAGCCGAGCACCTTCTCGAGCTTCCGGCACCAGCCGCACCACGAGGCGTGGAACCCCACGAACACCGTCTTCTTCCCGGCCGCGGCCGAGGTGGTGGCGTCGGCCAGCAGCTCCTTGGCGGGACGCTGGGGCTCGGTGGCGCCGGCCCCGTCCGCGGCAAGCGCGAGGGCGACGGCCAGAGCGGCAGCGAGCGACGTCTTTCGTCTCATCGTCATCGGCGCGGATTCTAGGGTGCGGAGGACAGGGCCTCCACCGCCCGGTGGACGGCCGAGACCACCGCCGCCATCCGGCGGTAGTCGAGGCGCTCCGGCGTGTCGTCCGGCGTGTGATAGCGGGCGTTCCGGAAGAACGCCGTGTCCGTCACCATCACCGCGGTCAGGCCCTCGGCCCAGTACGACGCGTGGTCGGAGAGGTCGAGCCCGGCCACGCGCGGAGGCGCGTTGATCGAGCGGACCGGGATCGTCCCGGCGCTCCGCATCGCCCGCTTCACCAGGCGGGTGAGCCGCCAGTCCGACGGCCGCCCGGCAACGGCCACGAAGTCCCCGCGCCGCGGGTAGAGGAGCCCGAGGAGCGGCACCGGGTACGTCTGGCTCCCGGGCGCGTCGGAGAAGTCGCCGATCATCTCCAGGCCGATCATGGCGCGCACCGGCACACCGGCCTCGCGCAGGGAGCGGGCGTGGACCGCGCTCCCCATGAGCGGCGAGCCGAAGGTGGGGGGCTCCTCGAGCGTGTAGGCGACCAGCTCGACCGGGCCGCGCGGCGGCTCCTGCCCCAGGAGCGTCGCCAGCTCGAGGAGGCCCGCCGTCCCGCTCGCGTTGTCGTCGGCGCCGGGCAGCCCGCCGAAGGCGTCGTAGTGGGCGCCCACGACGACGCGAGCGCCTTCGGCCGGACCGAACCGCGCGACGACGTTCCGTACCGCGCGGCCGTCCGCGAGATACGGCTGCTCCTCGACGCGTCCGCCCGTCCGCTCCAGCTCGCCGCGCACGTACGCCGCCGCGGCATCCAGGTTCCCGAGGTGGCCGAGGTCGCGCGGGACGAGGTCACGCGCGAGCCTCTCGACGTGACGTCGCAGCCGCTCCGGATCGACGGTGCGTCCGGGGCGCCGGCCCGCAAGGACCGGCTGGGTCAGGAACGCCGCTGCCGCGGCGAGCGCGAGGAGGAGGGCGGCGAGGAGCACGCGGAAGGCCTTGGAGGATCGTCGCACGCCCGTTGTACGGCGGGAGCCGGCACGATGTTGACGGGCGTGCCTCGAACGGTCCACGAGCCGGACGCCCGGCCCGACGGCCAGGCCGTACGCAACGCGGCCGCTGAACCTAGCTCGACGGGCTCCAGGTTCACCGGGCCAGGTCCGAGCGCACCCCGGCGAACATCGCGTAGAGGCCTACCGGCGTGGAGAGCTGGGCGTTGCTGTCGTGAGTGCCGCCACGGCTGAAGTACGCGCGCCAGCGCAGGCCCGGCGGCGCCCTCCTCTCGAGCACCGCGACCGTGCGCTCGAAGGCACCCTTCATCTTCTCGTTCTCTCCATCTCCGAGGCTCAGGTAGAGGAACCCGGCGAGCGACGGCGACGAGCCCAGGAACGTCTCGAGGCGGGCGACGATCGCGTCGCCGTCGCGGAACAGGGCCGGGCTGAGCGCGAACCTGGCGTCGAACAGCGACGGCTCCGCCAGCAGGGAGTAGACGACGAAGAGGCCGCCCCGCGAGTTGCCCGCCAGGAGGCGGGGCCGGCTGACCCTGTAGTCCCGTTCCACGAGCGGGATCAGCTCGTCCTTCAGGAAGGCGAGGAACCGGTCGGCGCGCCCGTCGGGACTCTGGGCGACGTCGCTGTCCTGACGCATGCCCGGGGGCGTGTAGTCGCGCTGCCGGCCGCGGCCGTCGACCGGGGGGGCGCTGACGACGATCGCCTCCGGCATGGCGCCGATCCGCGCCAGGAGCGCGGCGGAGTCCGCGGTGTGAGCGCGTTGGGAATCGCCGTCGAGCACGTAGATCACCGGGTAGCGGCGCTCGGGCTCCCGGGCGTAGCTCTCGGGCAGCGCGACGACGACGTCCCGCGTTTCGCCCAGGACCGCCGAACGGAGAGTGGTGCGCCTGGCTGGGTCGTCCGGCCCGGGGCCCTTCAGCAGGGTGCGTGTGGTGAGGCTGGTGACGGCGACGAGCGACGTCGCGGCGAGGACGAGAATCCAGGGCTTCATGAGCGTCTCCGTTCCGATGAGGCAGCGGCCTCGTTACCGGCTTCGCCGCAGCAGCTCTTCCAGCGCGGCGAGGCGCCTCTCGATCGCGGCGAGGGAGGCGGCCCGGGAGCGGAAGAGCCAGGCGACCGTCGTGAGGACGGCGAGGAAGAGGGTCAGGATGAACAGGATGCCGACGACGACCGCGGCGGCCCTCGCGACCTCGACCATCACGCCGCCGCCGAGGCGACGGACGAGGAACAGGACGCCGACGAGAGGCACGAGCGCCAGGAGCGCGCCCCACGACCACGTGGCCACGCGGCGGACGCGGCGCTCGGTGGCCCGTTCGTCCTCGATGAGCGCCTGAAGCGCGGCATCCGCGCCGCGGGCGGGACCGCGTGCGGCCCCCGCTGCGGGGCCCGCCCCGTCCTCCGCCAGGAGGCGCTCGACGAGCTCGCTCCTTCGGTCCCGGTCATCCGTCATGCGTCACCTCTCATCCGGCCCGCGTCGAGCCGTGACGGCCACGCGAAGCGCGGTCTTGGCGTAGTGAAGGCGGGACCTCACGGTCCCGAGGCGGCAGTCGAGAACGCGCGCGATCTCCTCGTACGACAGGCCGCCCAGGAATCGGAGGCTCAGGATCTCGCGCTGGCCCGCTCCCAGCCTGTCGAGCGCCGCGTAGACCGCGGCCGCGTCCTCGGGCCCGAAGGGGAGCTCGTCGGTCTCCAGCTCGACGACCGCCAGGTCGTGCGAGGCCTCGTCGAACGGCACCTCCAGGCGTCGCCTGCGGTGCCACGAGATCGCGTGATGCCGGGCCACGCGATAGATCCAGGCCCGAAACGCCCCGGGCTCCTGCAACGTGTGGAGCTTCCTCACGACGGTGAGCCAGACGTCCTGGCGTACGTCCTCGGCGTCGCCACCCGGGCCGAGGAGGCGGCGCAGGTAGAACTGGAGTCGCGCGTCGTACCGCTCGAAGAGCCCGGCGTAGGCGTCCCGGGCCCCCAGCTGCGCCCGCAGCACCAGCAGGCGCTCCGCCAGGGCGTCGACCGGATCGTCCCGGTCGGAGGAGTCGTCCACCGCGGCCGTCGGCTCCGGGGCCATGCGTCAGTCGCCAACGAGCGTACCCGACGAACGGGACGGCGCGGTCACCCGGGGCGGGAGCGGTGTCTCGTCAGGTCTCTTCATCTGTGAGCAAGACGCGGTCGATCGAAAAGGTTCAATGGCCTCGAGAGCCAGTCTCGCCCCGGAGCGCCGTCCCTAGAATGCGGCCGATGCGTTTCGACGTCGCCGAGCTCGATCTCCTGGCGGAGACGTACGTCGTCAACTCCGCCGCGGCCGGCCCGGCCCATCACCTCGAGCGGATCGTCCGGTACGACGCGGAGAACGGCTGGCTCCTGGCGCGGACGCTGGTCGCGCGGGCGCCGAACGAGGAGCTCCTCCTGAAGATCGCCTCGTTCGGCTCGCCGCTGGAAACGCTCCTCGCCTCGCACGGCGCGGCCGTCATCGATCGCGTCGAGGAGGCGGCCCGCGACGACGTACGCCTCCGCACGTGCCTCGAACGGATCCGGTCGATCTTCGGGCGGATCCCCGACGCGATCCTGATCCGCGTGCGGCGCGCGGCGGGCGTCCCCTGGCTCCCCGATCCGGGGGGCGTCGCCGCGCTCGCGGCGTCGATGCCGGAGCTGGAGACGTACGCGACGGTCGACGTGTGTCCGCCCGGTCCCGCCGACCTCGACGCGCTCCGGGCCCCGCTCGACACCGAAGAAGTCGACCGCCTCGTCGCCGCCTGGTTCACCTACGTCGAGACGTTCTGGGCGTTCGAGGAGACGCAGCAGGTGGCCGGGATGCCGCTCGACCTCGCCTGGCTCTTCCTGAGGCGGCTCGTCCACGACGGCACGGACGACGTCCTCGGCGCCGTGGCCGCGGGGCCGATGGAGGACTTCCTCTCGTTCCGCGACGCCGACGCCATCGACCGCGTCGAGCGAGCGGCGCGGCGGGACGGGAGGTTGCGGACCTGCCTCGCCGGCGTCTGGAAGGCGGGGATGAGCGACGCGGTGTGGGAGCGCGTGGTCCGCGCCGCGGCCTTCGTGACTCTCAAAGCCACGTGAAGGGCAGCCCGATCACGTCGTCGTCGTATCGCCGCGGAGCCACGTCGTTGTTGATCACCAGGCCCAGGCGCGCCTTCTGCTCGCGCACGAAATCCCGCAGACCGCGGAGGTCCCGTCCGCCGACGGTGGACGTGTGCTTGATCTCCACGGCCACCCGGCCGAAGCCCCCCTCGACGACCAGATCGACCTCCGCTCCCGCGCCCGTCCGGTAGTACGAGTACTGGTGCGCCGACCCCATGGCGTTCAGCTGTCGGAGGATCTCCTCCACGACCATCCCTTCCCACGATCCCCCCATCTGCGGATGGACGAGCAACGCGTCGGCATCAGGGATGCGCAGGAGCGCATGCAGGAGACCGCTATCGCGCAGGTAGCCCTTGGGGTGCTTCACGACGCGCTTCACGACGTCCCTCGTGTAGGCCGGGATCGAGCGCCAGAGGAACGTGCCGTGTGCGATGTCGAAGTAGTCACGCGCCGTGGGCTGTGAGACACTCAGCGCTCGCGCCACGTCGGCGTAGTTCAGCACGCGACCCGACAATCCCCCCAGCATCTCCAGGAACCGCCGGAAGCGGACGTCGTCGAGGCCGGGGAAGAGCCGCTTCACATCCCGGAACAGGTACGTCTGGATGTACTGCTCGACCCAGCGCGCGTGGAACCCTGCGCTCGCCTCGAGCCACGGCTCCGGAAACCCTCCCCGGAACCAGAGGTCGTGCGCCCTCGCCAGACTTCCCCGCGCCCTCAGCCCTTCGAGCAGCTCCGCCGGGCCGGCCTTCGGGTGCTGTAGACGCCGAAGGAACGAGTCCCTCCCGGTCGTCTTCGTGACCTCTGCCCATGAGAAGGGCGCCATCTCGATGATCCCCACGCGGCCCGCCAGGCTCTCCGACACCGAACGCACCAGCGCGGGTGAGCTGGAGCCCGTGATGACGAATCGGCCCTTCTCGGCGCGCCGCTCGTCGATCGCGACCCGCAACGCGGGGAAGATCTCCGTCGACACCTGGGCTTCATCGATCGCCACCTGGCGCGGGTTGAGCCGGAAGAACGTGTCGGGATCCCGGGAGATGAGCGCGTGATCGGCCCGGCGCTCGAGATCGAAGCGTTTCCAGACGGAGGGGAGCGTCTTCAGGAGAGTGGTCTTGCCGCACTGCCTCGGACCGATCAGGGCGACACAGGGGAAAGTCTCGAGGTACGAGTGGAGAAGCCCGACGCAGGCTCGCTTCATACCGCGCATTTTCAAACAATCACCTTTGAATTGCTAGGTATACTCGAGTCCGACGGCGCGATCCGGGGAAGGCTCAGACCGCCGTGCTGCCGGCCGCACGCGATCCAGGACTCCGGTCGGGCCGCCGTGTCACAGCTCGCTGTCACACCTCGTCACAGCTCCTCGCTCCCTCCCGCTCCAGCCGGTACCATCCGCCATCCCGATGGAGACGATCCAGGACCGGCCCGCCCTGGCCGCCCCTCCCTCGCTCGCGCCCGACTCCTTCGCCCGCCGGGTGGAGGAGGGGCCCGACCTCGTGGCGCTGTCCGTCAGGGGACGGTCGGTGTCGTACCGCGAGCTCGGCGCGCGCGCGGAGCGGATCGCGCGCGCCCTCCTGGCGCGGGGCGTCGAGCCCGGCGAAGCCGTAGCGGTCTCGGGCGGGAAGGGCGTCGGCCTCGTCGCCGCCCTCCTCGGCGTTCTGCGGAGCGGCGCGGCGATGCTCCCGCTCGATCCGGCCCTTCCCTCCCCGCGCCGCCGCGCGATGGCGCGGATCGGCGGCGCGAGGCTCGTCCTGTCGGTCGGCGGCGAGGACGGCATCGACCTCCCGACCCTGGCCGTCGGAGCCGACGGCGAGGTCGACGGGGACGCGCCGATGGGGCCCGCGCGGCCGGCGCTCTCCGGCGACGGCGCGGCGTACGTCGTCTTCACCTCCGGCACCACCGGCGAGCCGGCCGGCGTCGAGGGGAGCCACGCCGCGCTCGGCCTCTTCCTCGACTGGCAACGCGCGACGTTCCACGTCGGACCCGGGGACCGGATGCCGTTCCTGACCGGGCTCTCGTTCGACGTGATGCTGCGCGACCTCCTTCTCCCCCTCACGTCGGGAGCCGCGCTCTGCATCCCGCCGGACGGCGTGCTCGCGTCACCGGCCGCGCTCCGAGACTGGCTCGCCACCGAGCGAATCACGCTGCTGCACGCGGTGCCCTCACTGGCCGCCACCTGGCTCGACGCTCCGGACACATCGACAGCCCCGATGGCCCCGCTGCGCGTCACGTTCTTCGCGGGCGAGCCGCTGCCCGGGCCTCTCGTCACGCGCTGGCGGTCCGCCTTCCCGTCGACGCGCGTCGTGAACCTCTACGGCCCCACCGAGACGACGCTCGCGCGCTTCTGGCACGAGGTGCCGGCGGAGCCCGCACACGGAGCCCAGCCCGTCGGCTTCCCGATCCCGTCGACGGACGCGCTCGTCGTGGCCGAGGACGGATCGCTGGCCGCCCCGGGCGAGCCCGGCGAGGTGCTGATCCGGACGCCGTTCCGCGCGCGCCGCCTCCTCGGCGGCCGGCGCTTCGTCCCGGACCCCACCGGAGGCGACGACCTCGTCTACCCCACCGGAGACCGCGGCCGCTTCCGCGACGACGGATCGCTCGAGCTTCTCGGCCGCCTCGACGCGCAGGTGAAGATCAACGGCGTCCGCGTGGAGCCGGACGAGGTGACCGCGCATCTCCTGGCCCATCCCGGCGTGCGCGCCGCGGCCGTGGTGCCGCGCGACGGCCGGCTCGTCGCCTACGTGGTGACGGGCGACGGCGTGGACCTTCCGCTCCAGTCGTTCCTGGCGTCCCGCCTTCCCACGGCGATGGTGCCGTCGCGCGTCGTCCTCGTCGATCGTCTCCCGCTCACGGAGCGGGGAAAGCTCGACCGGAGCCGGCTGCCGGTCCCGGCGCCGGAGGGCTCCGAGCCTCCGGCGACCGATGCCGAGCGGCTCGCCTCGGCGCTCTTCGCTGAAGTGCTCGGCGTGATCGGCGTACCGCCTCCCGCGCGACACGCCTCGTTCCTGGAGCTGGGCGGCACGTCGCTCGAAGCGCTCGCGTTCCTGGCCCGGCTCGAGGAGCGGCATGGCGTCAGGCTCGAGCCGGCCGACCTGTTCGACGCGCCGACCGTCGCGGGGGTCGCCGAGAGGATCGAGGCGGTCCGCGGGACCGGCGAGGTCCCGAGCGCCGTGCCGCAAGCGATGGACGGCGAGGTCCCGCTCACACCGCCGCAGCGCCGGCTCTGGCTCGACGCCGAGCTGCGCGGCCTGAACGGCCCGGCGTACCAGCTGGCGTGGGCGCTCGAGTGGTCCGGCCCGTTCGACGTCGAGCGGTTCCGCGCCTCGCTCGACCGCGTGGCCGCGCGGCACCCCGCGCTGCGGATGACGTTCCCGCTCGCGGACGGCCTGCCGGTCCCGCGAGTCCTGCCGCCGGCCCGCGTCGACTTGCCGCTCCTCGACCTGACGGCGCTGCCTCGCGGCGAGGAGCAGGACGCGGAGCTGCGACGCCGAGCCGCCTCCCTCGCCGCGGCGCCTCTCGGCGGGGGCGCTCCGCCCCCCGCACCCCCTGGGGACGCCGTCGGCTTCTCCGTCGCCGCGGCGTTCGACCTCGCGTCCGGTCCGCCCTTCCGGGCCGCCTTGGCGCGGCTCGCGCCGGACCGCCACGTCGCGCTCTTCGTGGCGCACCACGTCGTCCTCGACGCCTGGTCGCGCTGGCTCCTGATCGGCGAGCTGCTGCGCGACTACGACGACGCGAGCGAGAAGCCGTCCACCGACCTCACCTACGCCGCCGAGGCGCGCCGCCTCGCGTCCGCACGCCCCGATCCGGCCGGGCTCCACCATTTCGTCTCGCGCCTTCGCGGGGCCCCCACGCTGGCGCTGCCGGTGGACGGTCCGCACCCCGAGTCTGTCGACCCTCGCGGCGCCCGCGTCCGCGGCGAGGTTCCGCCGGCGCTGCGCCGGCGCGTGGAGGCGTTCGCGAAGGAGCGGGCCGCGACGCCGTACGTCGTTCTCCTCGCCGCCTTCCAGCTCCTCCTCTCGCGCTGGTGCGGGCAGGACGACGTGACCGTCGGCTCGCCCGTCACCGGGCGCACCACGCCCGGCTCCGAGGGGCTGCTCGGCTGCTTCATCAACCTCGTGGCGCTGCGCGCCGACCTCTCGGGATCGCCCACGTTCACCGCGCTCGTCGAGCGGGCCCGGGACGAGACGCTGCGGGCGCTCGCGCACCAGGCGACGCCGTTCGAGGCGGTCGTGGAGACGCTGCGCCCGCCGCGGACTCCGGGCCGCGCGCCGCTGGTGGACGTCCTCTTCAACCTCGTCGACGTGCCGTCGGCGCCGCCGTCCCTCGACGGGGTCGAGGTGTCGTACCCGGACGACCTCTTCCCCGCCGGCTCGCCGTTCGCGATGACCCTCTACGTGCGCGAAAAGGGAAATCGGCTCACGCTGACGCTCCTCCACCGCGTCGAGCTGTTCACGTCGGCCGCCATGGAACGTCTCCTCTCCCGCTACGTCGCGCTCCTGACCGAGATGCTCGACGTGCCCGACCGGCCGCTCGTCACGGGCGGGCCGACCGAACGGTCGGCCGCGACGTCACGGGCGGCCCGCATCTCGGGCCGCACCCCTCCCGGCACCGAGGCGGAGCGCGCCGTCGCGGCGATCTGGCGCGAGGAGCTTCGGGTCGAGGACGTGGCGATCGAGGACGGCT
>CAYLNK010000163.1:0-14073 GCA_964384675.1 uncultured Holophagales bacterium | reverse complement strand
CGAGGCGGTGACGGTGCGCGTCGCGCCGGACGGCGGCGACGGCGGCGGCGTGCGCGTCGACGTGGACGACGCCGGCCCCGGGCTCCCGCCCGAGGTGCGCGAGCGGCTCTTCACACCGCACGTCACGACGAAGCCGAGCGGCTCGGGGATGGGCCTCTTCCTGGCGCACCGCATCGCCACGACCCGGTACGGCGGCACGCTGGAGCTGACGGCACTCGAGCCGCGCGGCACGCGGGCCCAGCTGAGGCTGGGGGGACGCGTCGAGCCGATGGGAGGTGCCCGTGCCTGATCTCCGCGTCCTCCTCGTCGAGGACGAGCTCGACCAGCGCCGCCTGGTGGCGGGCCTGCTCCGGAACGAGGGCTACACCGTGGCCGAGACCGGCAGCGTCGATGCCGCCCTGGCCGAGCTGGAGCGGTCGCCGGTGGACGCCGTCCTCTCCGACTGGAAGCTCCCGGGGCGCGACGGCATGGAGCTGCTGCGCGAGGTGAAGTCGCGCTTCCCGGAGACGGCGTTCGTGATGGCGACGGCGTACGGGACGATCTCCCACGCCGTGCGCGCCGTGCGCGAGGGGGCCGACGACTACCTGACGAAGCCGTTCGAGAAGCAGGCGCTCCTCTTGGCGCTGGAGCGGACGCTCAAGTCGCGCCGCCTCCTGGACGAGAACCGGCGGCTCACCGAGGCGCTCGCGGAGCGGGACCGTCTCGTCGACCTGGTCGGCGCGGCGCCGTCGATGCAGCAGCTCTTCCGCCGCGTCGAGAAGCTGGCCGGCACCGACGCCACGGTGCTGATCGCGGGGGAGAGCGGCACCGGCAAGGAGCTGGCCGCGCGGGCGCTCCACGCGCTGTCGCGCCGCTCGGGCGGCGCGTTCGTGGGGGTCAACTGCGCGGCGATCCCCGAGACGCTCATGGAGTCGGAGTTCTTCGGTGCGGAGAAGGGCTCGTTCACCGGCGCGGACCGGCTGCGGATCGGGAAATTCGAGGCGGCCCACAAGGGGACGCTCTTCCTGGACGAGGTGGGCGAGCTGCCGCTCCCCGTCCAGCCGAAGCTGCTCCGCGCGGTCCAGGAGGGCGCGGTGACGCGGGTCGGCGGGAACGCCGAGGTGAAGGTCGACGTGCGGATCGTGGCCGCCACGAACCGCGACCTCGCGGCCGAGGTGGCGGCCGGCCGCTTCCGCGAGGACCTCTACTACCGGCTCAACGTCGTCTCGGTGACGATGCCTCCGCTCCGGCAGCGGCGGGAGGACATCCCGCTCCTGGTCGGCCACCTGGTGAAGCGGGCGGAGCGCCGGCACGGGATGCGGGTGGAGCCGTTCCCGCCCCCGCTGATGCGGCGCCTCGTCGACTACGCCTGGCCCGGCAACGTGCGCGAGCTGACCAACGTGGTCGAACGGCTGGTGCTCCTCTCGGAGGAGGGGAAGATCAGCCCCGACGACCTGCCCGACACGCTGGCGACGCGCCCCGCGGGCGACGGCGGCTACCGCCTGCCGCCCGGCGGCCTCTCGTGGGAGCAGCACGAGAAGGAGTGCCTCAGGCAGGCGCTGGAGATGGCCGGCGGGAACCGGTCGCGCGCCGCGCGCTTCCTCGACCTGCCGTACAAGGCGTTCCTCTACCGGCTCGAGAAGCACGGCCTCGTCCCGGGCGGGAGCGGCGAGCCCTCCTCCTCCTGACGGGAGCCGTTTCCCCATTTGGGGAGGCGGGGCGGCGTCCAAACCCCTCCGCGCGGTGGCAAGCCCCTTGCGCTACCGGGAGCGCGCCCCCACACGGCGGCGACGACGAAACGGAGGACCAAGAGATGAAGAAGATGCTGACGTTCGGGAAGCGGCTCGGGCTCGGGCTGGTGGCGGTCACCGCGTGCGCGGCGACGGCGGCGCCTTTCCTGCCGCTCGGCCTCGGATCGAGCGACTCCACAGGTGGCGGGGGCGACGACGAGACCACCATCTCCGTGCGCGGGCAGGGCGACGAGTCGCCCACCGTGATCCGGACCGAGGACATGAGGGTCGGCGAGGTGCAGAGCTACACGAGCGCCTCCGGCAAGCCGATCACGCTCACCCGCACCGAGGAGGGCTACACGATCAAGCTCGGCGAGAAGGAGTTCAAGGTGCGCGCCGGAGGCGACGGCGAGACCTTCCTCCACGGCGGCCCCGGGGTGCGGAAGATCGTGGTGATGGACGGCTCCGGCAAGCACGGCGACATGGTCTTCTCCGGCGTCGACGACGGGCTCCCGGGCGAGACGAAGATGCGGAAGGTGTGGGTCGGCGAGGGCGGCGAGCACGGCTTCGCGTTCCGGACCGGCGACGGGGCGTCGAAGTCGTTCAAGGACGTTCTCTCCGAGCAGAAGCTGAAGTCGCTGGAGGGGCTCGACCCGAAGACCCGCGACGCCGTCACCAAGGCGCTCGAGGAGCTGGCGGGCAAGGGTGTCATCGTCGCCCCGATGTGCGACCTGCCGGTGCGCGTGATGGCCGACGGCAAGGACGACGACCACGTGGAGATCAAGGTGATCCGGAAGAAGACCACCGACCAGGAGTAGCGATATCGGGGAGGCGGCTGGAGCCTGGAGGCTCCGGCCGCTTCCGTTCGTTCAGGCGACCAGCACCCCGCTGCGGGTCAGGTTCGCGAGGCTGGTGTCGACCCCCTCGGACATCACTTCGGTCACCGTCGCCCGGTCCGTGACGGGCGCGCCGTCGGGACCGCTGAGGAGCCCTTCCGCGAGCACCTTGTCGACGATCCCGGCGATCAGCGCGTCGCGGTCCCGCGTGCCGTCCAGGCGCTGCAGCACCAGCTGGTCGAGGTCCGCCAGGTCCAGCCGCTCGTGCCACAGCGTCGTGACCGTGTCGCCCCGCCCGATCTCCCAGCGGGCCACCGGCGAGCCGACCGGCTTCGCGCCGGGGCGATCCGTCACCGGCGGCGAGACGACGTGCAGCTCCAGGAGGTCGCTCAGGTGCGTCTTCAGGATCGAGTCGCATAGCGTGGCCCTGACGTCGTCGTCGTCGGGGCGTGCCGACGGCACCATCCCGCAGACGGCGGCCAGCACGTCGCCGAACGCGAGGGCCCGCGGCGCCACACGTCCGAGCGCCACGAGCGCGCACTTCACCAGCGGGTTGTTCGTCTTGATCGTGCGCGCTCCGTCCTGGGTCCGGAACTCCCACGTCTCGTCGTTCGCGGGGTCGGGTCCGGTCGCGACGGCGATCGCCTTGGAGCGGACCAGCAGCCGCTCGATCCGCTCCGCGTGGATCCGGCGCGGCGCGTCCCCCTTCACCAGGAGGCTCTGCCGGAACTGGCGGTTGCGGAGGAAGTCCAGGAGCTGCTCCTTCTCCAGGAACGTGGTGGCGAAGCGGCTGAGCAGCTCGTCCACCTCGGGGCGCGTCTCGCCGAGCGTCATCCCGCGCAGGCGCGTCTCGCCCAGGTACGACAGCCCGTGCCTCCCCACGCGCTCCACCAGCTCGTGGAAGTAGAGCGGCAGGTTCCACTCCTCGAAGAGCTCGTGGAAGACGTAGGTGTCCCGCGTCTGCGCCAGGAGCGTCTGCTCGCTCTCGAGCTGCAGCTTGAAGCCGCCCGTCACGTCGCGCGCGTTCTCGGCCAGGAACGGCACCAGCTGGCGCGCGTAGGCGACCTTCTCCGCAGGGGTCGAGAGGTGGCGGGTCTGGTGCTGGAGGACCTCGCGCACCATTCCGCGGAAGCGCCATCCGGGATAGCAGTTGTAGCTCACCATCGCGACGCCGCCGGGCGCCAGGTTCGTGGCGAAGACGCGCAGCACGGCCTCCTGGACCTCCGGCGGCACCCAGGAGTAGAGGCCGTGCGCCAGGATGTAGTCGAACGTCCCGAACGACGCGTCCACGTCGGTCACGCTCATCGCGTGGAGCTCGATGTTGGCGAGGCCCAGCGCCGCCGCCGCCGCGCGACCCAGCTCCACCTGGCGGGGCGACAGATCGATGCCGACGATGCGGGCGCCGGGCAGCGAGGCTGCCATCGGAAGGAGGTTCCCTCCCTCCGCGCACCCAAGCTCGAGCACGCGGCAGGTCGACACCTCGGGCGGCTCGAGGCCGAGCATCGTCGCGACGACCGCCATCCGGTCCGGGTGGTTCGCGTAGTGGGCGCGGCTCTCGTACGGGATCTCGTCGTAGCTCGTCATGAGCCCTCCGTGGTCACGTGGTCACCGGTAGCGGACCTCGGCCACCGTCGCCGGAGCCTCGGACCTGGTCTTCTCGAGCGTCGTCCGGTCGCGGCCGCCCCTCTTGGACTCGTAGAGGGCGGCGTCGGCCCGGCGGATCAGGTCGGAGACACGGGCCCGCTCGAAGAGCCCGTGGTGCACGGCGACGCCGGCCGAGGCGGTGACCGGGTCCTTCACGCCCGGCAACCGCATCTGCGAGATTGCCGCACGGATCCGCTCGACCGCGACGAGCGCCGGCTCCTCCTCGGCCTCCACCAGGAGGACGATGAACTCCTCCCCGCCGTACCGCCCCGCCAGGTCGATGCCGCGGATCGTCCGCGCCACTGCCTGCGCCGCGCCGGAGAGCACGCGGTCGCCGGTCTGGTGGCCGTACCGGTCGTTGAACGACTTGAAGTGGTCGATGTCGAGCATCACCAGCGCGACCGGGCGCCCGGTTCGCTCGGCGCGGACGATCTCCTGCGTGGCGCGATCCAGGAACGCGCCGCGGTTGAGGAGGTTCGTGAGCGCGTCGACGGTGGCGCGGGTGAAGAGCCGCCGCCCCTCGGCCGAGAGCGTCGCGAGGAGGAACGCCGTGAAGACGAGGAAGGCGGGGCCGAGGAGGGGGATCGGCGGGAGCGGCAGGATGCCGGCCGCGGTGGCGGCGTCGGCGAGGGCGCCCAGGAGGAGCGACGCCGTGCCGACGAAGAGGAGCGACTCGTCGGTCCGCTGGCGGCGCGACCGGAGGGCGCAGGCGAAGAGGACGTCGCCGACGAGGACGAGGACGAGCGCCAGGGGAAGCGGCTCGAGCCGCGTCAGCCACGGCTCCGGCGCCGCGGCGCCGCCCACCGCCGCGAGGCCGCAGACGACGGCCAGGACGATGCGCGCCGCCGCGAACGGGAACCGGCCGAAGCGGAGGAGGAAGAGGTAGCCGACGACCGGCACCGCGCCCGCGTGGAAGGCGACGAGGCGTCGGACGGCGAGCGGGTCGAGCCAGGACGGCAGGTGGTACGCGACGGGGAGGCCCAGGTGGGCCGCGACGCCGAACGCCAGAGCCGTGTAGAGAGCCACCTCGCGGCGCGTCCGATCGAAGAGGAAGAAGAGGAGGGCGATCGACCCGACCGACGCGACCGTGACCGCCGCCACGACGCGCGGGAGGTCGTGGAGCGGGAGCGAGGGGACGGCCCCGGGCGTCACGCCGCGGATGATACGGGGCGGGAGCGCCCTGCTCCTCGGAAGGAACCCGCGGGCGGAGTCGAGGCGTAAGTACGGCCGACCGCCTGGGACCTCAAAGGTAGACTTCGGGCTAGAACGATGACCATGAACCTCGATGAAGCGCTGAAGCGGCTAGAGGCTCTCGGCAACGAGAAGGTGCTCGCGCAGAACCGAAGACAGGGTGCCGGCGACAAGCAATTCGGTGTGCGGCTCGGCGACATCCGGAAGCTGGCCGCGGAGATCAAGACCGGGCACGACCTGGCAATCGCCCTCTGGGAAACGGAGATCCTCGACGCTCGGCTCCTGGCAATCCTCCTGATCAAGCCAAAGAAGCTGTCGAGCGCCGAGGTGGATCGGATGGTCCGGTCCGCCACTTCCGCGCCTGTCGCGGATTGGCTCAACGCCTACGTCGTCAAGGTGCATCCCGACAAGGAGTCCCTTCGCCAGGCCTGGATGGCCGCGGACGACCCGTGGGCGGCCCGGGCCGGATGGAGCCTGACCTCCGAGCGAATCGGCAGGAGCCCGCAAGGGCTCGACCTGCCGGCGCTGCTTGACCGGATCGAGTCCGAGATGGCGGGCGCGGATCCGGCGGTGCAATGGACGATGAACTTCTGCCTGGCGGGGATCGGGATCCACTTCCCCGAGCATCGGAAGCGCGCCATTGCCATCGGAGAGTCCTTGGGTCTCTATCGTGACTATCCGGTCTCGAAGGGCTGCACCTCGCCGTTCGCGCCGATCTGGATCAACGCCATGGTGAGCCGCAAGGGCTGACGCCCGGGAGCCGGTCGCCGGGGATCGCCGCCGATCGTCGTCATCGCGGCAGGAGGGTGCGCGGGTCGTTCGTCGCGGCGTCGATCAGGGCCGCATACGCGGCGAGAGTTCCTTCGGGCGCGTCGGTCGTGAGGACGAGGCGGGCCGCTTGCACGTTCCCGCTCGGCCCGAGGTCGCGGACCACGCGCGTCACCTGGGTCATGCCGAGCGGCGGCAGGGCGTAGCTCTTCCGGCCGAGCGTCGCGCCGTCCTCGCCGACGAGCGTGACCTCGACGTTGACCGCGACCTCGGCGGCGCTGGCGAGGACGAGGTTCGTCCGGAAGGCGGCGTCCTCCCGCACCCCGGCGATCGACCAGCGGGCGCCGGCCGCCAGCCGGTCCGATGCGCCGAAGGCCGGGACGCTCTGCCCGTAGCTGCCGACGCCTTGCGGCGTCGACGTCAACGCCACGACGACGAGCGACGGGACGGACGAGGAGACCAGGATCGCCCCGTGGGCCTCGCTCTCTCCGAAGACGCTCCCGAGGACGTCGGCCAGGGTCCGCGAGGCGCCCGCGGGGATCACGAGCGACGCGGTCTTGCCCGACCGCCCGTCGACGTCGTGCCCGAGGAACCGGAGAGTGACCGCGGCCTCGCCGTCCCCGGTGTTGGCGACGACGAGGTCGGTCGTGAAGAGGCTCCCTCCCGCGCCCGGAGCCCGTGCCGAGGACGGGACGAGCCACCTGGACGGCGTGGACGCGCGGGCATCGGCCCAGGCGTTGAAGTCGCGGAGCTGGTCGTTCCAGGCGCCGTCCGCCGTGCCGGCCCCCGTGCCGAAGTCGAACTCCCACGGCTCGAGATAGCGGAGGCCCAGCTCCTTCGCCTGCGCGAAGACGGTGCGGTAGTCGCCGTTCGCGAACTGGGAACCCTGGTCGGAGCGGGCGATGACCTGCCCGTAGAGGTCGCCGCGGAACGACTTCAGCGTCGACAGGAGCGCGGCCTGGTAGTCGGTCCGCCCCGACACCCACCAGATCGCGGCGCCGACGCGCCCGCCGAAGCGGGCCTCGGACCCGAGCGCGTCGAGGATCCGCCCCGGGACGGCGGCGGAGCCGTTCAGCTCGTGGACCTCGAAGGCCAGCGCCGTGCCCGGAAAGGCGCTCGCGTAGCGCTCGGCGGTGGCGAGCGCGGCCTCCACCCAGGCGTCGTCCGTGTAGCCCGCCTTCGCGAACGCGTTCATGTCGACGCCGTTGAGGTGCCCTTCGATGCCGTTCGCGGTCATCTGCGTCACGTAGACCAGCTTCAGGTCCGGGTCGTCCGCCAGCTCCTGGCCCAGCCGGGCGGCGAGGAGGCCCAGCCGCTCCTTCACGATCGGGCTCCAGAAGAGCGGAAGGCGCATCGGTGTTCCGCGGAACGAGTAGTCGAAGTACGCCGAGCCGAGGGTGCCGATGAGCCATCCGGGCGACCCGGGCCCGCCCGCTCCGATCGCCAGGGAATACGGCTTGCCGTGGGACTTGACGGCGGCGATCTGGGTACGGAGAGCGGAGAAGTCGAACGAGCCGGGCGACGGCTCCACGCTGCTCCAGCTCGCCCGGATGAGGACGCCACGGAGGTCGGGGTGGCTCCAGATCGTCGAGCCCGACGCGCTCGCGAAGAGCCCGGTCGGCTTCTCGACGAGGCTCGCGGCCGGGGAGGCGAGGGCCGGAACCAGCGCCAGCATCGCCAGGGCGCGGGGGGACCGGAGGGCTGGCACGCGGGGCCGTGGCCGGGGCGAGGGGATCGGTCGGGGTCGCATCCGGATCGGACGTCCGGGCGGGCGACGAGGTTTACACCGCGATCCTGGCTGGCCCGCGCGTCGAGTCGGCGGCGTCTCGAACCTCCGACTTCTCGGTCAGGAGCCAATGATCTCGTCGAGTCCTTCGAGTACGGATGCGATCAGCTCCGGTGGAGCGACTCCGATGCGTCCGCGGAGGCGCTGGGTTGAGATGGTGCGTATCTGGGAGACCTTGATCCAGGACTCCTTGGGTAGGAGGCCGGACGGCACCGGTACCGTCAGTGGAAAACCCGCACGTTGAGGACTGGAAGTGATTGCTACGGCAATGACCGTGCCGGAGCGCTCGTTGAAGACGGCCTGACTGACGACGAGAACCGGACGAAGGCCGCCCTGCTCATGGCCTTGCGTAGGGTCGAGATCTGCCCAGTACAGCTCGCCTCTCAGTATTCCGGCCACGAGCCACCCTCGAGACCTTCGTCCGCCATCGACTGCTCGAAAGCCGGATCGAGCTTCGCGCACTCCTCGGCGAGCCGGCGACGTTCGAGTCGCTCGAGCTTCTCGCTGATCGCCTGCTGTATGGCGCGGCTCCGATTGGGAAACACCCCGCGGCTGACGAGTCTGTCGACACGACGAAGGGAAGACGTATCGATGGTGATGGCGATCTTGGCAGCGCTCATGGGTATGATGATACGTCACACCTCTGGAGGCCCAGCCCCAGCCATCAGTCCGCGGCCGGCGGGGGGGTCAGTTTATCCCTCGGAAAGAGACATCAGATCAGGGGGAGGCTCTTTCCATGCTGCTCGCTCAGGAGGAGACGCGGCCCGTGTGGCTCGTGGTCCAGACGAAGGCGCTGCAAGAGCGAGTGGCGGAGATCTGGCTGAACGAGCGGGGGCTCGAGGTCTACTGTCCGAGGGTCCTCAAGCCTCCGGACCACCTCCGGGCCCCGAGGAACCCGGTTCCTCTCTTTCCCTACTACCTCTTCTGTCACGCCGTCCCGGGCGTCGGCATCGACCTGATCCGCTACTGCCCGGGGGTCCGCCGCGCCGTGCGGTTCGGGGAGCGCCTCGCGGCCCTGGACGATACGGAGATCGCGCTCCTGAAGGCTCGAGAAGAGGGACGCGGCTACCTCGTCATTCCCCAGCAGCAACAGACGATCTCCCGCGGGGACCGCGTCCTGGTCAGCTCCGGCCCATTCAGAGGGCTCGAGGCGGTGCTCGATGGATTCGTTGCCTCCAGAGATCGTGTCCGCGTACTATTGGCCGTCGCATCCGGAATCTGGCGTGTCACCGTTCCCTCCGAGGCAGTAGAAGCCTCGGCCGCGGGCGCAGCGGGCAGGGAGTGAGCCGTCGCCGAACGAGCGCGTGACGCAACGTCACACTCGGCGATCCGAGGGCGGAGCTGTCAGCGGGCAGATCGGGTGTCGCGAGAGCGCGAAATCCCGTTCATTCGTAGTCGGCGGGGCTTCTGACGGCCAGCCCGGGGCGGTTCAGGACGTGCGTGTAGATCTGGGTCGTCGCCACGTCCGCGTGGCCGAGCAGCTCCTGCAGCGTCCGGATGTCCTGTCCGGCGTCCAGGAGGTGCGTCGCGAACGAATGGCGCAGCGTGTGGGGGCTCACCCGTTTGGCAATCCCGGCACGGGCCGCGGCGGCCTTCACGGCACGTTGCAGCGCGGTCTCGTGGGCGTGGTGCCTCCGGACCGCGCCGGATCGAGGGTCCTTCGAGAGGCTTCCGGAAGGGAAGACGTACTGCCACACCCATTCCCTGGGGGCCGACGGGAACTTCCGCGCCAGCGCCGGCCAGACGTAGGTGCCGCAAACGCCGGCCCGCAGGTCGGATTCGAACAGCTCCTTCACGCGCTGGAGGTGCGCCCGGAGCGCCTCGCGGTGCCTTTCCGGCAGGACGGTCACGCGGTCCTTCTGCCCCTTGCCGTCGCGCACCACGATCTGACGATGGTCGAAGTCGATGTCCTTCACCCGGAGCCTGACGCACTCCATGAGGCGAAGGCCCGATCCGTAGAGGAGCCCCGCCATCAACGCGTACGTGCCGCTCAGCTGCTCCTGGAGGCGGCGCACCTCCCCGCGCGACAGCACGGTGGGGAGCAGCACGGGACGCTTCGCCTTGGTGAACTCGCCCATGTCCGCGAGCGGCCGATGCAGCACGTTCACGTAGAAGAAGACCAGGGCGCACAGCGCCTGGGTCTGCGTGCTCGCGGAGATTCGCCGCACGGTGGCGAGGTACTCCAGGTACGAGCGCACGTCCTCGGCCTCCAGGCCGTCGGGCGATCGCATTCCCCCGAACGCCACGAACCGCGCCAGCCACGTCGCGTACGTGGTCTCGGTCCGGATCGAGTAGTGCCGCGTCCGCACCTCCGCCCGCAGCCGTTCGAACAGCTCGGGAAACCGTCGGGCGGCCTCCAGGCTGGCACCGTCCGTGAACTCCGGCTCGTCCGACCGGAAGGGCGAGGCGGCGTGCACGCGTGCGACGGCGTGAAGACGCACGGGGGCGGCCCCGTCTCGGGCGGTCACGTCCTGCGGCCGGGCCTTCATGGGCTCGACGAGGGCCTTCGCCGCGGCGCCGGCGGCCTGGGCGGCCTTCCGTCGGTTCCACGGGTGATCCGCGGCCCACGGCAGGCGCAGCACCTCGCGGCACAGCAGCGACACCGCGTCCACCGCCTGACACAGGCGCCATCCCTTCACGCCGAGCTTCGTCGTGAGCGTCTCGAGGTACGAGTCCGCGGCCTCGGGGCCGAGGGCGCGGAGGTCGGCCAGGCCGCGCCCCGCCACGAACTGCTTCGCCCAGCGGACGTGCCACGGGGTCAACCTCTGCGGGACCCGATCTCGCGTGAGGGCGCTTTCGTACTCCTGCCAGAAGGACGAGGGGAGCTGCTCGCGAGGGGCGACGCCGAGGATCGCTCCGTCGCGTCCGGCTCCTGCGTTCCCGGGCCGGAGGGCACCCGGTTCTGCCACCTTGATCGCTTCCATGGCGCACCTCCCCTGTGGGGCAGTCATGCTGGGTACTCGGCTCCCAGCCCGGCGGCCCGGCCGTCGGCGAGGACCTCCGTCTGGGGGCGAACACGGACGGTTCGAGGGCGAGGTCGAACCTGACGCGTAACTATAGCGTAAGTTAGGCCCCGGATGCGTCCGTGTCAAGACCTTATGGCTGCCGACGGTCTCTAAGACTTATGCCGTCCTGCGGTCTAATACCCCTTAGCGAAGACGTCCGTCTAACCCGAGAAGAGATGCGAGCCGTACAAACAGACAATTCGCCAGCAAGACGTCCAATTGGGTGTTGGACAGCGCCGGGGAATAGGGGGCCGAATGGAAATCGGGTTCACCGATACGCCGGTGCCTACAAGGATGTGCGGCCTTCTAACGGCCGCACCGCTCGGCGCGAAGCGCCGAGCGACCGTGGCAACACGACAGCTTTCCGTTGAGCACGAATTGAAACCCGACCTGAGAACCGACGCGGACCGAGACGTCGGGGCCTCACGGGATAGCACTCCCCGGCCCAGTCCAACAACCGCCTGCACCGGACTCGCTTCGCTCGCCGGTGAGGGCTAAGGGTTGGGCCGGAGAGAAGACAGCAGCGATAAGCCGATGAGTGCGAATCCGCGTTGGCATACTTTCTCCCCGGGGCACCCGCCCGAGGAGGCGGCTCGGTCGGCACACGTGGAGCGAATCGAGTCGTGGTGGCGGAGCTTCGTTGGACGCCACGCGGACATTTCAGCGGTCTTCTCGAAGAAGCAGAACTGGGATCTGCCCGCCTGGATGCAGAGCACTCTGCAGACGATTTCACCAGCCCTCATGTGGGAGTTCGGGCCTGAACTTCGATCCGGCCACCGACTCGTGGTGACTCCAGAGCATCGGCACTATCTCCGTCCTCTCGTCGACGAAGTCCTCAAGCGCGCTCCGTCGATCGCCGGATGGTCCTTTTTCGGACATCGGCTACGCGAGAATCATGACGCCGCGCTGTCGATGGTGAAGGCGCGTACCGGTGTTCCGCTGCAGGCTAGCGGGATCAAGTGCGAACGTGGTCGCTTTAACCGAGTGGACGTGATCGTCGAGTTTCCCGGAGCGACGCTCAAGAAGGACTACGAGCTCGCTCGGTCACAAGCATTCGTTCTGATCGAGTCGGCTCTCGGCGAGGACATTCTGAATAGGTGGGTGGGTGGTATCGAAGCTACTCGTAAGGGATGGGGTGGCAAGAGCGTCGACCGCCTTCCGGAGGAGGTCGACCGATTAGTCCGAGAAATCTCGAGCTCGCTTCCAACGACGCCACTCTACGCGGCCCCCGATGAAGCCATGTGGTCGCTGTTTGAGCTTGAGCCGACACCTGCCGACGACTTCGCGGCCCAATACGATATGTTCGTCGGTAAGTCGATGAACGGCGAGATGTGGCAAAACACGCATTCGGGTGTTTCGTTCTACTCGGGGCGCTATTCCGCGCTTGGGGAGGTGTTTTGCTATCTCAAGATCGACGGCTCGGAAGGACTCACTGGTGAGGTCTTCTCCGATAAGGCCGACATCGAAGATGCACTCGATGACCGACTTCGGAGCGAGAAGCTGGGGTGCTTTGTGGGCGGCGGCACTGGTCTCCGCTATTCATATGTCGACCTATCGCTCACGAACGTTTGGGATGCTGTTCCGGTGATCAGGTCGGTGCTGCGTGCGGGAAACCTCACGAGACGGTCTTGGATCCAGTTCTACGACACGGACTGGCAGGACGAATGGCTGGGCATATGGGAAGACTCGCCACCGCCCCCGCTGGAACGACATGACGAATAGAGCCGTATTGCCCAACAACGGCCTGCAGCGGACGCGCTTCGCGCGCCGCTGAGGCCAAGGGTTGGGCGCCATTAGAAATGGGCTATCGAGAAACACTATCACTGCCGCGTAGACTATCGCCGGTGAGGAATCCTCCTCATTCCGACAGATGACTGAAAGCGCAGACGAGAAGGTCCGGGCCGCCAAGCCTCCCGCGGCTGTCACTGAACCGACGACGGACCTGGAGGTCCGCACGCCGAGCGTCGCACAGACTGAGGCGCTCCCCGAATCACCTAGACGTCAGCCGATCCTGTCGTTAGCGTGGGAGAGGTTCAAGCGGCTGAGGAGCGGTTCAGACAATTGGCTTGACAAACATCAAGGCTTTTCCGTCGGTGTAGCCGCATTGGCAGCTGTGGCAGCCGCCGTCGTTTCAAGTCTCCAGTGGGGAGCAATGGATCGAACGCTAACGCTCATGAGCGACGCCAACAGCATTGCAGAACGTTCATGGCGTGACAGCCGCCGCGCGCTGGTACTCTTTCTAAAGCCCAATGCTTTTCAAACCGTGGAGCAGCCCTTTGGCTGGCCCATTCCAATAATCAATCGCGGCGTCATACCTTCACCAAACTACGTGATCGAACAGGAATGCGTCGTCAAGGTGTCTTCCACCGTGGAGCCCGAACAGATCGACTGTCCAGACTATCCTCACGCATACCGACAACTCGACGTCGGTGTTCGCGAGGATACGATACCCAAGGTGTATATCCCGGGTCTTCCCGTCACAGAAGAAGGTGAGTTCTGCCCCGGGGGCGGGCGGGGGGTGCCCCTTCCAATCTTCCTCTGGGCGCAGGAGGTTGAGAGGGGGTGGGCGAACACATACGTCTACCTCCGAATCTCCTACGACGACGGGCTGGGTGGCACCTGGCGGCGACAAGGCTGTTGGAAGTTCACGCGTCTGACGCCCTTCGGTGACCTTCCACCTCCCGAGCTGCGGTACCACCGCCTCGAGCCGTGCGAGAACATTCCTAGCACGGAAGTGAGGATCCGATGAAGTGGCGCCCAACAACGGCGTGCAGCGGACTCGCTTCGCTCGCCGCTAACGCCCAGGGTTGGACAGCGCCGGGGAATAGGGGACCGAATGGAAGTCGGGCTCATCGATACGCCGGTGCCTACAAGGATGTGCGGCCTTCTAACGGCCGCACCGCTCGGCGCGAAGCGCCGAGCGACCGTGGCAACACGACAGCTTTCCGTTGAGCACGAATTGAAACCCGACCTGAGAACCGACGCGGACCGAGACGTCGGGGCCTCACGGGATAGCACTCCCCGGCCCAGTCCAACAACCGCCTGCACCGGACTCGCTTCGCTCGCCGGTGAGGGCTAAGGGTTGGACAGCGCCGGGGAATAGGGGACCGAATGGAAGTCGGGCTCATCGATAC
>CAYLNK010000162.1:0-14087 GCA_964384675.1 uncultured Holophagales bacterium | reverse complement strand
CGGGTTCCCTTCAACCCCACGAGCGGCAAGCCCGTCTACTGCACGGACTGCTTCCGGAGCCGGTAGTCGCGATCTGCCCCAGGGTCCCCGGCCGCGAGCCGACCGGGGACCAGCGGTGCACGCCGGGCCCCCGGGCCCGGCCGGACGCCCTGCCGACCGGCGACGAGGAGGGCACTCCCGGCGACGCGGACGATGGCACGCGCGCCGGGACGGGCAGCGGGTAGACCGGAGGGAGGGCGTCGGTCACCTCGCCGGACGAGGACGGGTCGACGGCGCGGACCACGTCGAGGGTCGACGGGAAGCGCGCGCCGGGCTCACGCGCGAGACAGCGGACGATCGCCGCGTCCCAGCGCGGGTCGAGGTCGGCCACGGCGGCCCGGGGCGACGGGGCGGGCTCCTGCACCCGTCGCATCAGCATCTCCTGCGCGGTCGGCGCCAGGTGCGGACGGAAGCCGGTGAGCATCTCGTACATCACGAGGCCGAGCGCGTAGACGTCGACGGCGCTGGTCGGCTCCTCCCCCAGCGCTTGCTCGGGCGCCATGTAGATCGCCGTCCCGACCACGGTGCCGACGGCCGTCAGACGGGTGCGCGGGCCGTCGCCGCGGGACCCCTCTCCCAGCCGGGCGAAGCCGAAGTCGGTGACCACGGCACGCTCGTGGCGGTCCGGCCCGCCCGGCACGAGGATCACGTTGCCCGGCTTGAAGTCGCGGTGCACGACGCCCGCGCGATGCGCCGCGTCGAGCGCCCCGGCCATCTGGCGCACCAGGGGGAGCGCGTCGGCGGTGGAGAGGCGCCCCCGCCGGGCGAGCCTCTCCTCGAGCGTGTCCCCGGGGAGGAGCTCCATCGTGAGGAAGGTGACCTCTCCGTCCGGGCCCTGGTGCTTGCCGAGGTCGAAGATCCGGCAGACGTTCGGGTGGGAGATGCGGCGGGCCACCTGGATCTCCCGCCGGAACCGCTCGATGGACGGGGCGTCAGTGGCGACCTCCTTGCGGACGATCTTGAGCGCCACCTCGTCCTTCAGCTCGAGGTCCTCCGCCTCGTAGACCTCACCCATGCCGCCCCGGGCGATGAAGCGCACGATCCGGTAGCGGCCGGCGATCAGGTCCCCGGGCGAGAAGGCGGACGTCTCCGACACCCGGGGGAGGATACCCGCGGCGCCGGCCGCGCGCGTCGGCGCGGCCCGGCGGACCCGGCTCAGCCCTTCCTGATCGTGACCGTCCCGGAGGAGGTGCGGATCCGGAGCCGCGGCCCGCCGCCGTTCAGCTTCCCGTCGGCGCTCTGCGAGCCGTTCCGGCGCGACACCGAGAGCTCGGGGAAGGCCGAGACGATGTACGTCCCCTCGCTGTCGACGCCGCTCACCCGTACGTCGACGTCCGCCTTGAACGACGCGGGCAGCGTGACCGTGACGTCACCGCCGTGCGTGATCAGCTCGACCGGGCCGGCGGCGTCCGCGGCCATCTCGCAGACGACCTGCCCGCCGGCCGTCTCGGCCCGGATCGGGCCCTTGGCCTTCGAGAGCTTGACGTCGCCGCCGCCGGTCTTCGCCGTCACGGATCCGCCGGAGCTCCGCAGGATGACGTCGCCGCCCGCGGTCTCGATCCGGGTCTCGCCGCCCACGGAGCCGATCACGACGTCACCGCCCCAGGAGGTGGCCTTCAGATCGCCGTCGACGGCGTCCACGCGGATGTCGCCTCCGGAGGTGAGGAGCTCGCCGCCCTTGCCGACGCGGTCGATCTTGATCTGGCCCGAGTGGGTCGTCACCTTGACGGCGCCGCTCACCTTCCCGAGGCGCACGTCGCCGTTCGGGATGCTCGAGTAGAAGTCCCCCTGGATGTCCCCCTTGACGATGGAGCCTTCCTCGTCGGACGTGTACGGCGAGAGCGGAGCCCGCGGGGCTCGCGGGGCCGCGGGCGGGGCGGGCGACACGGGGGACGGCGGCGCCGGAGGAGCCTTCGGCGCGCGGATGACGACGCGCGGCATCGCGGGCATCGGAGGCACGATGTAGCCCACGCCGATCCGGCCCACGATCACCTTCCTGGCCTGGTCCACGCTGGTCCCCTCGACGAGGAGGGCGACCCGCCCGTTCAGCGTCGAGCAGCGCACCTCGGAGCCGCCTCCGTTCACGGTCGTCTCGTACTGCTTGTTGATCTGCGCGAGCGTGTGCGACGCGATCTCCTGCGACAGCCCCGCCAGCTCCTCCGACAGGTCGGCCATCGCCTCGTTCAGCTCCGAGAGATCGATCTCGATCTCTTCGAGGTCCTCGTCAGAGGCCTTCCGCCTCTCCCGCTCCCTCTTCTCGGCCAGCTTCTCGCGCATCCGCTGCCGGATCCGGTCCTTCTCGGCGCGGATCTTGTCGCGTTCGCGGCGCGTCTCCTCGGCGACCCGGCGCTCGTCGTCGCCCGTGGAGACGGGGAACGTCGTGACGATGTCCCCGTTCATCGTGTGGGCCTGGAACTCGAAGCCGGCGTTCGCCGGGAGACGCAGGGTGACGGAGCCGTTCACCGTCTCGGCCCTCACGTCGCTCCCCCGCGGAGGCCCGGCCAGCGACGCGACGATGCTGCCGTTCACGGTCTTCACCGAGACGTTCTTGCTCGCGGCGACGACGTCGATCTTCCCGTTGACGCTCTCGAGCTCGAGCTCTCCGGTCAGCCCCTTGACGGACGCGTTGCCGTTGACGAGGTTGAGCTGCAGCCCGGCGGACGCCGGGAGGGTCACGCGGTAGCGAGCCTCCACCCGCCAGCCGCGATCGTCGCTCGAGCGGAAGTTCCAGTGCCGGCCGCGTCTCGTGATCGACGTGCCCGGCTCGGTCGTGTAGAGGCGCAGCTCGCCCGACTCGTTCTCGAGAACGGCCTTCGTCTCGCCGAGGATCCGCTGGGCCGTCTTGTCGTCGCGCCCCTTCACCGTCAGGTCGACGGTGGCCGAGAAGGCGCTGCCGGCGGTCACCTCGACGTCGCCGCTCGTGTTCTCGATCAGGAGGGCCTTGACCGGCCCCGAGGCGACGAGCTGCTCGGTGCGCGAAGCGCGCGCCGGCAGGTTCTCCGCGCGGAGCGCCGCCGCGAAGGAGAGGAGGAGGAACGCCGTGATGAAGGCGATCCACCCGAGGGCGGCGTGCCGCCGCGCGGGGGCCTTCTGGAGCGGGAATGTGGTGGTGCTCTTCATGTCCTTGTTGACGTCGCACGCGCCCAAAGGTCACGCGCTCCGCCGTCCGTCCTCAGAGGTTGACCTTGGTCAGCGCCTGCGCCGCCTGGCCGCGGATGTAGCCGTTCTCCTTCTGGTCGCTCGCCTTCTCGCGCAGGGTCTCGATCGTGCCGGGGTCCTTCAGCGACGTGGCCGCCTTGCCGAGGCCTTCCACCGCCAGGATCCGGATGGCCGGGTTCGTATCCGATTTCAGCGCCGCCACGAACGCGTCCCGGATCTCGGGCGTCGGCGGAAGCTTCACGAGCGCCTCGGCCGCCTTCTTCCTCACCCCGGGGTTCCTGTCCGTGGTGAGCGTGCCGACGAGGACCTTCACGATCGCCGGCGACGGCGAGGCGTCGGCCATGTGCTGCGAGACCAGGTCGATCGCCTGGCCGCGCGCGCCCTCGGTGTCCCCGGCGCCCGAGACGAGGCGAGCCAGCACGTCGGCGATCCCCTTCTCCTCGGGGCGGCCGACCAGCGTGTAGCGGGTGGTCACGTCGAAGGTGACGCCGATCCGCCCCGCGGGGTCGGCGGTCGTGTACGCCACGTTCGAGAGGCGCACGCCCTTCCCCAGGTCGGGCGTCACCTTGGAGACGTCGACCGTCCGCTCCGGCTCGAGCGCCAGCCGCGCCTCCGCCGGGAGCACGCTCCCGGAGCGCGAGCCGGTGCCGGGCGTCCGGGCGATCGACCAACCGGCGGCGACGCCGATCGCGAGGACGGCGGCCACCTGCCCCCAGCGGAGGCGGGCCGGCTCGCTGCGGCGTGGAGGGAAGGCATGGATCTTCCGGTTACTGCTGGCCCCTTCGGCGCCCGCCAGAGACCTCGCCTCTCGCTCCGCTCGAGGCGTCCGGTTCCGCGTCTCGCGCCGGAGGAGCGCGAGCGTGTCACGGGCGAAGTCGTGCGACGGGATGATCTCCGGATCCTCGCCGAGGGTCTCCCAGGCGGTCCCGAAGCGCGCGGCCTCCGCCCGGCAGGCGGCGCAGCCGGCCAGGTGACGGTCGAGCGCGGCGCTTTCGTGCCCGGACAGCTCTCCGGCGAGGCGGTCGACGAGGGCGTCTACGGCGTCGCGGCAGTCCATGGGGAATCTCCTTCCGAGAACAGCTGCTTGAGGGTGGCCATCGCGCGGAAGATCCGCGTCTTGACGGCGCCCTCGGTGATCGAGAGGGTGCGGGCGATGTCCGCGTACGGCATGCCGTGGTACCGGGCCAGGATCAGCGCCTCGCGCTGCTCCTCCGAGAGGCGCGAGAGGGCCTGCCGCACGCGGGAGCGCCGCTCGTCGGCGACCAGCCGGGTCTCCACGCCTTCGCCCGGGGCCGGGGCCTCGGCGACCGCGTCGATGGGAACCACGTTCGCCCGGCGGCCGCGTCGCATCCGGTCTCGGCAGGCGTTCGCGGCGATCGCGAAGAGCCAGGAGCCGACGGGGGCTCTGCCGTCGTACTGGTCGGAGCGGGTGATCATCTTGAGGAAGACCTCCTGGGTGATCTCCTCCGCGTCCGCCCGGCTCCCGAGGAGCCGGTCGGTGAACCGGAGGAGGGTGGCCGAGTACCTCTCGAAGAGGGCCTCGGCCCCCCGGGGGTCTCCCTGCTGGACGAGTCGGAGGAGCTCCTGGTCGGAGGAGGCGCTCAAGACGGTCCCTTCCGCCGCGGTCCGCCGCGGCCACCGGGATGATCCTTCGGCGAACGGGGAGGCCGCCACACATCAGCGACGCCCGGGGCCGGAAAAGGTTTCGCCGCTACACTTCTGGACCATGCTCCGACCCCTCCTCCTCGCCCTGATGGCCCTGGGAACCCCGGCGGCCACGGCCCCGCCCCCGCCGAAGCCGACTCCCACGGCCGAGCGAATCGAGCTGAATCACCGCTACGCCGCGATGAACCGGCGCCTGGCCGAGAACCCGTCGGACGTCGGCGCCCTGATCGAGAGGGGGAGGGTGCGGCTACGTCTGGAGGACCTCACCGGCGCCGTGGAGGACCTCAACAAGGCGGTGTCGCTCGAGCCCTCGAACGTGGACGGGCTCGTGGCGCGGGGGACCGCCCTCATCCAGGACGGACGTGTCCTGGGCGCGATGACGGACCTGAAGAAGGCCATCGAGCTCGACCCTCGGAACGCCGAGGCTCACAAGCAGCTCGGCACCGCCGAGGCCAAGCGCTCGCAGCCGGCCCGGGCGATCGAGGCGTACTCCAGGGCTCTCGAGCTCGATCCGTCGCTGACGAGCGCGCTCTTCAACCGGGCGGTCGTGCGCCGCCAGACGGGCGACCTCGCCGGCGCCCTCGCCGATGCCGACCGCATCGTCACCCTCGAGCCGAAGAGGTCCGACAGCTTCGTCCTGAGGGCCGGGATCCACCTGCAGATGAACGAGTCGGCGAAGGCCATCGCGGATTACGACCGGGCGATCGCGCTCGATCCGAACGACCCGCGCGCCTACGGCGGGCGCGCCGCGGCGCGCTCGGCCGCGGGAGACTCCGCCGGCTCGGCCGAGGACACCGCCCGGGCCCAGAGCGTCATACCGGCCGCTCCGGCGGTACAGCGGCGCCCGGCCCCACCCCCGGGCGAGATCCGGGTCCTCTTTCCCGGCACGGGCGAGCGGCGGCGGCTCGGCCTGGCCCTCGCGGCGGGCGCCCACTACCGTTTCCGGACCGAGCAGCAGCCCGTCGCTTCCGTGGGACCGGCCCCGGTCGGCTCCTCCACCGCCTCGAGCACACTCGCCCGCTTCAGCGTCGACTCGGTGGCGGGCGGCCGCGCCCGGGTCAGCTCCGTCCTGGAGGACGTCCAGATGTCGGGGAACGCCGAGGCCACGACGTTCATGTCGAGCTTCCGGTCGAAGGTGGTCGGGCTGAAGACCACCGCCTCGTACGACCGCGTCGGCCACCGATCGGGATGGAAGCTGGTCACGCCGCTCCAGGGCGAGCTCGCGAACATCGTCTCCCTGATGACGCGCAGCCAGCGGGAGCGCGACCTGGGCTTCCTCGGTGTCCTCTATCCCCCGTCGGAGGTCGGCCTGGGCGCCCGCTGGCAGACCGCCCTCGACCTGCGGCCCACTCTCTCCGACTCGGAGCCGGCCCAGACGGAGATCCGCGGCGGCCTGCTGTCCGTCACCTACGAGCTCCTCGGCCTGGGCAAGAGAGCCGGAAAGGACGCGGCGGAGCTGCGAGTCGCCACCTCCGGCCAGTGGATCGTGATCCGGAACGGGGTCGATCCCGCCCAGGGAGACAAGTTCCGGGTGACGGCCTCGGGCACCATGTGGGTCGAGCTCGCGAACGGCGTCCCGCTGGAGTCCCAGTCCGACACGACGTACGAGGCCGACCGCCGCGACGTCGCCTACCGGACCGTGACCAGGACCTCCCTGTCGCGCGTCGAGGAAGGTAACGCGGCCCCGGCCAAGAGGAAGAAGGCCGCCGCGAAGGAGTGAGCCGCCCGCTCGGCCCGTCGGGGGCGCCGCCGCCACCCGGCCCCCCCGGGGCACCGGTTCGTTTCCGTGACGAGACTTCTTCCCAGCCTCTCAGTCCTTGCGGGCGAAGTCCCCGCTCGACTTCTTGAGCGCGGCCAGGATCCCGGAGTCCTTGCGGCGCCGCGTTCCCGAGCCGGGCGTCCGGCGTACGAAGACCGACACCCGGTTCCGTCCCCCTTCCTTGGCGTCGTAGAGGGCGCGGTCGGCGTCCTGGAAGAGGTCCGCCGCCGAGCGGTGGCGCTCGGGGTCGAACAGGGCGACGCCGACCGAGGCCGAGACCATCGACCCGCCGGTCTCGCCGCGCAGGGCCCCCTCGACCGCCTGATGGAATCGCTCGGCCACGCCCGGCGCGGTCAGCTCGTCGACGTCGGCGGGCACCACCGCGAACTCGTCTCCGCCGTAGCGGGCCACGAGGTCGTCCGTGCGGGAGACCTCCTGGAGCGCGCGGGCCACGCGCACGAGCAGCCGGTCCCCGGCCAGGTGGCCCCGGAGGTCGTTCCAGCGCTTGAAGTGGTCGAGATCGAGGAGCACGAGCCCGAACGGCTTTCCCCGGCCGCGCCGGCGCTCGTCCGCCCTCTCCTGGATCTCGTCGAAGAGGGCGGCACGATTCCAGAGACGCGTCGCGGCGTCGGTGAGCGCGGCGACCCGGAACCTCGCGAGCTGGTCGGACATGGCCCAGAGGAACGTCATGGCCAGGATCACGTAGCCGCCCAGGATCAGCCCGATCCCGAGCCTGGGCGTCGAGGCGCTGGTGATCGACCGCGGGAGGAGGTCCGACAGGAGGATCGAGCCCGCCACGAACACGACGTGCCCGAGCAGGACCGCCGCGGCACGCGGCCGTCGCAGGCGCAGGGACAGCGCGATGGGTCCGAAGAGGTCGAGCATCGCCAGGCCGAAGACGTACGGATAGGCCCGATTGACCGGCACGAGCGTCTCCGGCTCCGGCACCGCCAGGGAGGCGACCCCGACGAGCCCGAAGACGACCACGTAGACGAGGAACCTGCGGGGGCGCTCCACGCGGAGGAGGCGCCCGACCGCCGGGAGGTACGTGAGGCCGGCCAGCATCAACGCCAGCGCCTGCAGGCGGAACGGGGTCTCCCGCGGCACCGCCGCCGTCCCCCAGCCGGAATGGAGGGCCACCGCGAGGAGGCAGAGCGCCAGGGAGAACGCGGCGAAGATCGGGTACTCGTACGCCTCCCGGGCGTGGAGCGCGAAGAGCACGAGCACGATGGCGATCGTCGCGGCGGCGCCCACGAAGAGCGCGAGCCCCTGGTCGAGGCGGGAGCGCGCCGACTGGAGGCGATCGTAGGTGTCGAGGACCGGATCGAAGCGGAGCACGGAGCCGTCCCGCTGCCCGTGCCAGACGCGGATCGCGATCGTCTTCGGACCCGGGGACGCGAGGAGCTCCGCCGGGATCTCGTAGACGCGCGCGATCGCGTGGGCGGTGTCGACGCGCGGCGGAAAGCTCCCGAGCCCGCCGATCCGCGTCCCCTCCACCCAGACCTCGTCGACGTCGCGGATGGCGGACGCGTAGAAGCCGAGGGGCCTCCCCTGGGACTCGGGGAGGAGGAGCCGGATCCGGTACCACCGGACCGAGCCACGGGGCGCCTGCTCGCGGACCGGATCGGCGGGCCGCCAGAGGAGTGAGTCGAGTCCGAAGACGCCGGCCAGCGGGTCCCCGTCGGCCGCCTCCCAGCCGCCCGTGAGGACCACCGGCAACCCCGTGGCCGGGACCACCAGCCCGGCCTGGAGCGACGGCCCGGAGAGGACGGCCAGGAGCGCCGCCGCGAGGCGCAGCCTCATCGCCGCTACCGCTTCAGGCCCAGGAGGAGCCCGTCGGGGGTCGGGATGCAGACGGTGTGGAAGCTCTCGCGCGCCTCGAGGTGGAAGCGCCGCATCGCCGCCGCCTCCGGCGTCTCCTCGAGGAGCCGGCCGAAGAGGTACGCGTTGTCTCCGATCAGGAGCCCGCCCCGGCGCAGGTGGCGCGCGGCCCAGCGGCCGTAGACGTCGTAGCTGATCTTGTCGGCATCCACGAAGACCGCGTCGAAGGGCCCTTCCGCCTCGAGCCTCGGGAGCACGTCGACGCCGGCGCCCACCAGGACCGTGACCCGGCCCCTCTTCAAGCCCGCCGCGGCCAGGCTCTCCCGCGCGACGGCGGCGTGGAGCGGATCGAACTCGATGGAGAAGAGGCGCCCTCCGTCGCCGAGCGCCCGGGCGATCCGGATGGCCGAGTAGCCGGCCAGCGTCCCGATCTCGACGACCTTCTTCGCCCCCACCATCATCAGCAGGAGCTCGACCGTGCGCCCGTCGGACGGGCTCACCTGGATCGCCGGCATCCGGTGCTGCGCCGGCGCCACGAAGGCCTTCTGGAGGGCTTCGTCGTGCGGGGCGTGGACCTCGTTGATCCAGTCGAGGAGACCGGGGGTCGCGTACGAGGCGCCGGAGCGCGAGCCGGGGTCGGCCACGGCTACGACACCGCCGGCTCGAGGAGCGTCAGCGTTCCCGCCTCCACGTCGAGCTCGGCCTGGATCCCCACCGGCAGCGTCGACTTGTTCGGCACGTGCCCGAAGACGAGGCCCGCCAGGACCGGGATGCCGAGCCTTCCGAAGCGGTCCGCGGCGACCTCCTGCCACGTCCACGTCCCCGCGAAGCTCGGGTCCTTCGGGCCGCACTCGGAGAACTTCCCGAGGACCACGCCGGCGCAGCCGCCCAGCTTCCCGGTCAGGACGAACTGGGTCAGCCAGCGATCGATCCGGTACGGGTCCTCCCCGACCTCCTCGAGGAAGAGGATCCGCCCCTTCAGCTCCGGCTCGAACGGGGTCCCGACCAGGGTGGAGAAGACGCTGATGTTCCCCCCGACGAGAGGGCCCCTGGCGCGGCCCGGTGCGATGCGGACCAGCCGGTTCTCGCGCTCGGTGCGCCCTTCCGCCGCCACGAAGGGGGGCGGGGCGGCCACGATCCCGGCGGCCTTCGGCTCCCAGAGCACGCGCCGGAACTCGGCGACCGTGTACTCCGTCTGGTTCTCGCTGGCGTTCGGGCCGTGGAAGGTGACGAGCCCGGTCAGTCGATGGATGGAGTTGAGGAGGGCCGTGATGTCGCTGTAGCCGATGAGCGGCTTGGGGTTGCGCCGGATCGACTCGTAGTCGAGAAGCGGGAGGATGCGCGAGGAGCCATAGCCCCCACGCAGACACCAGACCGCGTCCACCGAGGGGTCCGCGAAGGCGGCGTTGAGGTCGGCCGCGCGCTCGGCGTCGCTGCCGGCCAGGTAGTGCGTCGCCTTCCGGGCATTCGCCATCGCCCTCGGCACCAGTCCGAACGACTGCACCACCTCGAGGGCTGCCTCGTTCGACTGCGGGTCCGAGGCCGGGCTCGACGGGGCGACCAGCGCGACGGTCGCCCCCTTCCGGAGCGCGCGGGGGCGCACGGTCGGGGGCGCGCCAGCGGCGAGCGCAGCGAGGGTCCTCTGCGTGCCGAGCGGAAAGCCGGCAAGGAGCGAGGCGGCCCCGACCTCCTCGAGGAAGCTGCGTCTGGTCGCGTTCAAGGGGCCTCCTCACCAGCGGCGCTGCCCGGGCTCGGGACGATCCGGGTCGAACCGGCGGTCCCGCCCGGAGCGGCCGGCCCTATCTCTTCGCCACGAGCTCGAAGTCCTTCCGTCCGATCGCCCCGGACGGCTTGCCGGCAGAGCTGAGCGCGATCTCCAGCCGGTACCCGCCGCGCTCCCACGTCCCGGCGCCCGCGGCCTCGAACCAGATCAGCCCGGAAGCGGGCAGGGCCTTGGTCTCCTCGGCGACGACCTTCGCGGTCTTCAGGTTCGACCACGTCACCTTCACCTCGGACTGCGGCGCCGGGTTCCGGATGACGAACGACACGAAGAGCTTCTCCGACGGGATCAGGCGGTCCACCTCGGTCAGGACCGCCCCGTCGGAGGCCTGGTCCCGACCCATCCGGAACTTGTCCAGCGAGGGTCCTGCGTTCGGGTCGGACGGCGGCGCACCGGGCGCTTCCGCCGGCCCCGCGGGGGCCGCCGCCGCGGGCTCGGCCGACGCATTGGCCGGAGCCTCGGGCTTCGGGCCCTCCTTCTTCTTTCCGCCGCACCCGGAGAAGACGGCGATCAGGAGAATCGAAAACAAGATCTTGGAAACGCGCATGGTCCCTCGATCTTACGGCACGCCCGGGACGTTCGCACCGTCGCGCCGGGGCGGTCCGGCATGTCCTGTAACATGGCCCCTCTCGTGAAGACCTCGAGCCGCGCCGTGCGGGCGATCGCCCGGATCGCCCTGGCGGCCGCGTCCGGGATCGTGTCGCTCCTCTTGTGCGAGGCCGGCGCGCGCGCCTTTCTCCGGGCGCCCCAGTCGATCCGCATGAAGGACACGGCCGTCCGGCCGGCAGGCACGTTCGAGAGCAAGACGACGAAGGAGCCGGAGGGGAAGATCGACCAGCTCCTGCTCTGGGACGGGGCGTTCGGGATCCGCCTCCGGCCGAACACCCGCGCCGAGGTCCAGGGCCACGCCCTCAGCGGGCGGGACGTCGTCATCGAGACGAGCTCCCTCGGCCTGCGCGCCCCGGAGCTCGGCCCGAAGGGCCCGGACGAGCGCCGCGTCCTGGTGGTCGGCGACTCGATCACGTTCGGGGACTTCGTCGACACCGCCGAGACGTTCACCTCGCGGCTGGAAGCCCTGACCGATGGAGGCATGAAGAAAGTCCGGTTCGTGAACGGCGGGCTTCCCGGGGTCGGGACCGTGGAGGAGTACTACCTGTACCAGGAGGTGCAGGACAAGGTCGACCCGGACCTGGTGCTCGTCGGCATGTACCTGAACGACTCGCAAACGGCCGGAGCCTTCTACGCGCGGGGCCTGCCGGAGCCGTGGTCCCGGAGCCGCTTCCTCACCTGGCTCGCGAGCAACGTCCAGGTGCTGCAGAAGCGCTTCTACCAGGAGCGGAAGATCGGCGAGGTCGACCTCCAGTGGAGGGAGGGGTTCCGTGCCGGACGGAAGCTCAAGAGCGGCGCCATGTGGGACGAGAAAGACGCCTTCGACTTCGAGATCTACAACGCCCACGCGGACTTCGGGCTCGGCTGGAACCCGGCGTCCTGGACCACCATCGAGAACGTCCTCGTCCCGTTCGCGTCGGCGGCGGCCGCGCGGAAGCAGCGCTTCGCCGTGGTCCTGTTCCCCGTCCACATCCAGGTCCTGGGCCGCTACCAGGACGACCGGCCCCAGCAGTGGGCCCGAGCGATGTGCGAGCGCGTCGGCGTGCCCTTCCTCGACCTGATTCCGGCCCTCCGCGCCGACCGGAAGGCGCATCCCCGGGAGACGCTCTTCTACGATCACTGCCACTACACACCGTACGGGTACGAGGTCGTCGCGCGGGCCACGGCGGCCTGGCTGGCGAAGGAGAAGCTGATCCCCTAGGAGCTCCAGCCACTAAGATCGGGGGAGGAGGACGCCTTGCGCCGAACGCTCCCCCGTCTCGCGACGGGTCTCCTGGTCTCGTGTCTCGCCAGCCTCCCGGCCTTCGCCCAGCCCCTCTCGCTCCATCAGGCCCTCGAGAAGACGCGCGCCGACGCGGCCGGCGAGCCCGGCGTGGCCGACGCGCTCCGCCGCCTGACGAAGGAGTACGGCACACCGCTCTACGTCTACGACCGGACCACGCTCGAGGGACAGGCCCGCGCGCTGAAGGCGGCCTTCACACCTCGCTTCCCGAAGCTCCGGCTCTTCTACGCGGTCAAGGCGAACTCGAACCTCGAGATCGTCTCGTTCCTCCACAAGGAGGGGTTCGGCGCGGAGGTCGTCTCCGAGGGCGAGATCCGGACGGCGCAGCGCGCCGGCGTGGCCGGCTCCGACATCATGTTCACGAGCTCGTCCAAGAGCCCGTCCGAGATCGAGCTCGCCCTCTCGGTGGGCGCCGTCCTGAACGTCGACTCGCGCGACGAGCTCGAGCAGGTGGAGGCGGCCGCGGCCCGCATGGGGAAGAAGGCGCGGATCTCGTTCCGCATCAACCCCGGCGTCGACCCGCACACGATCCACCAGATCAACACCGGGATCTCCGAGTCGAAGTTCGGCCTCCACCTGGAGGACGGCCTCGCCCTGGCCGCCTACGAGCGGGCCAAGGCCCTGCCCCACGTGACGATCGCCGGCGCCCACTGCCACATCGGCTCCCAGATCACCGAGCCGTCCGGGTACGAGGAGACGGCCAAGAAGATGCTCGCCTTCCTCCTCGAGCTCAAGACCAAGCTCGGCATCCAGCTGGAGTTCGTCGACCTGGGGGGCGGCCTCGGGATCCCGTACAAGGACGGTGAGACCGCGATGAGCGCCGACGACCTCGCCAAGGCGCTGGAGCCGATCTGGAAGGACGGCCTGACCGCGCTCGGCTACGAGCCGACGCTCTGGCTCGAGCCGGGCCGCTTCCTCGTCGCGCAGTCGGGCTTCCTCCTCACCCGGGTCAACACCGTCAAGAAGACGCCCGTGAAGACGTTCGTGAACGTCGACGCCGGCTTCAACACCCTGATGCGTCCGGCGATGTACCAGGCGTACCACCGCGTGCGGATCGCGGGCCGCACCGCCGACGTGAGCAAGGTCGACATCGCGGGAGACGTCTGCGAGACCGGAGACATCCTGGCCGCCGACCGGCTCCTGCCGAAGGCCGAGGCCGGAGACCTGGCCGTGATCCTGGACGCCGGGGCGTACGGCTTCTCGATGGCGAGCGAGTACAACGCGCGCCCGATGCCGGCCGAGGTCCTGGTGAACGGGGACAAGGCCACCGTCATCAGGAAGCGCGGCAGCTGGAACGACCTCTTCCGCGGCACAGGAGCCGTCCCGACCACGAAGTCCGCTCCGAAAAAGCGCTGACATTGGGCCCTCTCGACCTCGTCATCGTCTTCGGCTACCTCGCGGCCGTCGTCGCCACCGGCGCGTGGTTCTCGCGACGGCAGGCGACCACGGCCCGCTACTTCCTGGGCGGGCGGAGCGTGCCGTGGTGGGCGATCGCGGCCTCGATCGTGGCGACGGAGACGTCCACCATCACGTTCATCTCCGTCCCCGGCATCGCCTACGCCCGGGGCGGCGACTTCACGTTCCTGCAGCTCGTCCTCGGCTACCTGGCGGGTCGCGTCGTCATCTCGATCCTCTTCATCCCGTCGTATTTCAAGGGCGAGCTCCTCACCGTCTACCAGCTCCTGACCGAGCGCTTCGGCCAGAAGGTGAAGGGCCTGGCGGCCTCGCTCTTCATCGTGATGCGGACGATCGGCGACGGCATCCGGCTCCTCCTCACCGCCGTGGTCCTTGCCGCCGTCTGGACCGCGTTCCGGCCCGGCGCGCCGGTCGGGGCGGTGACCGCCGCGGCGATCCTGGTGATGGGCCTGGTGATGATCCTCTTCACGCTCTGGGGCGGGATGGAGGCGGTCATCTGGATCGAGGTGGTGCAGCTCGGCATCTACATCGTCGGCGCGCTCGCGGCCGCCGCGGTG
>CAYLNK010000161.1:0-14131 GCA_964384675.1 uncultured Holophagales bacterium | reverse complement strand
GGCCCTGGGGGAGCCGGTGAAGGCGCGCCGGGCGAGGAGGACGGCGACCGGCACCTCGAGGGCGTAGCGGATGGCGGTCCGCGGCGCGGCGTCGAGCAGCCCGGCGGCGAGGCGAACGTCGATGCGGGCGGGGCGCTCGGAGATCTCGATGCGGAGCGAGTCCCCGATTCCCGCCGCGAAGCGCTCCTCGCCGACGGTCCAGCGGAGGTTGCGTTCGGGAAGCGGATCCTCGGGGGCGGGTCCGGCGAACACCTCGACGTCGAGCCGGATGGCCCGCTCGTCGATGGCCCCGCGTTCCCAGAGGCGCTCGGCCCAGGCGGCGATCCGGGCATCGTGCGTGAAGAGAGCGAGGCCGTCCCGCGGCGGGGCGAACGCGACCCTCGGCGGATCCACTGGAGACGGCGCGTCGGGCATGGGGTCGCGAGCTTAGACCGCGGGCCGCCTCGCTTCCCGTTTTGGGGACTCCTGCCTCATCCGGGGAGTTCTGTAACCTCCGCGACTGGGTTTCTCGTCCTTGGAGACGCTGGCGCCATCGTTGCAGCCGGGTCGGCGTCGGCCGAACCGACAGGAGGTCCCCTTGGTCCCGATCCGATCCATCGTCCTTCCGGCCCTTCTTGCCGCCACGCTTCCCCTGTCCGCCGGTGAGTGGAAGGGGCGCCTCCTCGCCGGCGACAAGCCCGCGAGCGGCGTGACCGTCTCGGCGCACGCCTACGAAGCGCCGTTCGACGAGGCGCGCCGCGAGGCCCGGCGCGGCGCCGAGGCGAAGCCTCTGGCCCAGACGACCACCGGGCCGAACGGTGCCTTCACGCTGGTCCTCGCACCCGAGGCCGCGAAGGCCGACACCCTGGTGCGGCTCAGGATCGAGGGAGGCGGGATCGTCGCCGCGTCGCTCGAGGGGATCTGGGACGCCGCCGAGACCGACGACCTCGGCGACCTGACGTTTCCGAAGGCCGAGAAGCTGGCCGGCAAGGTCGTCGACAGGGAGGGAGCGCCGGTCGCGGATGCCGAGGTGACGCTCACGGCGCCGGTCGGGCGTGGCGACGACACCGGCGGCGCCCGCCCGCTCCCGCGCCGGACCCGGACGGCGGCGGACGGCACCTTCCGCTTCGACGACGCCAGCCCGAACGGGAGCACGCTCACCGTCGAGAAGGACGGCTTCGCGCCCGTGGAGCGCGACGGCGTGCGCTCCGGCGCGGTCTCCCGCCCCCTCGTGCTCGCCCCGGGAACGGCTCTCACCGGCACCGTGAAGAAGGCGGATCGGAAGAGCCCCGCGGCCGGAGCGCTCGTCCGGTTCGAGGGGAAGAGCCGGACCCGCTGGGTGGAGACGGCGGAGGACGGCTCGTTCCGCATCCCGCACGTCGGCGAGCCGAAGGGCGCGCTCGTCGTGGATGCGGGCGACGCCGGCTGGGTCGAGCTGCCCACCGTGAAGCCGGGTTCCGGACCGATCGCCGCCGTCCTCGCGCCGCCGGCCTCGCTCGAGGGACGCGTCGTCGACGCCAGGAGCGGGCGCGCGGTGCCGCGGACCAAGGTGGAGGTGCGGATCGGAAGCGCGGTGCGCCTCACGCGCTCGGGTCCGGACGGCCGGTACAAGGTGAAGTCCATTCCACCGGGCAGGCTCCGCCTGAAGGGCGACGAGCCGCGCTACGTGCCGTACGTGAAGGACGACGTCGTCCTCGCGGCGGGCGAGGCGAAGAAGCTCGACGTGCCTCTGCTCCTCGGGGCGACGCTCTCCGGCCGCTTCACCGACGAGGAGGGACGTCCTGTCGGGGGCGCGAAGTGGCGCCTCACCAAGGCGGGGGAGACGGGGATCGCGGCGTTCCTCCGACAGCTGCGCTCGAGCGAGGGCCAGGTTTTCAAGTCTGCCCCGGACGGCACGTTCAAGGCTTCGCGGCTGGCGCCGGGGGACAACCAGAGGCTGTCCGTCACACACCCGGACTTCGAGGCCTCCTCGCTGGGCGGGCTCTCGCTCGCGCCGGGCGGCGCGAAGACCGGGGTCGCGCTCGTGCTGCGGCGCGGGGCCGTGCTGTCCGGTGTCGTGAAAGACCAGGGCGGCAATCCGGTCCCCGAGGCCGAGGTCGCGCTGAGCGCGCCGATGAACTTCCGGATGGGCCGGGGCGGGATGAACGCCGGGATCAGCATCGCCGGCGGCGGGGAGGATCGCCCGCGCGGCAAGACGGGGCCGGACGGGCGCTTCGAGCTGAAGGGCGTCAAGCCGGGCGACTACTTCCTGATGATCCGCAAGAGCGGCTACGCCACCGAGACCATCGACCCGGTGAAGGTCGCCGAGGGGAAGGCGCTCGACCCGCTGGAGGTGACGCTCGCCCCGGGCGCGCTGATCGCCGGCTTCATCCGGCAGAAGAACGGCAACGGGGTCGAGGGCCTGTTCGTGCAGCCGGCCGGAAGCCGCATGGGGCGCATGCTCGGCGGCGGCGCCGGCGGGATGCAGCCGACGGGTCCCGACGGCGCGTTCGAGGTGGAGGGCCTCAAGGCAGGGGAGACGTACGACCTGCAGGTGCTCGGCGGGGGCGCCGGGATGGGTCCGCTGAAGAAGGGCGTGGTCGCGCCGGCCGAGGGCGTCGAGATCACGGTCTCCACGAACGGCAAGATCGCGGGCAGCGCGGTCGACGCGAAGTCGGGCAAGCCGCTCACGGAGTACGTCGTCTCGTACGAGCCGGACCGCGGCATGGGCGGCATGGTGATGCGCTTCGCGACGCGAGGCGGCGGCGGCCGCGGGCGCGGCGGGAACCGGCTGGAGGTCCGCGCCGAGGACGGCCGGTTCCTCCTGGAGGACGTGCCGCCCGGCAAGTGGCAGGTCTCGGTGGAAGCCAAGGGGTACCAGGCCTCGCGGGTCGGCGACGTCGTCGTCGAGGAAGGCGCGACGAAGGAGAACGTCGAGGTGAAGGTGGCGCCCGGCGGTGCGCTGAAGGGCCGTGTCGTCGACGCGCGCTCCGGCCGCCCGATCCCGGACGCCGAGGTCTCCGTGCAGGGCGCCGGTGGGGGCGGCGGGCCGATGATGGTGTTCCCGGGAATGGGCGGGGACGGCGACGTCACCACCGACGCCGACGGCCGCTTCGAGATCGAAGGGCTCGCGCCCGGAAAGGCGCGGGTCACCGCCAGGCACGGGGACTATGCGGAGGCCACCGAGTCGGTCGAGATCAAGGAGACGGGCGGTGCCGTGGAGGTCCGGATGACGACGGGCGGCTCGGTCGCGGGGGTCGTCGTCTCGGAGAGCCGCCAGCCGCTCGCCGGCGCGCAGGTGAGCCTCTCCGCGGCCGGCGAGAGCGGCTTCGGGCGGATGACCGGCGGCACCGGCACGGTCACCGACGCATCGGGCCGCTTCCGCTTCGACCACCTCGGCGCGGGGCGGTACTCGGCCGCGGCGACGCTCAACGGCAAGTCGAGCCCGGCGTCCGACACCGTGATCAACGTCGGGGAGTCGAAGGAGGACCTGGTGCTGACGCTGGCCGCGGGAGCCACGGTACGCGGCACGGTGAGCGGTCTCCCGGCCGAGCTGAGGGACCAGGTGAGCGTGAACGTCTCGGGTCCCGACGGCTTCTTCGGCTCCACCCGCTCGGCCGGCGACGGCCGCTTCGAGCTGACCGGTGTCCCGGCCGGCGCCATCACGCTCCGCGCCACGGCGGGGAGCTTCATGGGAGGCTCCACGCGCACGGCGTCGCGCCAGCTGACGATCGCCGAGGGGCAGACCGACGCCGAGACCGAGATCGTCTTCGAGGCCGGCCACACCCTGTCCGGCCAGGTCCGGAAGGGGGGCCAGGGGGTCGCCGACGCGATGGTGTTCGCGAACGTGCAGGGTGGGGGCGGACGCTCGGCGACGGCCCGCACGGACGAGTCGGGCGCCTATCGCCTGGAAGGGCTGCTCGACGGGACGTACCTGGTGCAGGCCACCGGCAGCAACCTGGGCGGGACCCCGCGCCCCGAGACGGTCAAGCTGACCGGCGACCAGACGCTGGACATCGACATCCCGACGGCGCGGATCGCGGGGACCGTCGTGGAGTCGGGCTCGCGACAGCCGCTGCCCGATGCCGTAATCGAGGTCGGGGGCGACGACTCCGGCCGCCCGTTCCTCCGCGCGGTGACGACGGACAGCAACGGACGTTTCGCCATGGACGACCTCGACGCCAAGGCCTACACGCTCACGGTGAGGAAGCCCGACTTCCAGTTCGACAAGCGTACGGTCACGGCGTCGGAGCGGGACGGAGACGCGCTGGTCATCGAGCTCGTGAGGGGCGAGGGGATCGGCGTCCAGGTGCGCGACGGCCTCTACGGCGTGCCGCTGCGCGGACTGATGGCGCGGGTCCTGGACGCTTCCGGAACGCCCGTCTTCACCGGCTCGATCGCGCTCGACGGGGAGGGGCGTGGCGACATCCCGTCGCTCAAGCCGGGGCGCTACACGCTGGTGGCGGACGCCTCCGGCTACGCGGCCGTGACCCTGGAGGGCGTCTCGGTGCCGAGCCCGACCGTGCCGATCGCCCTGACGCCGGGCGGCACGGTGGAGATCCACGCCGGCCCGAAGACGCTCGAGAAGGGTCCAGCGAAGGCGCAGCTCCTCACCGCGTCCGGCCTCCCGTACCGCTACTCGATCTTCAGCCTGGACTCGTCGTTGATGCTCGCGACGCCCGTGCGCCGCCTGGAGAACATCGCGCCCGGCAACTACACGTTGGCCATCGACGGCACGGCGATCAAGGCGTTCACGGTGGCCGAGGGAGGGACGACGATCGTCGAGACGCCGTAGGGACTCTCCCGCGGGCGCGGATTAACATGCCGCCAGGAGCGAGCATGTCCGTCCGAGCCCTCCGTCTGCTGGTACTCGTGGTGTCCCTCGGGGCCGCCGTCGCGGCCCCGGGGCAGGAGGGTGGATCGCTCCTGCCCCCCGGCAGCCTCTCGCTCTTCTCCGGGAAGCTCCGGGTCAAGGGCGAGCTGAAGGTGAACGCGCGCCACTCCTCGCCGGAGGAGGCGCGGGTGGCCTCGCCGAGCCTGCCGCAGCCGGTGTTCCTGCGCACCGTCTCGACCGGGACGTCGATCGAGCTGTCCGACGCGAGCCTGATCGCCGAAGCGGACCTGACGCCCGACATCTCCGGCCGCGTCGCCGTCCACTTCCTCGACCTGTACAACCGGAACCCCACCTCCAGCGATGACCGCGTCTTCCTGCGCGAGGCGTGGCTCCGGCTCGGCAAGAAGTACGAACCGCTCGTGGCGCTTCCCGGGACGAGCGTCTACCTGCAGCTCGGGAAGGCGCCTCGCTTCACGAAGCAGCTCCAGCGCCGCTTCGAGAGCTACGGACTCTGGGGCACGGCCGTCGGACGGTTCGAGGAGATCGGGGCGGAGGCGGGCGGCTCGTTCGGGAGCGTCGTCTACTGGCGGGCTCAGGCCGTCAGCGGCAACCCGCTCTTCTTCCGCGACCCCAACGCGCTCGCGGGGGACAACGGCACACCGGAACGGACGAGCTTCGCGAACCCGAACCCCGTCTTCCAGTCCGGCTTCCCGATCCTGTACGACGCCAAGGCGAACGACGTGAACCTGAAGGGGAAGTTCCAGGTGGGGGGCGGGCTCGGGCTGCGCTTCACCTGGGGCGAGGAGAAGCGGGACGGCGTCGACGTCCTCGGCTGGGTGTTCCGCCGCACCCTGGCGGAGAAGGTCGCGATCCGCGGGTCGTTCTACTCGGGAGACCTGCAGCTCCTGAAGGGCTTCCCCGGCGGCCCCTCGCTCGCGATCGACGGAGACGAGAAGCTCGAGTACGGCGCGAACGTGGAGCTGCGGCTCGGCGGCCTCCAGCTGTACGGGCAGCTCGTCCACCAGGAGATCGCGGGTCTGGTGCGGGAGGGCTTCGAAGCGGAGCTCGCCTATCGGATCCCGCTGAACGGCCTTTTCCTGTGGGGCGAGACGCCGGTCCTGAACTGGCTCCAGCCCGTCGTCCGCGTCTCGAAGATCGACAACGAGTTCCCGCTGCCGGCCGGCTTCGTGGCGCCGTCGATGACGTGGGACTGGAGCAAGTACGACCTGGGCTTCCGGCTCGGCATCGTGCGCGGGGTGGACCTGACGGCCGAGTACGCGCGGCACGAGGTGATCCTCGCGGCCCGCGTCGCGCACCCGGACGAGGTGCTGGTGACGCTGCGGGCCGGGTTCTAGCTGCTCGTAACGGTTGTAGCGACAGTGGATGCGACGGCTATCGGCTGGCGATGGCAAGGCGCGCCGCCACAGTCTGTAGCTGGCTCCACGCCTGTCGGCGCAACGCCGCCAGCGCCACCGAGAGCCGAGCGGGCGCTGTCGATTCAGCCGTTACATACAACTGGCGGCCGCTTGGTACGATCCTCGGCGGCAATGCCTATCCTCGCGGCCCGCGAGCTCCTCCTCCGCAGACGGGTCCGGCGCGCCTGGGACTCCGACTGGGGTGGGCAAGAATTCCGGGCTCGCCGCCTGGCCGCCTCCGCGCCCCAGTATCTCTTCGGCTTCGAGAAGGGCTGGCTGTCCCGGGGACAGAGGGTCCTGGAGATCGGCTGTGGTCTCGGCCAGACCGCCGCAGCGCTCGCGTCCCGCGGGCTCGAGGTGGTCGCGATCGACGTCTCCCGGGAGGCGATTCGATGCGCGAGAGACGCGTACGGGCACCTCACCGGCCTCACCTTCGAGGTGGTGGACGTCTGCTCGAGGACCGGTCTCGGCGCCTCCTTCGACGTCATCCTCGACACGGGCTGCCTTCACATCCTCCCGGACGAGCTGCACGGCGCGTACGCTCGCAGTATCCGGCGCTGGTCGGTCGCGGGAAGCCGTCTCGTGGTCCGGATGTACGCCGGAACGCGCGGTCTCGCCTCGAGACGCCATCAGCTGCATTCGCTCCTGGTCCCTCCCTTCGAGATCGTGGAGGAGGGAGAGGTGCCGCCGATCAACCCCGACCACCAGGGAATCGTGACCCCGGTCTTTCACCTCGTGCGCCGCGCCTGAAGGACCCGACGGGACCGGAGCCGGCTGGCTGGCCGCCGGGCTCTACGAGACGCGTGGCGGGTGGCAGCTCAGGCAGCGCGGCTCGCCGAACGCGTCGAACCAGAAGGCGTCCCCCAGGCACTCGCGGCAGTGTCGCCACGGGTCGCTCGGGTCGTCCCAGGTCGTGTGCGTGCTCTCGCAGGCTTCGCGGAGGACCCGGTGGGAGGTCGTCTCCGAACGCGGCGGCCGCGGTGTCGGCGGCACCGCGGCGAGAGAGCCGAGAGAGAGACCCAGGGAGAGCAGAGACGTCTCCGCCTGGAGCCGGATCGAAGGCGACGGGTCGGTCAGGAGCGCGACCCAGCGGTCGCGCGCGGACGGGAGGCCGGAGAAGCCGTCCACGAGCTCGTGGACGAGCCGGCGGATCTCGGCCGGGGTGAGGGTGGCGTCGACCATGACCCCCGGATCATGTGCGGGACGTCACGGAACCGCTGTGACCCGGGTCACACACCGCGGGCGCGGCGGAAGAGCTCCCGGACCAGCGCCTTGGCGACGTGGAGCCGGTAGGCGCCGCTCGAGCGGATGTCGTCGATCGGGGCGACATCACGAGCCGTGGCCGCGTCGAGCGCGTCGTCCGAGATCTCGGGAAGCGGGGTTCCGAGCCCGAGCGCTCGCACGGTGGGCAGGAAGGCGGTCGTCGGGGCGACGGACGCCATGCCGAGCCCGAGGCGGACGATCCGGCCGTCCTCGACGTCGACGACTCCGGCGAGCGCGACCTTCGAGATCGCCTGCGCCAGGCGCGTCCCGACCTTGCGCCAGTACGTCACCGCGCCGTCGCGGGGGACGGTCATCTCGACGGCCACGATCACCTCGTCCGCCGCGCGCACGGTCCGCTTGTAGCCCGTGTAGAAGACGGAGAGCGGGACGCGCCTCTCGCCCCGCACGCTCGCGAGGACGACGGCGGCGTCGAGCGCGGCCAGGCACGTCACCCCGTCCGCGGCGGGGGAGGCGGTCGCGAGGTTTCCGCCCAGCGTGCCTCGCGCCTGGATCTGCACGGCGCCGACGTCGCGGGACATCGCGCCCAAGAGCGGAGCCCGTCGCGCCAGCTCCTCGTGCCGGCGGATCGCGAGATAGGTGACGCCGGCGCCGATCCGGGCAACGTCGCCGTGTACCTCGATCCCGCCCAGCTCCGGGAGCCGCGAGACGTCCACCACGAGAGGCAGGCCGCGCGGGTCCGCGACGGGAGCGACGTGCTGCTCGACGATCCAGTCGGTGCCGCCGGCGAGGAGGACGGTCCCCTCGCCCCGCGACGCCCGGTCCGACAGAAGCGCGCAGAGCGCGGGGAGCGAGGACGCCCTCTCGAACGGGTGGAGCGGGAGCTCGGCCAGCGACATCTACAGGACCTCGGGCGACGGCGGAGACGGCGGGACGTTCCGGAACAGGTCGGACGGCTTCCGCGCGGCAGCCGCGGCAGCCGCGGCGGTGGCCGCCGCCGTCCGGATCGACTCCACGATCCGCTGGTAGCCGGTGCAGCGGCAGATATTCCCGGCGATCGCCTCCCGGATCTCGGGCTCGGACGGCGCCGGGTTGGCGTCGAGGAGCGCCTGGGCCGAGAGGAGCATCCCGGGCGTGCAGATGCCGCACTGGGCCCCCCCCTCGGTCACGAACGAATCCTGGAGCGGCGTCAGGAGGCTGCCCACGGCGAGCCCCTCCACGGTGACGATGCTGCGTCCCTCGCACTGGCCGACCGCGACGAGGCAGGCGTTCACGGGCTCGCCATCGAGAAGGACCGTGCAGGAGCCGCACTCCCCCTCGCCGCACCCCTCCTTGGTCCCGGTGAGGCCGAGAGGGCCGCGCAGGGCGTCGAGGAGGCGGGTGAGCGGAGGCGCGTCTAGCGAGCGGCTCGCGCCGTTCAGCGTGAAGTCGACTCTCATCGTGCGCTCCGGGCGAAGAGGTCCTCGGGCAGGAGGGGGAGCGAGTCCATGGCGATGCCCGTGGCGTGCTCGATCGCCGCGGCGATCGCGGGGGCGCCGCCGTCCATCGGCAGCTCGCCCAGCCCCTTCGCCCCACCGCCGGGACCGGCGGAGAACGGCTCCTCCACGAGGAGCGTCGTGAACGGCGGCGCGTCGAGGCTGGTGGGGACGACGTAGTTCGTCATCCGTCCGTTCAGGATCGCCCCCTCGTACCAGACGACCTTCTCGTTGAGCGCCCACCCGATCGCCTGGAGCGTGCCGCCCTCGACCTGTCCCTTGCACATCAGCGGGTGGATCGCCTTCCCGACGTCCGCCGCCGCCCAGAAGCCGAGGACGCGCACCTCGAACGTGTCGAGGTCGACCTCCACCTCGGCGATGTCGCAGCCCCAGCCGTAGCACGGGTAGGCGTCGCCGGTGTACGTGGCGTCGTCCCAGACGAGGCCGGGCGGCGAGTCGTAGACGACCTCGGCCGAGACCGTCCCCTCGCGCGCCGCGAGGGCCGCCGCGGCCGCCAAGAACCCGGCGCGGGGGGCGGCGTCGGAGCCCCCCGCAGCAAGCTCGATTCTCGCCTTCAGCTCGAGCGCGGCCTTCTCGACGATCGAGCCGACCACCATCACGGTGCGCGAGGCGACCGTGGGGCCGGAGTCCGGGACGACGGTGGTGCACGGCTGCGCGACGTCGATCGCGTCGAGGCCGACGCCGAGCGCCGCCGCCGCGATCTGGCGGAAGACCGTCTCCGTCCCCTGCCCGATGTCGGTGGAGGCGCTCCGGATCAGAAAGCGGCCGCCGGGCACGAGGTCGATGGCGACCCGCCCCTTCATCTTCCGCTCGCCCGAGCCGGTGAATCCCGCGCCGTGCATGAAGAGGCTCGCGCCGATCCCGACGGCCTTCCGTCCGGTGACGACGACGCCCCGCGCCCGCCGCTCGAAGTAGCCGCTGGCCTCCGCGGCCGCGGCCAGGCACGAGAGCGACCCGACCGACTCCCTGAGGACCTGGCCCGTCGCCGTGGTATCCCCCACACGGAGCGCGTTCCGGCGCTTCAGCTCGAGAGGGTCGAGCCCCAGCCGCCGCGCCACCTTGTCCAGGTGCCGCTCGATGGCCCAAATCGTCTGCGGCGCGCCGAAGCCGCGGAAGGCGCCGTTCGGCGGGGTGGAGGTGGCGACCGCGACCGACTCCACGAGGACGTGGTCCCACCGGTACGCGCCGGCCGCGTGCAGCGTCCCGCGCGACAGCACGACGGGCGTCAGCGTGACGTACGCGCCGCCGTCCATCAGGACCCGGATCGTGACGGCGCGCAGCGTGCCGTCGCGGTCGCAGCCGCTGGTGATCGTCATCGTGGCCGGGTGCCGCTTGGTCGTCGCCTCGATGTCTTCCTTCCGGTCGTAGATCAGCTTGACACGCTGCCCGCTCTTCTTCGCGAGGAGGAGGGCGTGGAGGCCGATCAGCGTCGGGTACTCCTCCTTGCCGCCGAAGCCGCCTCCGGTCACCGTCTGGGTGACGTCGATCTCCTCGGCCGGCAGGCCGAACGTTCCCTTGACGCCCTTCTGGACGTAGTACGGGCACTGGAGCGAGCCGTGGACGTGGGCGCCCCGCTCGTCCCACCACGCCACCACGCCCTGCGTCTCGATGTAGAGCTGCTCCTGGTGGTGGACGGCGTACGTGCCGCTGACGACGACCTCGCAGCCGCGCAGGGCCGCCGGCGCATCGCCCTTCCGCACGGTGTAGCGGGCGAAGACGTTGTCGGGCGGCGCCAGCACCGTCGCGCCGGCCAGGGACTCCTCCGCCGAGAAGACGGGGGTGAGGAGCTCCACCGCCACGCGCAGGTGCGACAGGGCGCGGGCCACGCGGAGAGGGTCGTCGCCGGCGACGAGCGCCAGCGGCTCGTACCGGTGGCGGATCTCGCCGCCGATCGGCACCAGCACCGGCTGGTCCTCGGCGATCAGCGTGACGACGTTGCGCGGCACGTCGGCCGCGGTGACGACCGTCAGGCCGCTCCAGTCGAACGCGGGGTCGGGCGTGATCGAGAGGAGCCGGCCGCGCGCCACGTCGCTCCGGAGCGTGACGCCGTGGAGCGGCGCGGGGCCGGGGAGCCGCAGGTCGTCGACGTACCGGGCGGCGCCGGTGACCTTGGCCGGCCCGTCCGTGCGGGGGACGCTTTCGCCAACGACGCGGGGCATCCGCGGATGCTAACTCCCGAGGAGGTCCCCGAGCGCCACTTCCAGCTCGGGATGGCGGAAGGAGAAGCCGAGGGACTGCGTCCGCTTCGGGAGGACACGCTGCCCGTCGAGGACGATCGTCGACATCTCGCCGAGGGCGAGCTTCAGGGCGAAGGCGGGGGCGGGCGCGAAGGCGGGACGGTGGAGCACCTTCCCGAGCGTCCGCGCGAACTCCTTCATCGTGACGGGCCGCGGCGCGGTGGCGTTCACGGCGCCGCTCACCGACGGCGTCTCGAGCGCCCAGACGAAAAGGTCGACGAGGTCCTCCACGTGGATCCACGACATCCACTGCGCCCCGCTCCCGAGCGGCCCGCCGGCGCCCAGCCGGAACGGCGGGAGCATCTTGGCGAGGGCGCCCCCCTCGGGTCCCAGGACGACCCCCATCCGGATGCGCACGGTGCGGATCCCGGCGGCCTCGAAGCGGCCGGCCGCCTCCTCCCAGGCGACGCAGGTCTGCGCCAGGAAGTCGCTGCCGGCCGGGCTCTCCTCGGACAGCTCCTCGTCGCCGTGCGGGCCGTAGTAGCCGACGGCGGAGGCATTCACGACGACGCCGGGCCTGGTCTTCGCCTTGCCGATGGCGACGAGGAGACGCTCGACCGCTCCCGTGCGGCTCCGCCCGATTCGCTCCTTCGTCCGCGCCGTCCAGCGCTGCGCGATCGTCTCTCCCGCCAGGTTGACGACGCCGCCCGCCCCGTCGACGAGCGACTCCCACTCCGGCGCGCCGTCGGCCCACGACACCACGCGCACCTTCGGGTGGAGGGCGTCCCGCGAGCGCGAGGCGTCCCTCGTGAAGACGATCGGCTCGTGTCCGCTCGCGACGAGCCGCGCGCCGAGGCGTGTCCCGATGAAGCCCGTGCCGCCCGTGATGATGACGCGCATCTCTCCGCCTCCGCCCTACCGCTGGCTTCCGCCGGCGTCGCCGCGCCGGATTCGCTCGATCGCCCGGTCGCGGTCGCCGTCGATCCGCTGGCGGTCGATCGCGTACTCCTCCTCCAGAGCCTGCCGGGCGGCGGGGTCGTGGGTCCGCGCCAGGGCGTCGCGATGCAGGATCTCCAGCTCGGCCAGGCGCGCGCCGGCCACGCTGCGGGCCTCGGCGATCGCGGCCTTCTGCGCGTCGGAAAGGGGCTTCTCCTCGGCGACGCCCGCCTCGCGGTCCTGCGAGGCGAGACGCTCCATGGCCAGCTCGAGGGCGCTCTTCGGAGCTTTGATCATGACGAAATTTCCCCCGAAATCGCGTGACGGTGGAGGCAAGCAGGCGCGATTTCGGGGGAAATCGTACAGGGGATCCCGGGGGGCGCCCAAGGCGGCAATCGAAATTCACATCGAGGCCGTAGAGTGTCTCGATGCGACGCGCCGCCGTCTCCCTGCTCCTCCTCGCCGCCCTCGAGCTTCGCGGCGACGGGTCGTCGATCGACCCCGAGGAGCTGATCCGGAAGGTCGTCAAGGCGCAGCGCCTGGCCGAGGAGCGCCTCGCCTCGTACACCTACGACGTCCGCGAGGTGGAGACCACGTACGGCTCGAAGGGGCGGCCGAAGAGCCGGACGGAGCGTCTCTTCTACGTCTACTCGAGCGAGGCGGGCGAGGCTTCGCGGGAGCTGATCGAGGTGGACGGGCGGCCCGCCACGACGTCCGAGAAGGAGGCGGCGGCGGAGAAGGATGCCAAGGGCCGCAAGAAGCGGCTCGAGAAGCGGGCCGCGGAGAAGGTCTCCCGGCCCCCATCCGTCAAGGGAGAGGACGACGACCCGCTGGTCGGGACGCGCCGGCTGTCCGACCTCCTCCGGCGGTTCGACTACCGCATGCGCCCCGAGGAGGAGGAGAACGGCCGGCTCTTCTACGTCCTCGACTTCGTCCCGCGGCTCGGCCAGCGGGCCGACACGCTGGGCGACCGGGCGCTGGGCTCGCTCGCGGGGCGGGTGAGGATCGATGCGACGGATTTCCAGATCGAGCGCGTGGACGCCCGGCTGGTGGCGCCCGTGAAGGTCGGGGGCGGGATCGCGGCCAACGTGAAGGACGCGGTCGTGACGTACCGGGCGCACCCGGTGCGGGCCGAGCAGTGGTTCCCGTGCCGCATCGACCTGCGGCTCGTCGGCAAGGCCGCGCTCTTCTTCCGGCTCGACACCGGCTACCGCTTCGAGCTCGAGAACTTCGCGAGCTTCCGGGTCGAGACCGAGTCCGCGGTCGTGGCGGGGCGCCGCTGACGCGTCACGAGGGGGCGCGGAGGGGAGCGGGCTTGCTATCCTCGCCCGGGTAAGCCCGTGCTCACACCCGAAGAAGAGAAACAGTACAAGGAGACCCTGTACCTGCTGCTCGAGAAGGTGCGGGCGACGAAGGCGTCGTTCTACCTGGTCGAGCCGAACGGCAGCTTCAGGCTCCTCTCGTACTACGGGTTCAGCCGCGCGGACCGGTTCCCCGACAAGGTCCAGAAGGGGGATCCGCTCGCGACCCGCGTGCACGAGCTGCGCGAGCCGAGCTTCGTGAACGACGTCCGCCTCGCGGGGAAGCTCGGCCCTCTGATGGAGGGTGCCTCGTCGACGCGGATCCTGACGGCCCCCCTCTACCTGGACGGGCGGATCGTCGGCATCCTGGACGTGCGCGACAAGGCCGCCCGCGAGCCGTTCACCACCGAGGACCTTCCCTGGGTCAACGAGGTGCTCCGGCGCCTCGCCGCGCAGGTGAAGACGATCCCGCGCTTCGCCTCGGCGGGTCCCACGAGCGACGAAGGCGAGTCGCCGTTCGAGTTCGGCGGCTCGGCGGCGTTCCGGATCCCGGCGGGGGCCGGCACGACCGGTGTCATCGACTTCGAGCCGAACCGTCTGCCGGACACCCCGGTGATCGACTTCGAGCCGGCCCGGTATGGTCCCGTGCCGCCGGGCCTGGCGCCGCCTCCCTCGGCGGAGCCCGAGCTCTCGACCGCCCACCTCCCCAGCGGGACCGCCCGGACGATGCGGCTCGTGCAGGAGACCGTCGGGCGCGCGGCGACCCCGGCGCGCTCCGCCGCCTCGGCCCGGC
>CAYLNK010000160.1:0-14137 GCA_964384675.1 uncultured Holophagales bacterium | reverse complement strand
CTGGAGCTGCCCGGCTACGGGGGGCACGGGGGGGCCGGTCCCGGAGGCCCCCCCGGATCGCGGAAGCGCGGCCTCGCGACCTGGAGCTGCCCGGCCAGGGGGGGCACGGGGGGGGGCGGTCCCGGAGGCCCCCCCGGATCGCTGAAGTCCGGCCTCGCGCCCTGGAGCTGCCCGGCCAGGGGGGGCACGGGGGGGCCGGTCCCGGAGGCCCCCCCGGATCAATGCTTCGAGACGAGGTAGGCGATCCCCTGCCTCAGCGCCTCGCGCCAGACCTGCTCGGTGTCCGCGTCGCACCGGTCGTCCGCCCGGCGGATCGCGAAGAGCAGGCTCTCCAGCCACAGGTCGTACATGGCGGCCGGCACGTCGAGGTGGTGGCGGTCGTGGAGGCGCGCCACGGAATCGAGCACGGCGAAATCGGACTCCGACCGTCCGACCGCCTGGATCATGTCGTAGAGCGACGCGCGCAGGACCTTCTTCTGCCGCTTGAAGTCGGTGTGCTCGAACCTCGCGGCGATCTCGGGGGACGAGCCCATGAAGTGCTCGTAGAAGACGTCGAGGAAGGACGGGACTTTGAGACAGCGGTCGTAGCTGTCGAGGAGGCGCTCCATGTCCCGCTCCGTCATGGCGCGCGAGCTTACGTCACGCCGGGAGGGGACGGTGCCGGAATTCCCGCCGCCCCGGGCCCGAGTACGCGGCCACCACCTCTCCGTGCCCGTACAGCTTCCACTTGTAGGTGACGAGCCCCTCCAGCCCCACCGGGCCGCGCGCGTGGAGCTTCCCCGTGGCGATCCCGACCTCGGCGCCGAGCCCGTAGCGGAAGCCGTCGGCGAAGCGCGTGGACGCGTTGTGGAAGACGCTCGCGGAATCGACCTCCTTCAGGAACCGCTCGGCGGCGCCGGCGTCCTCGGTGACGATCGCGTCCGTATGGCCGGAGCCGAAGCGGTTCACGTGCTCGATCGCTTCCTCGAGCGAGTCGACGAGCCGGAGCGAGAGGACGGGCCCCGAGTGCTCGGTCCGCCAGTCCTCCTCGGCGGCGGCGCGGAGCGCCCTTCCTGGAGCGAGGGCGCGCGTCCGGCCGCAGGCGCGGACCTCGACCCCTTCGGCCGCGAGCCGCAGGAGGAGCGGCTCCAGCACCCGGGCCGCCGCGGCGACGTGGACCAGGACCGTCTCGACGGCGTTGCAGGCCGCCGGGTACTGGAGCTTGGCGTCCCGCACGATCTCGACCGCCATCGCCGGGTCGGCGGCTGCGTCGACGTAGACGTGGCACACGCCTTCGGCGTGCCCCATCACCGGGATCCGCGTGCTGGCCTGGATCGAGCGCACCAGCTCGTTCGACCCGCGCGGGATCACCAGGTCGACCGAGCGCTCCTCGGCGAGGAGCGCGGCCACCTCCTCCCGCCCGGAGAGCAACGTCAACGCGGCGGGCGGGATCGCGGGGAAGCTCGCGAGGACGTCGTGGAAGACCCCGATCAGCGCCTCGTTCGAGCGGGCCGCCTCGCGCCCCCCCTTCAGCAGCAGGGCGTTGCCGGAGCGAAGCGCCAGCGACGCGATCTGGACCCCGGCATCGGGGCGCGCCTCGAAGATGACCGCGAGGACGCCGAGCGGACACGTCACCTTGACGAGCTCGAGCCCGTCGTCCAGGAGCGTCCGTGCGAGGACCCGGCCGGTCGGGTCGGGGAGCGACGCGACGGCACGCACCCCGTCCACGATCTCGGCGAGCTTCGCGGGCGTCAGGACGAGCCGGGCGAAGAGCGACGCCGACATCTCCCCGGCCTCGACGCGCGGGCGGGCCTCCAGCTGATCCTCCTCGTTCGCCGCGAGGATCGCGCGGGCACGCCCGGCCAGGGTGTCCGCCACGGCCAGGAGCGCGTTCCGCCGAACGTCGTCCGGCACGGAAGCGAGACGGCGGGACGCCTCGCGGGCGGCCCGGGCCAGAGCGGGAACGCGCCCCCGGTCTCCGGCTGGAGCCGGCCCGGAGCGCTGATCGGATCCGGTGGCTGGGGTCATGACGCCCCGACGATAGCGCGGGAGGGGTGGCATCCTAGGCGCACATGTCGAGGGACGTCGGGAGGGCGGTCTTCCTGTGCCTGCGCCTGGCCATGGCGCCACCGGCTGCTGGAGCCGTGGCGGCGGCCTTCCCCCCGGAGCGTCCGCTCGACCGCCTCGTCCACCGCGTCTTCCGGCAGAAGGACGGACTTCCGAACGACAGCGTCAACGCGATCCTCCAGACCCGCGACGGCTTCCTGTGGCTCGGCACCCACGAGGGGCTGGTGCGCTTCGACGGCGTCTCGTTCACGGTCTTCGACAGGAGGACGACGCCGGAGCTCCGCCACAGCTGGGTGCAGTGCCTCCTCGAGCGGCGCGACGGCACGCTCGTGGCCGGTACGTCGGGAGGCGGCCTCGTCACCCTGAAGGACGGCGTCTTCACGCACCGGGGAGCCGAGGCCGGACTGCGCAGCGACCAGGTGTGGCACCTCCTGGAGGACCGCGCCGGGACTCTCTGGGTGGCGACGCTGGGTGGTGGGCTGCATCGCGAGGAGAACGGGCGCTTCCGCGCGATCACCACCGCGGACGGGCTGCCGAGCGATCGGGTCACCTGGCTGACCGAGGACCGCGAGGGCGGCCTCTGGATCGCCACGCTCGGGGGCGGGCTGGCGCGCCGCGCGCCGGACGGCACGCTCACCCGGCTCGGCACGAAGGAGGGCCTCGCGCACGACATCGTCCTGTCGATGGCCCTCGACCGCGAGACCGGCGATCTCTTCGTCGGCACGCACGGCCGCGGCGTGGAGCGCGTCCATCAGGGACGGGTCGTCTCGCACCTGGCGCGTGCGGAGGGCCTGCCGAGCAACGACGTTCAGGCCGTCTTCGAGGACCGCGCCGGACGGCTCCTCGTCGGGACCGTCGGGGGCGGCCTCGTCCGCGTGGACGCGACCGGACGGATCGAGCGGTTCGGCCTCCCGCAGGGGCTCTCCAGCGGTCGGATCAACTCCTTCGGCGAGGACCGGGAAGGCACCCTCTGGATCGGCACGGCCGGAGGCGGGCTGAACGCCCTCCATGCCGGAAAGGCCGAGATCCTCTCGACCGCCCAGGGACTCTCTTCGCCGAGCATCCGCTCGGTCTACGAGACGGCGCGCGGCGAGCTGCTCGTCGGCACGAACGGCGGCGGCCTGAACCGGTGGGACGAGAGGACCGGGCACGTCGACGTGCTCCTCGAGAAGGACGGGCTCTGCAACGAGCAGGTCTGGTCGACCGTGGAGACGCCGGCCGGCGACGTCTGGATCGGGACGTTTCACGGGCTCGGCCTCCTCTCGAAGGGACGGATCCGCTGCTTCGGGCTCGCGGACGGGCTCTCCAGCGAGATCGTCCGCTCCCTCTATCTCCACAGCGACGGGACGCTCTACGCCGGCACGTACGGCGGCGGGCTGATGAAGATGAAGGACGGCAAGGTGCTCGGAGTCTTCTCGACGAAGACCGGCTTCCCGAGCGACGTCATCTTCTCGATGCGCGAGGACCGCGACGGCGCGCTCTGGGCGGCGACGGAGGGCGGAGGCGTCGTGCGGCTCCTCCCCGACGGGACGTTCCGGGCGATCGGCACGAAGCAAGGTCTCTCGCACGACGTGGCCCGCGCGCTCCTCCTCGACGAGGACGGCACGCTCTGGGTGGGAACCCACGGCGGCGGGCTAGACCGGCTCCGGGCCGGGTCGATCGGCCGGATCACCTCGGCACAGGGGCTCTTCGACGACGTGGTGCACCAGGTGCTCTCCGGGGACGACGGCCACCTCTGGATGAGCAGCAACCGCGGCATCTTCCGCTGTCCACGCGCCGGGCTCGACGCGGTCGCCGACGGGCGCGCGGAGCGCGTCTCGTGCGAGGCCTTCGGCCGCGCCGACGGCCTCCGCTCGGCGGAGGGGAACGGCGGCGGGCACACGGCGGGGTGGAAGCTGCGCGACGGCCGCCTCGCCTTTCCCACGACCGACGGCGTGGCGTTCTTCGACGTCACCCAGCTCGCCAGGAACCCGATCCCGCCGCCGGTCCAGATCACCGGCTTCCTCGTGGACGGCACGGACCAGGCGCTCGGAGGAGGAGCGATCGAGGTCCCTCCCGGAGGCGAGCGCTTCGAGCTCCGCTACTCCGGCCTCTCGTTCCGGGCCCCGGAGCGGATGCGCTTCCGCTACCAGCTGGAGGGCTACGACCGCGAGCCGGTGGACGCCGGGGCCGAGCGCGTGGCGCGCTACACCCACGTCGGCCACGGCCGTTACCGGTTCCGCGTCTTCGCCTCCAACGAGGACGGGGTCTGGAACGACACCGGCGCGAGCCTCTCGTTCCGCGTGATCCCGCGCTTCCGCGAGACGCCCGCGTTCTACGGCCTGGCCGCGCTCGCGCTCGTCCTCCTCGGCTTCGGCTCGGCGCGTTTCCGCGCGCGCGCCCTCGAGGCGCGTCAGCGCGAGCTGGAGGGCGCCGTGGCCGAGCGCACCCAGGAGCTGCGCGCCGAGAAGGCAAGGACCGAGGAGGCGCTCGCGCGGGCGGAGGAGGCGAGCCGCACCAAGACGCGCTTCCTCGCCAACGTCTCGCACGAGCTGCGCACGCCGCTCAACGCGATCATCGGCTACGCCGAGCTGCTCGAGGACGAGGCCCGTGCCGGGACGTACTCGGGCGAGCTCGAGACCGACGCCTCGAAGATCGCCAGAGCCGCGCGGCACCAGCTCGCGCTCGTGAACGACATCCTCGACGTCTCCAAGATCGAGGCCGGCAAGCTCGAGCTCTCGACCGAGACCTTTCCCGTGGCGCCCCTCCTCGACGACGTCGTGGCGACGGTGCGCCCCCTGGCGGCCCTGCGAGGGAACCAGCTTCTCGACCGGAGAAGCGACGGCCTGCCGGTCACGCTGGAGACCGACCCCCGGCGGCTCCGGCAGGTCCTCCTGAACCTCCTCTCGAACGCCGCCAAGTTCACCGAGAACGGCACCCTCACGCTGACCGCGGGAGGGGAAGGGTCGCAGGTCTGGTTCGAGGTCGCCGACACCGGGATCGGCATGACGCCCGAGCAGCTGACCCGTCTGTTCAACGCGTTCGCCCAGCTCGACGCCTCCACGACCCGCCGCTTCGGCGGAACCGGCCTCGGGCTCGCGATCTCGCGCCAGCTCGCCCGGATGATGGGGGGCGACGTGACGGTGACGAGCGAGGCCGGGAGGGGCTCGACGTTCCGCCTCGTCCTGCCGGTCCGGAACCGGGCTCGGCGCGCGACGGACCGCACCCCGAGCTGAGCCCGGGCGGTCAGCCCGCCGCCAGCTCCTTCATGGAGATCGCGCCGCTCGACGTCGCGTCGCCGGTGAGCGCGCGCCTCAGGTAGCCGGCCTGCCCGAGGTGGTGGGCCAGATGGGTCGCGAGGTGCAGGAGGAAGAGGTGGGTCGGCAGGACCACACCGAGCGCGGCGTCGGGATAGTCGCGGCCCAGGACCTCCGCGGAGAGGCCCGGGAGGACGCGGGAGACGACCCCCATCGCGTCCTCGATCTCCGCCCTCACCTCGGCGCGCGTACCCGTCCGCCGCGAGAACTCGAGCGGGCGGTCCCTCACGTATCCGGTGCCGCCGAGGATCGCGCCGACGTAGTGGCGCAGGTTCCCCGAGACGTGGAGCGCGAGGTTCCCCACGGTGTTCGTCACGCCCGGGATGGCGCGCCACAGCACGTCGTCGTCGGGGCAGAGATCCACCTCGCGCGCGAAGGCCCGGAGGTCGCGAACCAGGAGGAGGCGGAGGTCTTCGATCAGCACGTTCGTCATCGGGAGCCCCTCTTCGCCGGACGATAGCGCCGGCCCGTCACGTCAGGACGATGTTGTCGCGCGTCACCAGCTCCGGCACACCTCGGGACCCGCGCTCCGGCGGGCTCCCCACGAGCCGCCGCGCGTCGGCCGCCGCGTAGTTCACGATGCCGCGAGCCAGCTCGTGGCCCGCCTCGTCGACGAGCCGCACGACGTCGCCCTTCTCGAACTCCCCGAGGAGCGCCACGACGCCCGCGGGGAGGAGCGAGGCGTTCCGCTCCACCAGCGCCGCACGCGCCCCGGCGTTCACCGTGAGCGTGCCGGCGGGAAGCGAGGCGTAGGCGATCCATCTCTTCTTCCCCGCGAGCGCGCGCCCCGGCAGGAAGAGCGTCCCGATCTCCTCGCCCGCGAAGAGCCGGTCCAGGACACCCGGCTCGCGCCCGCTCGCGATCAGCGCGAGCGCGCCCGCGGCCGTCGCGATGCGGGCCGCCTCCAGCTTGGTCTTCATCCCGCCCCTCCCGCGCGACCCGGATCCCCCCGCGCCCTCCTCCATCTCCGGCGTGATCGAGGGGACCAGCGGGATGAGGCGCGCCGAGGCGTCGGTGCGCGGGTTGCCGGTGTAGAGGCCGTCGACGTCGGAGAGGATCACCAGGAGGTCCGCCTCCACCTTGCTGGCGACGAGCGCCGAGAGCCGGTCGTTGTCGCCGAAGACCGACGGTCCGCCGGCCGCCGCGACGAGCTCGGCCGTCGAGACCGTGTCGTTCTCGTTCAGGATCGGCACCGCTCCGAGTGAAAGCAGCTTGTTCAGCGTGCCGCGCAGGTTCAGGTACCGGTCGCGGTGCGAGAAGTCGTCCTCGGTGAGGAGCACCTGCGCGGTGACGACGCCGAGCCGCTCGAATCCGGCCTCGTACACCGCCATCAGCCGGCTCTGCCCGATGGCGGCGCACGCCTGCTTCATCGAGAGGACCTTCGGCCGCTCGGCCAGGCCGAGCCGCTGGGCCCCGAGGCCGACAGCCCCCGAGGAGACGATGAGGACCTCCTTGCCGGCGGCCCGCAGGCCCGCGACCGACTCCACCAGCCCGTAGACGCGCCCGAGCGCGATCGCCCCGTCGTCCCGCATGACGACGTTCGTCCCCACCTTGACCACGACCCGCCGCGCCGCCGCGACGCGCTCGCGGGCCGGGGTCACTTACCCAGCCCGCTCGCCACCTTGGCCGCGGTCTCGATCCCGCGCGCGAGCACCGAGCGGATCCGCCCGTCCTCGAGCGCCAGGATCCCGGCGATCGTGCAGCCGGCCGGGGTGGTGACGTCGTCCTTGAGTGCCGCCGGGTGCCGCCCCGTCGCCAGCACCATCGACGCGGCGCCGAGCGCCATCTGCGCCGACAGCTCGACGGCCACGTGGCGGGGCAGGCCGCACATCACGCCGCCGTCGGCGAACGCCTCGAGGATGACGTACATGAACGCCGGCCCGCTGGCCGAGAGGCCGGTCACCGCGTCCATGTGCTTCTCCTCGAGCTCCAGGCAGCGGCCGAGCGGCGTGAAGATCTCGCGGGCGATCTCCACGTGGTGGTCGGTGGCGTGCTCACCCTTGGACACGACCGTCATCCCCTTCCCGATCAGGCACGGCGTGTTCGGCATCGCCCGCAGGACCGGCGTCCCCTCGCCCGTGGCGGCCTCCAGCGCCGCCGTCGTGACGCCGGCCGCGATGGAGATGACGAGCGGCCGGTGGTCGAGCGCGCCCTTCTGCTTCAGGCTCTCGATCACCCGGGCCACGTCTTTCGGCTTGACGCAGAGGACCAGGATGTCGGACCGCCGCGCCACCTCGGCGTTGTCCGTCGAGCAGAAGAGCCCGAGCTCCGCCGTCAGCCTCTCGGCCGTGGCACGCGTGCGCGCCGTCGCCGCGAGGCTCTCGGCAGGGAGCTTGCCGGACTCGAGGAGGCCCGAGGCGATGGTGCGGCCCATCGTCCCCGAGCCGAGGATCGCGATCTTCTTTTCCGAGAGCATGGCGTCCTTTCGTGTCGTGGCGCGGCGACGTGCCGCTCTCCTCGATTCTAGGGGCGCAGGTCGGCCCGCGCCGCCGGCGCGTCCGGCACCGCCCCTACCGGGAACGAGCGCGGCCCGGGCAAGAGAGCCGACGGCGGGACGAGCCCGCGAACGCCTCCGGGGGGCGTCCAGAAGAGCTCGATCCGCGAGCTGCCCCCGGACGGCGAGACCACGATCTCGAGCGCGTGGGGGCCGGGCGCGAGAGCCACGGGGGCCGCGTTCACGGCGTCCTCGGGCGACTCCCGGAAGTCGAGCCGGGGCGTTCCGTCGAGCGCGAGCCGCGCGGTGCCTCCCCCCACGAGCTCGAGGACGTGCTCCCCGCCGGTCGCCACCACGAGCGAGCCGCGCCAGCGCACCACGACCGGCGGGTCCGAGAACGCCCACTGGGCTCCGCGCACCGCGACGAACGGGTCGCTACGCAGGAAGCGGGGCGGCACGCCCGCTGGAATCTCCAGAGGTCTCTCGCGATCGGCCGGATAGACGTCGGCCGCGAGACCTCCCGGCTCCTCGTGAGACAGGAACCGGGCGCCGATCGGGAAGAGATCGGCGCCCTCCCCGCCCCAGAGGAGGGCGGCCCGGTCCGACGGCCCGGCGAGGGTGGCGGCGAGGCGGACGTCGTGCCGCCCCCGGGCCAGCACACGCTCGACGGTGCCCGGCGCGGCCAGTAGGGTCTCGCCGTCGATCTCGAGCCGCGCGTCGGGGGCACCCGCCAGCTCGAGCCGGTATCGGCCCCAGACGGGAGCCGTCAGGAGCCCGCGCCACTCGGCGCGAGCCGGGTAGGTGGCGTCCAGCGGAGGAACCCGCGCGCCCTCGGTACCGAGCCGCGGCTCCCACCGGCCAGCCGTCCGCCCATCGGCTCCCGTGTACGACGCGGAGATCGTCCGGAGCGCGGCGAGCCGCGCCGCCGAGACCCGGTAGATCCGGCTCGTCACCTGCCCGGCCCGGTTGCGAACGGCCGACTCCCGCCCGCCCGGCAGGAGCCAGCGGACGGGGGCGTCGTACGTGGCGTTGTTCCACCAGACCATGGCCGCCATCGCCGGCTCCTTCGTGAACGGCGGGAGGGCGGCCGCGGCGTCCCTCACGTCCTCGCCCTTCACCCCCTTCGCGGCGAAGCGGGTCGTTCCGTAGTCGAAGTCGACCGCGTCGGCGCCGAACAGGAAGACGTGCGTCCGGGTGCCGAGCGAGCTCACGGTGCGGGCGAGCTCGTCGCCTTCGCCGAACGGCCGTACGGCCGGGTACCTCACGAAGTACTCCTGCTCGTCCGCCTTCGCGGAGAGGAGGACGAACGCGAGGAGCGGCGGGATCGCGAGGCGGCGGCCGAGCGACCCGAAGGGGCGCTCGAGGAGGGAGGCGGCACGGTCCAGGAGGAGCGCGGAGAAGAGGACCACGGCCGGGAACGCGCCGGCGCCCCGCTGCAGGCTCGGGGTGTTCACCGTGAGGGCGCAGCCGAGCATCCCGACCAGGTACCAGGTGACGAGGAGCCCGCTCCCCCCGCGCCGAGCGGTCCCCAGGCAGAAGAGCGCGCCGGCGACCGTGACCGCGGCCAGCGGGCGCCACGTGATGACGCCGCGCCGCTCGACGCCCTGATAGAAGAGCGTCGCGTCGGGCCGGTCCCACAACGTCCCCACGGACTCCCGGAGCTGGAAGAAGAGGACCTTGCCCCAGAGCACCGGGCGGTGGCGAAGGCTCGTGCCGAGGGGCTCTCTCTCCCATCCGTCGTGCCACGGGAGGCCCCAGCGCCGGAACGTCTCCGCCTGGAGCGGCGGGGAGAAGATCGACGTCTCGCTGGCCCGCCCCGCGAAGCCCTGGAGGTCCTTCATGCTGTGGACGAGGTTCGGCAGAACGGCGAGCGCGAAGGCGAAGACCATCAGCGCCGCCGGCCCGGCACCACGGCGCACGAAACGGCCGCGCCACGTGACCAGCGCCACCGCCAGGAGCAGAGGCACCAGCCCCAGCGCCAGCTTCCCGGCCGCGTAGAAGTAGAGGCCGAGCCCGTAGCAGAGACCGGACGCGACCCAGCCGGCGGCGGACCCGCGGAGCCCGCGCAGGAGGAAGCAGAAGCCGGCCGTCCAGAGGAGCCCCATCGGCGTGCTCTCCCCCGCCCACCGGCCGAACTGGACCATCACCGGCCACGTCGCGAGGAAGGCGGCCGCGAGGATGCCGGCACGAGGACCGGCCAGGTGCCGGCCGATCCGCCAGACCAGCACGACGGTCAGGAGCCCGCACAGGACGGACGGGAACCGGAGGCCGAACAGATCGTCGCCGAAAGCCCGGAGTGCGGCCGCCAGCAGGTGGAAGTAGACGTTCGGCACGCCCCACCAGCCATACGCGAAGAGAGGGGCCCGCCCGCCCTCGTTGATCGCCCGGGCTTCGCAGCCCCGCTCCCCCTCGTCGCCGAAGAACCCCGGATGCTCGGTCAGGAGGTGCAGGCGGAACGCCAGCGCGACGACGACGATCCCCGCGATCAGGAACGCCTCGCCCCGCGTCGTCCTCGACGGCCCGTGCGGCGCCTCGAGGAACGGGTGCGTCTTCACCCCGGCCGTGGCGAGGAGGAGCGCCGCCATCCCGATCAGCCACGGGAGCGCCGCCCGAGAGCCCTCCGGCTCCGCCCGGAGCATCAGGGAGACGGCGATCGCCGACCCGAGCGCGACGGCGCCCCCGAGCCACCGGAGCCGCACCGAGAGCCCGCGCGCCGTCCGTCCGTTCTCCATCGCCTTCGGTTCTTTCGCGCGGCGATTGTAGGAGGCTATCCTCGACGGGATGGACCGCGACCGCTTCTCGTCGTACCCCGTGGCGTCGGCCGAGGACGAGCTGTTCCTCGGTCTCCTGGCGCTCGAAGGCACCTCGGAGCGGACGGTGACCGCCGTGGCGTCCGACGGCACCCGCCGCGGGATCGCCGTGATCGGATCGATCACCGTCGAGGAGCCGAACGACGGCAAGGCCGACGTGGTGTCCCGGGTGGAGCTGGGCGAGGCGCTCGCGGAAGGGGAGCAGGTCGAGGAGGACCTCTGGGAGGTCGCGGCGTCGTTCCTGGAGGCGGCCGAGCGGAAGGCCCGGCGCCTCCTCGGCGCCGCCCTCCCGATCGCGGACGGGGAGAAGCCGCACGGCGTGGAGTACGTCATCGACGTCAGCTGGGGCGGCACCCCGCGCCGCTACGGGATCCCGGCGGGCAGCGAACGTGAGGCCGAAGCGTCGTCCGCGCCGCGCCCCGCGGACAAGGTGAAGACCCAGCCGCCCGTCCGCACGTCGCGCCTCCTGCGCGAGGTGTGACGATCTCCGGACCGGCCGAACCGCTCGACCTCTTCCACCCCGCCGTCGCCGCCTGGTTCCGCGCGACGTTCCCCGGCGGCCCGACCCCCGCCCAGCTCGGCGCCTGGCCTCTGGCGAAGGCGCGTCGCGACCTGCTCCTCGTCTCCCCGACGGGCACCGGCAAGACGCTGGCCGCGTTCCTCGGCGCTCTGGACGACGTCCTCCGCCGCAAACTGGCGGAGGGAGCGGAGGCCGCCGCGCCGCGCCTCACCGTGCTCTACGTCTCTCCGCTCAAGGCCCTCGACAACGACGTCCACCGGAACCTCGAGGCGCCGCGGGCGGGGATCCGCGCCGCGCTCGGACCGGCCGGGGAAACGCTGTCGATCGAGAGCGCGGTGCGCACGGGGGACACGCCGGCGCGCCTGCGCGCCGCGCAGCTCCGCCGTCCGCCCGACCTCCTGATCACGACGCCGGAGACGCTCTACATCCTGCTCACGTCGGCGGCGCGCCGGGTCCTGTCGCACGTCGAGACCGTCATCCTCGACGAGATCCACTCCGTGGCCGGCACCAAGCGCGGGAGCCACCTCGCCCTGTCGCTCGAGCGGCTCGACGCGCTGGTCGCCCGCGCGGGCGGGGCGCGACCGGTGCGGATCGCGCTCTCCGCCACCGTCGAGCCGGTCGCCGACGTGGCCGGCTTCGTGGGCGGCGCCCGGCGCACCGTCACGCCGGTCGTCATCGACGCGAGGAAGTCGCTCGATCTCACGGTCACCGCCCCGGCCCCCGACTTCAAGGACCTGCCCGACGGCTCGGCGTGGGGCCCGGCGGTGGAGACGATGGCGCAGGAGATCGGCAAGCGCCGGACGACCCTGGTCTTCTGCAACAACCGGCGCCTCGCCGAGCGCGTCGCCGCCAAGCTCGAGGAGCGGCTCCTCCGCCACGTCCCGACCCACCACGGCTCCATCTCGCGTGTCCGCAGGGAGGAGCTGGAGCGACAGCTCAAGGCGGGCGAGCTGCCCGTCCTGACCGCCACGGGCTCGCTCGAGCTGGGGCTCGACGTCGGGCACGTCGACGCCGTCATCCAGGTCGAGAGCCCGAAGGGGATCGGACGCGGGCTCCAGCGCGTCGGCCGCTCCGGCCACCTCGTCGGCGAGACGGCGCGCGGCCTCTTCGTGCCCCTCTTCTCCGACGACCTCTTCGAGTGCGCGGCGACGGTCGCGGGGATGCGGGACGGCGCCGTCGAGGCGACGCGCCCGCCCCGGTTCCCTCTCGACGTCCTGGCCCAGCAGCTCGTGGCGGAGACGGTCGCCGTCGGCGACGGGGCCGGCGTCACCGCGACGGAGCTGTACGACCTCTTCCGCGGCGCCGCCCCGTACCGGGACCTCACCCGCACGCTCTTCAACGAGACGCTGGCGATGCTCTCCGGCAAGTACCCGAAGGAGCGCTTCGCGGATCTGGCCGCCAAGCTGGTCTGGGACCGCGCCACCGACCGGGTGACCGCCCTGCCGGGCGCGCGCCTCGCCGCGCTCCTGGACGGCGGCACGATCGGCGACCGCGGCACGTTCAAGGCCGTCCTTCGCGACCGCAAGACCGTGGTCGGCGAGCTCGACGAGGAGTTCGTCTACGAGACGCGCGAGGGGGACGTCTTCCTGCTCGGCTCGCGGGCCTGGCGGGCCCTCGAGATCTCGCACGACTGCGTCGTGGTCGAGGACGCGACCGGACAGCCCGCGCGGATGCCGTTCTGGAGGGGCGAGGGGCTGGGCCGAAGCGCGGACCTGGGGGAGCGGATCGGACGGCTGAAGCGCTTCATCGCCGAGGGCCTGGACGACCCGGGCCTCCCCTCGGCGCTCGGCGAACGCTACGCGGTGACCCCCGACGCCGCAGCCGCGATGACCGGCGCGGTGAGGCGGGAAGCGATCGAGTCGGGCGGCGTGTCGTCGGACCGGACGGTCCTCTTCGAGGCGTTCCCGAACGACCTCGGCGACCCGTGCGTCGTCGTCCGCTCGGTCTTCGGACGCGGCGTGAACTTGCCGTGGTCGCTCGTCCTGGCGTCCGTGCTCCGCGAGGAGACCGGCGTCGAGGTGGAGACGATCGCCTCGGACGACGGCATCCTCCTGCGCACGCCGCGGGCCGAGCGGGAGCTGCCGCTCGAGCGGCTGTCGCGGATCGGCGCGGCCGAGGCGAAGGAGCGGCTCCTCGCCCACCTCCCCAACACACCGATGTTCGGGGCGCGCTTCCGGGAGAACGCGCAGCGGGCGCTGCTGCTGCCGCGCGCCCGCAACGGCCGGCGCACGCCGTTCTGGCTGCAGCGTCTGAAGGCGAAGGACCTCCTCCAGACCACGCGCACTCTCCCCGACTTCCCGATCGTGGCCGAAACGTACCGGGACTGCCTGCGCGACCTCTGGGCCTACGACCGGCTGCTCCGGCTGCTGGACGACCTTTCGAGCGGCGCGACGAACGCGCTCCTGGTACGCCGGCGCTTCCCGTCGCCCGCGGCCTCGAGCCTCCTCTTCCGCTTCATCGCGGTCTACATGTACGAGTGGGACGCGCCGAAGGCGGAGAAGGAGATCCACGCCATCGCCGCGAACCGCGCGCTCCTCGGCGAGGTACTCGGCGAAGGGGCGGACGACGGGCTGCGGCCCGAGGCCGTGGAGGAGGCGCGCGCCGAGGCGTCGCGGCTCGTCCCGTTCCGCCTGGCGCGGACCGCCGAGGAGCTGCTCCTCGTGTTCCAGGAGCTGGGCGACCTGACGGTGGACGAGGCGCTCGAGCGGTGCGCCGGGGACGGCGCGGCGTGGCTCTCCGATCTCCGGAGCCGGGGCTCGATCGTGGAGACGGGCGTCGGAGGCGGGAGCCGGCTCGTCACGGCCGAGGAGCGCGCGCGCTGGGAGGCTCTGGCCGCCGGCACGCTCGACGCCGAGGGGCTGGACGCGCTGGTCCTCCGCCTCGTGGCGACGCGGGGACCGCTCGAGCCGGTCGACGTCGCCGCGCGGCTCGGGGCCTCGCGGCCGGACGTCGAGACGTCGCTCGAGCGGCTCCGCCTGGAGGCGCTCGTCGTGCACGGCCGGTTCGGCCAGCCGGGCGGGCCTGTGCGCTA
>CAYLNK010000159.1:0-14173 GCA_964384675.1 uncultured Holophagales bacterium | reverse complement strand
GGCTCGTCGTCCGGCGGAACGCGGGCCCCGAGCGCCGTCACGACGGCGCCGGCGAGCGCCGCGAAGAGGAGCCACTTCTCCGGGTAGCGCGCCATCCGGAACGGGGGAAGCGCGTGGAAGAGCGCCGCGCCGAGCGGCGTGTGCCGGCCGAGCGCCAGGAGCAGAGCCATCGCGCCGAGCGCTCCCGCGGCCCGTCCGGCGCGGCGCTTCAGCGCGGACGGCAAGAGGACGAGCGGCAGCATCCCGAGGTAGACGAGGGAGAGGAGCGGGATTCCGGAGTCGCTCAGGGGGCCGCCCCACAGCTCGTCGGCGGTGGTGCCCGTGGAGGAGCCGAAGAAGCCGGGGAGCGCCAGCTCGGCGAGGCGCCCCGGCGGGAGCGACCAGAGGGCCGCGGAGCGCCCGAAGTCGACGCCGCCGGCGCGGGTCGAGCGCGGAATCCAGAGGATCGCCGGCAGCGTCTGAGCGGCCGAGACGAGGAGCCCGACGGCGGCCATCGCGAGCCCGTCGACCGCTCGGCGGCGGCGGCGCGCGGGATCGCCGGCGGCGAGGCCCACGCTCCACGCGCCGAAGAGGACGAGCCAGGTCCCGAGCACCACGAGCGGCTCCGGCACGAGGAGTTGCATCGCGAGCGCGAGGCCGGCCAGCGGCACCGCGTGCCCGGCGCGGAAGAACGCACGGTGGGCGAGGGCGAGCGCCCACGGCAGCCAGCTCGCCGTCTGCGGCACCACGTAGAACGAGACCGTCGAGAGGAGCGGCCCCGAGAGGGCGAAGACGAGCCCTCCGGCCAGCGCCGCGGGCGGCGCCGCGCCGAGCCGGCGCGAGAGGACGTAGAGGCCGAGCCCCGCCCAGGCCACGTGGAGGGCGGCCGTGAGGTCCCAGGCGAAGGGGAACGGCAGGAGCGCGTAGAGCGCGAGCCCCGGATAGAGCGCCGCGTGGCTGGGGTTCGCGAGGAGCGGCTCGCCGCCGCCGAGCGACGGATCGAGGAACGGGGCGTGGCCGGAGAGCCACGCGGAGACCGTCGTCCACTGGAAGGCATAGCGGAAGTAGAAAAGGTCGCCCTTCAGGAGGACGAACGGTCCGAGGAGCGTCTTGCCGAACGCGGCGAGCCCCGCGGCCAGGAGGGCGAGGGCGGCCAGGAGATCCGTTCGACGGGACGCGGTCACGCCCGGCGATGATCGCCCAGATGGGTCTTGCTCCGGTCGCGCTCCGCCGCGGTCGGGTACAGTTCACGGCCAAGGAGAGCTCATGGCTGCCAAGAAAGAGTCGATCAAGGACAAGTTCGCCGCTGCCAAGGACCGCGTCGAGAAGCTCACCAAGCGGCCCACGAACGAGCAGCTCCTCGGCCTCTACGGCCTGTACAAGCAGGCCACCGAGGGCGACGTCGCCGGGTCCCGGCCGGGGATGCTCGACCTGAAGGGGCGCGCGAAGTACGACGCGTGGGCGAGCCGGAAGGGGATGGCCAACGAGGAGGCGATGAAGAAGTACGTCGAGGCGGTGGACGCGCTCGCCAAGGGCTGAGGAGCGCTCCCGCTAGACGCCGCTCCGGCCGCGGACCCAGGCCGCCACGTCCGCGGCCGCGAGCGGCGGCGACAGGAGGTCCCCCTGGGCGAGGTCGCAGCCGAGGGCCGCGAGCCGGCTCCAGGTGGCTTCGTCCTCGACGCCGGCCGCCGCCACCCGGCAGCCGAGCCGGTGGCCGAGCTCGACGACCGAGCGGACGATCGCGTCGCCCTCCCCGCTCCGCGCCAGCTCGCGCACCAGCGAGGCGTCCACCTTCAGCTCGCCGGCGGGGACGTGGCGGAGCTGGGAGAGCGACGCCGACCTGGCTCCGAAGCCGTCGAGTGAAAGCGTCACACCGGCGGCGCGCAGGTCCCGCAGCGGAGACGGGACGGCGACGTTCCCGGAGGGCGTGCCGCCATCGGCGATCTCGAGGGTCAGCCAGCGCGCCTCGAGCCGCTCGGCCGACAGGATCCCGGCCACGCGTTCCGCGAGCTGCGGGTCCGAGAGGCTCCGCGCGGCGACGTTCACGGAAACGCCCAGCGCGACGCCCTCCTCGTGCCAGGCTCGGCACTGGCGGCTGGCGAGCGCCAGCACGTGCGCCGTGAACGCGCTCGCGAGACCGCTCTGGTCGGAGAGCGAGGCGAATCGCTCGGGAGGGAGGCGCCCGAGCCGGGGATGCTCCCAGCACGCCAGGGCCTCCATCCGTTCCACCCCCGTTCCGTCCAGCCGGACGAGCGGCTGGTAGGCGAGCACGATCTGTGACCGCTCGAGCGCCTGCTTCAGCTCGCCGAGGAGCGCGAGGCCGCCGTCCCTCGGGTCCTCGACGGCGTCGTACACGGCGTACCCGCCGCCCGACCGCTTGGCGACGTACATCGCCACGTCGGCGTGCTTCATCAGGGCGGCCGCGTCGCTGCCGTGCTCGGGGAAGAGCGCGATCCCGACACTGGCTCCGATGTCGAGGCTCTGGCCCTCCACCAGGAACGGCTGCTCGAGAGCACGCAGGATCTTCCGCGCCGTCTGGACCGCGGCGTCGCTTCCGTCCAGCAGGGGCAGGAGCACGCCGAACTCGTCGCCTCCGAGGCGCGCGATCGAATCGCTCGCCCGGAGCTCCTGCTTGAGACGCGTCCCCACCTGCCTCAGGAGCTGATCGCCCGAGTGGTGCCCGAAGGTGTCGTTGACCTCCTTGAACCGGTCGAGGTCCATGAAGAAGAGCGCGACCGCGGTCCCGGACCGCCCCGCCGCGAGGAGCGCCTGCTCCAGACGGTCCCGGAGGAGGACGCGGTTCGGCAGGTCGGTCAGCGCGTCGTGCAGGGCCTGGTGCTCGAGCGCCGCGACCTGCGCCCTCCTCTCGCTCACGTCGCGCAGGATCGCGATCCAGTGCGTCACCCCCTCGACGACGTCCTCCACGGGCATGGCGTGGAGCTCGAGCGCGTAGGGAGCCCCGCCCTTCCGGCGCGCCGACATCTCACCCCGGTACGGTCGCGCGCTCGCGAGGGAGCGCTGTAGCGCCTCCTCGGCGAGCCGGTCGGCCGGCTCGATCTCGAGCACCCGCAGCGTCCGTCCGACGACCTCCTCCGAGGTGAGCCCCGTGGTGCGGTAGAAGCCGTCGTTGACGAAGGCGATCCGGGGCCCGGCGCCGTCCGGTCCCCCCTTCCGGAGGATCACGATCCCCTCGTCGGCGTGCTCCACGGCCGAGCCGAGGAGACGGAGCTGCTGCTCCGTCCGTTTCCGCTCGCCGATCTCGTCCCGCAGCAGCTCGTTCGTGCGGAGGAGCTCGGCCGTGCGGTCCTCCACGCGCCGCTCCAGGTTCTCCTGGTGGCGCCGCACCTCGTCCTCGAGGCGTTTCCGCTGGAAGAACTCCGGCACCTTCACGCGGGTCGCGCCCGCGCGGGGTAACGCCGTGCCCGGGATGCCGGTCAGCCGGGCCAGGTGCTCCTCGATCCGGCCGGGCGGCGCCATGACGAAGCGGCAGCGCGGGTCGCCGGCGGCCAGGCACTCGACCTCGGCGGCCACCAGAGGCAGCCCGAAGCTCTCCTCGCACCAGCCCGAGGAGTAGCCGGCATTCATGATGCAGACCGGCACGTCGCTCGCGCGCCCCCGCGTCACCCACGCGTCCGACTCGAAGGAGAACGGATGGTCGTAGACGAGGAAGTAGTTCTGGTCGGGCGACGGGCGGGACTCCGGCAGGATGTCGACGAAGGCCCAGCCGGCGAACGCGAAGTGGATCGGGCCGGCGGAGAGCTTGTCGAGCGGGTCGCTCACGCCCATCTTCTTCTGGAAGCTCCGGGCGTCGGCGCGGCCGAGCGCGTGGGCGAGGTCGAAGAGGAGGTTGCTGGCCACGGCCCTCGCGTTCTCCGCCCCCTCGTCCCGGTAGAGCGACGTGACGAGGTCGAAGAACTCGACCGACATCGAGGCGGCGCGCACCAGGACGTACCGCTCGCCGGAGATCGAGATCGTGGAGTGCTCCGGGCTCTCGACCCGGTCGGCGAAGTACCTCCGGACGTAGTCCTGGGCCCGGAGGAAGATCGGCTCGAACGCGGGCGGGACGCGAACCGAATCGAGCGCCGGCAGCGCCCTCTTCCCGGGCCGGGAGGGAAGCCGGCTCTTCGACATCCGCGCGGGCGATTCTACGCGTGGGGTCGGCGCCGGGACGGAGCAGAATGGCCGCGATGGGAGAGGGGAAAGGGCAGGGGGAGCGCATCGGAGTCTTCCGCCTCGTGTTCGGCGCCCTCTGGCTCGCGATCGTGGTGGCCGTGCCGGCGGTCGGGGTCTGGACCGCATCGTCGCTCGCCGCGTACCGCAACGGACCCGTCTGGCTGGTCTCGATCGCCGGGCTCCTCCTGTTCCCGATCCTGCCGCTCCTCTGGGAGGCCCGTGCCGCGGTCAAGCACGCTCGCCTGAGGACCATCGTGCCCCGGGCCCTCACCTTCACGGATCGTCTCGTCTTCCGGACGCTGTTCCTGAACCTGGTCTTCCTGGCCGTGCTCCTCGTGTCGTACCCGACCGAGACCTTCGCGGCGCTCGCGACTCGGGGCGACTGGTTCCTGGACGGACGCGCCGGACCGCGCGTGGCGGCGCTCCGGTCGCAGCTCTTCCAGGCGGCCTCGGGGCTGGAGTGGCTCTACAAGAGGGCGCACCCGAACGAGTACCGGGGTGCCGTCGACCCGGGACCGGGCGGTCCACCGGGGCCGAAGCCGGAGCCGGCCCGCGTGGAGCGGACGCGCGTGGAGCCGGTCCCGACGCCCGCTCCCGGGGAGACCCCACCCGTCCCGGAGCCGGTCCAGCCTCCGGCGGTGGAGGTGGCGGGAGCGCTCAGCTGGCCGGTCCCGGCCGAGCTCCATCCGCTCGTCGCGGCGGTTCCCCCTCTCGACGAGACGTCGTACCTGGCGGTCGCGCGGTACATCGACGCCAACGAGAAGGACCCGTGGCAGCGGGTGAAGGCCCTCCACGACTACGTGGCCGACCGCGTCGCGTACGACGTGGACGCGGTGCGAGGAGGCAAGCGTCCCCCGCAGGACCCCGAGACCGTGTTCCGCAGGCGGCTGGCGGTCTGCGCCGGATACGCGAACCTGGTCGCCGCGATGGGGAAAGCCATCGGCGAGGAGATCCGGGTGATTCCCGGCGACGCCCGGCTCGAGAGCAGCGACCTGGCGGGCGACGGGCACGCCTGGAACGCCGCGAAGGTCGAGGGACGATGGGTCCTCCTCGACGCGACCTGGGACGCCGGCCACGTGACCGCGAGCGGCTTCCGGAAGCGGTTCGACACGCGCTACCTCTTCGTCCCGCCGGAGGTGCTGGGCGTCACCCACTTCCCGGAGGACCCGACGTGGCAGCTGCGCGAGCCACCTCTGTCCCGGGGGGACTTCTTTCGCCAGCCGGTGCTGCGCGCCGGCTTCTTCGCCGACGGCCTGACGCTGGTCTCCCCCGACCGCTCGCAGGTCACCGTGGAGAAGGACGTCGCGCTGAACCTGCGCAATCCCCGCGGCCGATCGCTGATCGCGAAGCTCGAGGCCGAGGAGAGCGAAGAGAAGCTGCCGTGCCGGGTCGGGGCGGGAGCGGACGTCACGATCGACTGCGCGCTGCCGCGGAGGGGCCGGTATCGCGTGAGGATCTACTCGGCCGGACAGCCGCGCCTGCTGCACGACCTCGTCGGTGAGATCGAGGTGAACGGCACGGGCGGGTAGCCCCGCGCCGGCCGATCAGCGTCCGGCGAGCCGGGCGCCCGTCCGCGCGAGCCCGTCGAGGACCCGCATCAGGTCGACCTCGGTCGTCCGCGGGTTCATCACCGTGACACGCAGGACCCGCTTCCCGGCGAGCACCGTCGTGGTGATCCAGCCCTCCCCGGAGCGGTTGAGCTCCTCGCGAACCGCGAGGTTGAGCGCGTCGAGGCCCGCCTGGTCCGCCGTCCGGGCCCCGACGTAGCGGAAGCACAGGATGTTCGACTCCGGCTCGTGGAGCGCCTCGAAGTCGGGCCGCGCCGCGATCGCGCCGTGGAGGGTCCGGGCGGCGGCGCAGAGGTGGTCGTACAGCGCGCCCAGGCCGCTGGCGCCGTGGCGCTGGAGCGCGACCCACACCTTGAGGGCGTCGAGGCGGCGCGAGCACTGGAAGCTCCTCTTCCCCTGATCGGGGCTGCGGCGGTCTTCGTCGCCGTGGAACAGGTACGGCGCGCGCTGGGCGAACGCGGCCTCGAGGTCTCGCTCGTGGCGGACGAGGACGGTGCCCGCCGAGAGCGGCATCAGCATCATCTTGTGAGGGTCCCAGGCCAGGGAGCGCGCCCGATGGATGCCCCGGAGCCGGTGTCGAGCCGTGGCCGACAGGAGCGCCGAGGCGCCGTGCGCGCCGTCCACGTGGAGCCAGAGACCGCGCGCCTCGCAGAGCGAGCCGATCGCCTCCAGGTCGTCGAAGGAGCCGGTCGCGGTGGAGCCGGCCGTCGCGACGACGGCCAGGATCCGCCGCCCGCGCGCCTCCTGCCGCTCGACCTCGGCCGCGAGGGCGTCCGGGTCCATCCGGAACGACCTCGACGGGATGGCGACGGCGTTGTCGGTGCCGAGCCCGAGCGCGCCGACCGCGCGCGACACGGCGTAGTGAGCGTGCTCGCCGTGGAGGACGACGGGCGGCGAGGCGCCGACGCCCGCCGTCCAGGCGTCCGGCAGGACCGCGGCGCGGGCGGCGAGGAGCGCGGTGAACGTCGCCTCGGTGCCCCCCGACGTGAACGTGCCCCCCGCCGCCGGGCCGAGGCCCGCGAGATCGCACATCCAGCGTACGACCCGGCTCTCCAGGATCGTCCCGACGGGGGACATCTCCCACACCGCGACCGACTGGTTCAGGGCGGCGGCGATCGGCTCGGTCCAGACGGCGGCGGGCAGCGGCGCCGAGACCTGATGTCCCATCGCACGCGGGTGGAAGAGGTGGTTCGACTCGGGGACGACGTCGCGCCGGAGGCGGTCGAGGACCTCCTCGAGCGGGCGTCCCGCGAGCGGGAGCGGCTCGTCGAAGAGTCGGGAGATCTCGTCGGCGGTGAGGGCCGTCGAGACCCGTGCGTCGTTCGAGCGCATCGCGGCGAGGTAGTCGGCCGCGATCCGCACGAACGCCTCGGCGGCGGGCGCCCCGGCGTCCGAGTCGAGGTCGGAGAAGACGGGGTGTCGGGCGTCGGTGCTCATCGATCCGTCCAGCGCGCGGGACGGTAGCACGGCGACCGGCGCGCGCCGCGAGACGTGGCGGGCGAGCGTGCGGGCGTTTCGGGTCCTATATTCACGGACGTTGATCCGGCACGCGAAGCGGGAGCTCGAGGGCCACGAGAGCCGGCGCCGGGTGGCGCTCCAGGGCGGATGCGCCGTCCTCTTCGGGCTCCCGTTCGCCCTCATGGGGGGCGGCATCGTCCTGGCCGCGGCGGGGGTGATCGCGGTCGACCGTTCGTCGTTCCACGCCGATCGCCTCATCGTGGGCGGTATCGGCGGCCTTTTCCTGCTGCTCGGCCTCTGGCTCATGGGGACGGGCGTCGCCGGCTGGCTCCGGCGGGCGCGCGTCCAGCGCGGTCAGCTGGAGAGGCCCGGGGAGCCGTGGTACTGGGATCACCCGTGGGACCGGGACGTGGCGCGTCTCGGCATTCTCGGGAAGACCGTGTCCGAGGTGGTCTGGATGCTCGGGTTCAGCGCCTTCGCGGCGCCGTTCTGCGTCTTCTTCTTCCCCTTCGGGCTGATCCTGGGCCTCCTCGCGCTCGCCGGCTGGGGCGTGACGGTCTACCGGCTGCTGCAGCGCCTCAAGTACGGCGGCAGCGAGGTCCGGTTCGGGCGGTTCCCCTTCCTCCTGGGGAGCGAGATGGAGGTCGCCTTCGTGGGCGCGTCCCGGCTGCGGGGCTACCGGACCTTGACGCTGACGCTCCGCTGCGTGGAGGAGGAGTTCGAGACGAGGGGGAACGCGAACACGGTGGTGGCGTACGCGCTCTACGAGGACGAGCGGACGTACGGTCCGGGAGAGCTGGACCTGGGACCAGGGCGCCCCGCCCGGATCCTCTCCCTGACCGCCGACGAGGCCCCGCCCCTGCCCCTGAGGTTCTCTCTGCCCAGGGACTCCCATCTCTCGACGCGTCTCAGCGCCGATCAGCCCTGCTACTGGGAGCTCGAGATCGCCGCCGAGACCCCCGGGATCGACTACAAGGCGATCTTCCTGCTCCCCGTCTACGCGGGCGTCGTCGATGGGTCGGGCTCCTGACGACCCGTCCACGGCAAGACCTCACGACTGAAACCGGGAGACCGAAACCTCGACCTCCGCTCCGGCGTAACAAGGACGAACCGAATGCCGGCTGGAGGATCGATGTCCGTCTCACGCACTCTCGCGCCCTTCCTCGCCCTCGCCCTGGCCGCTCCCACTGCCGCCCCCGGCCAGACACCGTACGCGGGCCACGGGGTCGAGAGCGTGCCCCCCGAGGTCCTGGCCCGATACGCGCCGAAGCCGCTCCCGCCGGACCTGGCGCGGCGCATCCAGTCGATGATGGACGTCCGGGCTCCCGGTATGGGCCAGCCGGCTCCCGACGGCGGCAAGCTCTTCTTCGGCTGGTCCGTCACCGGAACGCCGCAGGTCTGGCGCCTGGACGGCCCGAACACGTTCCCGGTCCAGCTCACGGGCGGCGAGGACCGCACCTCGCTGGCCGACGTCTTCCCCGACGGCAAGACCCTCGTCCTCCAGCGCGACCGCAAGGGGGAGGAGAACCCGGGCCTCTACCTGATGCCGGCGGCGGGAGGGGCGCTCACCGAGATCCAGCACCTGAAGGGAGTCCAGACCTTCCACCAGTTCGTCTCGGCCGACGGGAGATGGGTCTACTACGCGGCCAATGATGCGAAGCCGGACGCGTACGCCGTTTACCGCTGGAACGTCGCCACGAAGCAGAAGGAGGCGCTGGTCACCGAGCCCGGGCTCTGGAGCATCGCCGACCACCGGGCCGACGGCACGCTTCTCCTCGCCAAGGCCACCGGCTCCCTCACCTCCGAATACTGGGAGTGGAACCCCGGGACGAAGAAGCTGACGCCGGTCCTCGGGCAGGACAAGCCCGAGGAGTACACGGCCGTCTACGGCGCGGCGCCCGGCCAGCTCCTCGTCCTGACCCCGAAGCTGGGCGAGCTCCGCCGCCTCTGCCGCTACGAGGGTGGGAAGCTCACCCCCCTCACCGGCGACCTGAAGTGGGACGTCTCCGGCTTCAGCCTGGACGACGCGAAGCTCCGCCTCCTCTACACCGTCAACGAGGCCGGCTACACGAAGCTCTTCGCGCTCGACGCCAAGACGTTCCAGCCGGTGCCGCTCCCGAAGCTCCCGGAGGGGGCCGACCACGTTTTCAACGGTGCCACCACGCGGGACGGACGGTTCACGACGTTCGGCGTCGTGACGGCGAAGGCTCCGCGCACCTCGTACCTGTACGACTGGAAGACCGGCTCCCTGACCCGGTGGGTCGTCCCGAGCGCCCCCGAGATCGACACGACGGGCTTCTCCGCGGCCACGCTGGAGAGCTACCCCGCACGCGACGGCACGAAGATCCCCGCGTTCGTGAGGCGGCCGAAGCGCTGCGACCCGGCGCCGTGCCCCGTCCTGGTGGAGTTCCACGGCGGCCCCGAGGCGCAGGCCCAGCCCGGCTTCTCCCCCTACGCCCAGATCTTCGTCGACGCCGGCTTCGTCTACGTGGAGCCGAACGTGCGCGGCAGCGACGGCTATGGCCGGAGCTGGCTCGAGGCCGACGACGGTCCGAAGCGCCTGAAGGTCTGGACCGACATCGAGGACGCGGCGACCTGGGCCCGGAAGGCGTTCGCGGCGGACGGGAAGACGCCGAAGGTGGGGGTGATGGGGGGGAGCTACGGCGGCTACGCCACCCTCGTCGCGATGACGCGCTTCGCGGGCGCGTTCGACGCGGGCTCGTCGATCGTCGGCATCGGGAACCTGCTCACCTTCCTGCAGAACACCGCCCCGTACCGCCGCGTCCTCCGGATCAGCGAGTACGGCGACCCGGAGAAGGACAAGGACGTGCTCCTCGAGCTCTCCGCGACCACCCACATCGGCAAGCTGAAGGCCCCGCTCCAGATCCAGCAGGGCGCCACCGACCCGCGCGTCCCGGTGGGCGAGGCGATCCAGATGTACGAGGCCGCCAAGAAGACCGGCGTCCCGACGGAGCTGCTGATCTACGCCGACGAGGGGCACGGCGCCGGCAAGCGGGACAACCAGGTGCTGATGGTCGGCCACTCGCTGCGTTTCATGGAGGAGCACCTGAAGGGAGCCGCGGCAGTAGCCGCGGGTGCCGCGGCGAAGTAGGGCGCGCGAAACGGAGGAGGTCGATCCGGCGGACCGCCGGTCGACCTCCGGTCCCGGATCGCCTGCGTAGAATCGTGTCGTGGCGTTCGTGCGCGGGCTCTCGTACGGTCTCGCCACCTTCGTCCTCCTCGCCTTCCTGTACCTGCGCGCGCCGTACCTCTACGACTCGGACTCCTACCTCCATCTGGCCGTGTCGCGGCTCTACACCGAGCAGGGGTTCGTCGAGGGGCTGCCGTGGCCGCGGTTCAGCGTCATGCACGACGGCTACGGCGACAAGGAGCTGCTCTTCCACGTCGCGCTGATCCCGTTCGTCTCGACCGGGGACGCGGCGACCGGCGGTCGCCTCGCGCTCGCGGCCTTCGACGCGCTGGTCCTGACCCTCCTCGGTGCTCTGGCGTGGCGACGGATCGGCTGGGCCGGCTGGCTGGTGCCGTTCTGGGTCTTCGTGGCGGCGCCGCCCTGGAACGACCGGCTGATGCGGCTGCGGCCCGAGGTCCTCGCGCTCGCGCTGCTGCTCCTTTCGGCCGAGCTGGTGATCCGGCGGCGCTGGGCGTGGCTGGCGGTCACGGCGGCGCTCTACGCCCTCGCGTACACCGCATTCCACGTCTTCGTCGGGCTCGTGGTCCTCTGGACGATCCTGCTCCTCGCCGCCGACCGCAAGCCGGAGTGGCGCCCGCTCGTCGCGACCCTGGCCGGGACGGCCGCCGGTCTCTCCGCCCACCCGCACCCCGTCGACCACCTCCGCATCTGGGCGCTCCAGAACGTGACGTTCTTCCGGATGAAGGGGAGTCTGGACGTCGGCACGGAGATCCTCCCTCCGCCCTGGCGGGACGTCGTCCTGGTGCTCGGCGGATGGTGGCTGGTGATCCTCCTCGTCGGGGTCCTCGCGGCGCGTCGGGATCGGGGAGCGTTTCGCTCGCGGGAGGCGCTGGTCCACCTCGGAGGCGCGATCGCCTTCCTCGGGTTCTATCTGGCGATGGGACGGATGGTCGTCTATTTCGTCCCCTTCGCCACGCTGGCGGCGGTCAGCGTGGCCGGCGGCGCCGGGCTGCGGCGACCCGGGAAGATGGCGATCGCCGCGGCTGCCGTGTTCGCGCTCGTCCCGGGGGCGATCTTCTCGCTGCGGGTCGATTTCCTCGCCGCGGTGGTGGCGGGGCGTTCGACGACCACCGAGGCCGACCTCGAGCGCCTCGGCCGCGTTCTGCCGGCGGGCGCGAAGGTGGCGGCGACCTGGAGTGACGCGGCGATGCTCGCGTTCTGGGCGCCCCAGGGCCGCACGCTCAACCTCTACGACCCGGTCTTCATGGTGGTCCCGAACCCGCGCGCCTACGACCTGCAGCGCGCCGTTTTCGCCGGAGCGATGGCAGACGTGCCGCCCGTGCTGAAGGGCGGGCTCGACAGCGACTACCTCGCCCTGCACGACGTGGCCGGGCACAGCCGGCTCCTCGACGTCCTCGCCGGCGACCCGCGCGTGCGGGTCGTCTACTCCGGGGCGAGCCTCCTCCTGCGCGTCGGCGTGCCGTCTACTGGCCGCTTCCTCCTGGACTGGGACGTGTCGCACGGGGCCGCGCCGGCGGGTCGCTACCCACGGCGGCTGGACGGCCGGGAGCTGGAGGGCTTCGTCGACCTCACTCGCGTCGCCCGGCCGGGCGAGTGCCGTGCGTTCGCCGCCCCCGACCCGTGCTCCGGCTGCCGCCTGCGCTTCCGCGCGGTCGGGACGGCGCGGCTCCTCGTCGACGGGGCCGTTGTCGAGGAGATCTCCTCACCCCGCGGGCTCTCGGCGTGGAAGGAGCTGGCGCCGGCGCCGCGCGCGTCGCTCCGTGTGGAGGCGTGCGGAGCGCCGTCGGGCGGGTTCTTCCTCTTCTCCGAGTGAGCGTGGCGTGACCGGCCGCACGGGCCGGGATGACGCCGTCGGCTACCATCGCGCCGCGTCAGGAGGCGCTGCCCGTTGAGCACCCCGCGGATCCCGACCGAGCACACGATGACCACGTGGGACGGCACGTCCCTCTTCTACCGCCGCTTTCGGGCGGAGACCCCGTCGGGCCGCGCGCTCGTCCTCTTCCACCGCGGGCACGAGCACTCGGGCCGATGGCAGGACGTGGTCGAGAAGCTCGATCTCCCCGGCTTCGACGTCTTCGCCTGGGACGCGCGCGGGCACGGGCGCTCTCCCGGCGAGCGGGGCCACGCCGACAGCTTCCTCTGGCTGGTGAAGGACGTGGACGCGTTCATGCGCCACGTGGCCGACGAGACCGGCCTTCCGATGAGCCAGATCGCGATCCTCGCGCACAGCGTGGGGAGCGTCGTCGTGAGCACGTGGGTCCACGACTACGCGCCGCCGATCCGCGCGCTCGTGCTGGGCAGCCCGGCGCTCCGGGTGCGGCTCTACGTCCCGTTCGCGATCCCGGGCCTGCGGCTCCTCCTCGCCCTGAAGGGGAAGGCGTTCGTGAAGAGCTACGTCAAGGCGAAGCTCCTGACGCACGATCCCGCCAAGATCGCCTCCTACGAGTCGGACCCGCTGATCGAGCGGGCGATCTCGGTGAGGATCCTCCTCGGTCTGTTCGACGCCGCGACGCGCCTCCTCGAGGACGCGGGCGCGATCACGGTGCCGGTGATGGTCCTGACGTCGGGCGGCGACTGGGTGGTCGAGCAGCCGCCCCAGCGGCGGTTCTTCGAGGGCCTCTCCTCGAATCCCAAGGAGATGCGCACCTTCGCCGGCTTCTTCCACGACACGTTCAACGAGAAGGACAACCACCTCCCGATCGGCGAGGCGCGGCGCTTCCTCCTCGAGGCCTTCGAGCGGCCGTACGCGCCGCCGTCGCTCCGGGACGCGCACCGCTCCGGCTACACGAAGGACGAGCAGGACCGGCTCGAGAGGCCGCTCCCCTTCCTCTCCCCGAAGCGGATCGGCTTCGCGCTGACCCGCCTCTCGATGTCCACGCTGGGTCGCCTCTCCGAGGGCATCCGGGTGGGATGGAGGACGGGCTTCGACTCCGGCTCGATGCTCGACTACGTCTACGAGAACCGGGCGCGCGGGATCACGCCGCTCGGCCGGCTCATCGACCGGGGCTATCTCGACAGCATCGGCTGGCGCGGCATCCGGACGCGGAAGGCGAACCTCGAGAAGCTGCTGGCCGGGGCGGTCGCGCGCGTGAGGGCTGCCGGGCTGCCGGCGCACGTCGTCGACGTGGCGGCGGGGCACGGCCGCTACGACCTCGAGGCGCTGAAGGCGATCGGCGGCGGCGTCACCGCTCAGCTCCGCGACTACAGCCCGATCAACGTGGAGGCCGGGCGCGCGCTCATCCGGGAGATGGGCCTCGGCGGCGTGACGTTCGAAGCGGGCGACGCGTTCGATCGCGCCGCGCTCGCCGCGCTCTCGCCGCGGCCCACGGTGGCCGTTGTGTCGGGTCTGTACGAGCTCTTCCCGGACAACGATCGCGTGGCCGCCTCGCTCGCGGGACTCGGCGACGCCGTCCCGTCCGGCGGCTACCTCGTCTACACGGGCCAGCCCTGGCACCCCCAGCTGGAGCTCATCGCGCGCGTCCTCACCTCCCACCGCGGCGGCGCGGCGTGGGTCATGCGCCGAAGGACCCAGCAGGAGATGGACCAGCTGGTCGAGGCCGCCGGCTTCGAGAAGGTGGCCGAGGAGATCGACGAGATGGGCATCTTCAGCGTCTCTCTGGCCCGGAGACGCTGACCGGGATCACGCCGGACGGATCACCTCGACCGAGCACGGCGCATGGAGCGACACCGACTCCGACACGCTCCCCAGGAGGAGCCGCTCCGCGCCCCGCCGGCCGTGGCAGCCGACGACCACGAGGTCGGCCGCCTCGCACGCCTCGAGGAGACACGCCTTCGACTCGCCGGTGACGACGTCGACGGACGC
>CAYLNK010000158.1:0-14252 GCA_964384675.1 uncultured Holophagales bacterium | reverse complement strand
GACGGGGTGCTCGGAGCCCCGCTCGGCCGCGGCCGCCAGGGCGAGCAGCTCCTCGGATGCGACGCCGGGCGCCGGACGGACGCCCGACGGCTCCAGCGAGCCGGTGGTCAAGGTCCCGGTCTTGTCGAGGAAGACGCGACGGGTCCGCGCGAGCGCCTCGAAGATCGCGCCGGAGCGGACGAGGACCCCGGCCGACGCCGCGCGCCCCACCGCAGCCGTCGAGGCGAGCGGCATCGCGATGCCGATGGCGCACGGGCAGGCGATCAGGAGGACGCAGAGCGCGTTCATCAGGCCGACGCCCGGCCCGGCCCTGTGGGTCCAGAGCAGGAACGTGGCCGACGCGAGGACCAGGACCGCGGGCACGAAGAGCGCCGTCACCCGGTCGACGAGCGGCGCCAGCGTGTAGCGCCCCGCCCGCGCCTCGTCGACCAGCCTCACCAGGCGGGCGACCGTAGTGTCCGGGCCCGTGCGGTCGGCTCGCACCAGGAGGGTACCGTCCAGGCAGACCGTGCAGGCCGAGACCCGCGCCCCGGCGCCCTTGAACGAGGGCACGCTCTCGCCGGTGATCTCCGACTCGGAGACGCTCGAGCCGCCGTCCGTGACGACGCCGTCGACCGGGATCCGCTCGCCGGGCCGCACCCGGAGGAGATCCCCGGGGACGAGCGCGTCGACGGCGACCACCTCCTCGCGCCCGTCCACGACGCGCGCCGCGCGCTCCGGGATGCGCGACACCAGAGCCTTCAGCGCGTCGGTGGTCCGGGCCCGCGAGGCCGCCTCCAGGTAGCGGCCGATCGTCACGAAGAGCAGGATCCCCATCGCCGTGTCGAGGTAGAGCGGCCCGTGTCCGGAGCCGACCGATCGGACCGAGAGCGCGAATGCCGCGCTCACTCCCACCACGACGAGCGCGTCGACGTCCAGCACCCGCTCGCGCAGCCGCCGGACGCCTCGTGAGAGGAACGGCAGGCCGAGGAGCGCGAGCGCCGGCGTGGCGAGCGCCAGGAGCGCCCAGCGCACCCACGCTTCCCCCGCCGCCCGGTCCGCCTCGCCGCGTCCCGAGTAGAGGATGAAGCTGAGCGCCATCACGTTCATGGCGAGGAACGCGCCGATCCCCACGGACATCAGGAGGCCCACGGCCTGGCCGTGGCCGGCCGGACCGCCGGTCAGCCGGTGGGCCAGGGCGCATCCGCCGCAGCAGTAGAGCGGGCCCGACGCGTGCCGGAGGCCGGCGACCGGCAGGCCGCAGTGCGCGCAGAGCGGCAGGGGCCCGGCGGTGAAGCTCGAGCCTCGGACACCGGCGAGGTCGGGCACCGCCGCCCCGACGTCCATCTCAGCTGATCGGGGGCGCTTCCGCCCCCCGCGCCCCCCGGGGCACCGGTTCGAGACCGTGAAGAGGTGTCTTCACAGCCTCTCAGAGCGCCGGGCGCTTCGCGACGGGCTTCCCCGTCTCGAGGTCGAGGAGCACCGGGTTCGCGCGCTTGCTCGCCACCCAGGTCGCGACCATCACGCCGACGAACAGCACCGCCGTGCCCCAGAGGATGACGGCGAGGATGCGGTCCTCGCGCCGGAAGAAGCTCCATCGTGGGGTCATGACGTCTTTCCTCCGGTGTAGAACGAGGATGGGAACCGCTCGACCCGGCGCGGTGTCTCGACGATCCAGACGAACGGGGTGACGCTCGATCTCAGCTCGGACCCGGGGACCCTCACCACGAGGTCGAACCGTCGCTCGGTCCCGCCCGCGACGACCCCGTCCGCGAGGCCCTCGACCACCGCGTCCGGCGGGAGCCCCTCGGCCCTCACCCGGAGCGTGACGGGCTCCCCGCCCCGGTTGGCCGCTCGCAGCAGGAACCTCGACTCCGGCGCGCCCGGCCCGCGGCTCGCCGAGTCCGCGTAGACCGGGGAGAGCTGGAAGGCCACCGGCGCGCGGCGGGCGATCGCCACGGCGAACGCGACCGAGAAGGCGACCGTGGAGACCAGGACGAGGACGCGCTTGACGTCCCACGTCCCCGCGCCCACCCCCAGCCGGAACGACAGCAGCGAGGGCCGGTGGCGCCGCGACAGCACCTTCTCGCAGGCGTCCACGCACGCCCCGCACCGGGTGCACTCCATCTGGAACGAGCCCTCCCGGATGTCGATCGCCATCGGGCACGTCTTCTCGCAGGCCCGGCAGCCGATGCACGGTCCCGTCGACTCGTCGAACGCCACGTGGAGGCTCCGTCCGTCCTCGATGACGCCCTGCAGGAGACCGTAGGGACAGACGGACTGGCAGAACCGCTCCCTCACCAGCGAAAGGTCCAGGAACGCGAGGACCGTGGTCACGACGCCGATCGCCCCGATCCACGGCGTGGCGTCGAGACGCGCGAGCCGCGCCAGCACCTCGGGGAGCGGCGCGAAGTACGCCATGAAGAAGACCGTCGAGACCAGCGACAGCGCCCCGACCAGCGTGAGCGCCGCCACCCGCTCCACGCGCGCGCGGCGCGCGGGAGGCATCCTCGCGGCGAACCGGTTCGTCAGGCGGCGGGCCACGGCGTCCGCGTCGTGCGCCAGCTCGGAGAAGATCATCTGCGGGCAGGCGTACGCGCAATAGACGCGGCCCAGCACCAGGGAGACGGCCGCGATCGCCCACATCGCCACCATCAGCCCGAGCCAGAGGAGCGCCCACTCGTCGAGCCAGATCTCCTGCCCGGCCACGTGGAGCCGCAGCGTCTCGAGGTCCCACCGGAAGCCGTTCGCCAGGGGGAGCACGAAGAACACGACCAGGAACCCGAGCTGGATCACCCGGCGCCGCCGGTTGTGACGGCCGCTCCAGGTCGGGAGGGCGTTCACGTCACGCTTCCGTACCGGATCGCCGGGTTCTCACCTTCTTCCACGACGACCCGCCGATGGAAGCCGAAGCGCTGCATGGTGAACGCCGCGGTGGGGCAGCGCGTGGCGCACATCGAGCACCGGATGCAGGCCGTCTCGTCCTTCAGCATCACGCCGCCGAGGGCATCGAGCTCGCCCGGCTCGAACGACGCCAGCTGCGCCGCGGTGACGCCGAGCTGCGACTCGGCGAGCGCCATGAGCCGCGGGTCGGACGCCACCTGCGACAGCCCGACCAGGTGGAGGCAATCGTCGGGACAGACGTCGACGCAGCCGTTGCACGCGATGCAGCGGCCCGCCTCGAAATACGTCTGCACGTCGCAGCGCAGGCAGCGCTGGGCCTGCCCGCGCGCCGCGACCTCCGGATAGTTCAGCTCGACGATCCGGCCGGGATGCGCCGGCAGCTCGGCGGCGCTCGGCGCGGCCGAGGGCGGGAGCTGGCGGGTCGCCACCTCCCAGTCCTGAGCCATGGTGTAGGTCGCGGCGGACCACCGGCTGTCGAGCGTCACCGAGCTGGTGGTCCCACGCAGGAAGTCGTGGATGCCGCGCGCGGCGACCTGGCCCGTCGCGATCGCGTCGATGAAGAGGCGCGGGCCCAGAACGACGTCGCCGCCGGCGAAGACGTCGGGGCACGTCGTCTGGAGCGTCTCCGGCGTCACCTTCACGAGCCCGCGGTCGGTCAGCTCGATCCGCCCTTCCTCCCCGTTGCGGAAATCGAGCTCGGCCTTCTGGCCGATGGAGAGGATCACCGTGTCGCAGGGGAAGGTCTCCCGGATGCTCTCGTCGAAGCGCGGGTTGAACCGCTTCTCCGAGTCGAAGACCGAGACGCAGGCGACGAACTCGATCCCCTCGATCTTCCCCTCGCCCAGGTAAGCCTTCGGCCCGAGCGACGGGTGGAGGACGAGCCCCTCGTGGAGCCCCTCCTCGATCTCGACGGCGTCGGCGGGCATCTCTTCGCGCGACTCCAGGCAGGCCACGTGGACCGACGTGACGCCGGGCTGCCGTGCCGCGGTGCGGGCCACGTCGAACGCGACGTTCCCGCCGCCCACGACGACCACGCGCGGACCGATCGCGACCGCCTCGCCCGTGTTCGCCTTCCGCAGGAGCTCCAGGCCGTCGACGATGCCGGGGAGCTGGTGGCCGGGGATCGGCAGGCGGCGGCTCCCCTGCAGCCCCGCCCCCACGAAGAACGCCTTGAAGCCCTGCGAGCGGAGGTCCTGGAGCGTCCGGCCCGGCACGCCGACCGGCGACTCGAGCTTCAGCTCGACTCCGAGGGAGAGGATCGCCTCGATCTCGGTCTTCACCAGCTCCCGCGGGAGCCGGTAGAGCGGGACGCCCACGGCGAGCATCCCGCCCGCCACCTTGCCGGCCTCGAAGACCGTGACCGGATAGCCGGCGCGCGCCAGGTCATGGGCGACCGTGAGCCCGGCCACGCCCGAGCCGACCACCGCGATCCGCTCGGAACGCGGGGCCTTCGGGATCAGCATCCGCGTGTCGGCGTACCGGTGGTACCGCTCGCTCTCGCCCGTGTCGTTCCCGTACTTCTCGCACGCCCACCGCTTCACGGCCCGGATGGCGACCGCCGTGTCGACGCTCCCTCGCCGGCAGGCGGCCTCGCACGGGGCGCCGCAGATCCGTCCGCAGATCGAGACGAACGGGTTCGTCGCCCGCGCGATCGCGTACGCGTCCTCGTCCCGGCCCTCGGCCACGGCGGTCACGTAGCCGCACGCGTCGGTGAAGACCGGGCAGCCGACCCGGCACTTCACCTGCTCGACCCAGTACCGCTCCTCGTCGGGAAGACGCAGGCGCTTGTAGGCGGACGAGACGGGGATCTCCACGGCGCCTCCTCAGCTCCTCGGCTCAGTCCTCTTCCGGCCCGCTCGCGAACGCGTAGTACCAGAGGCCTCCGATGAAGACGATGAGGCACGCGGCGAGCAACGCGATCCACGGCCCGGGCGGAGCCTGCATCACCTTGTTGGCTTCCTTCACGAGCGCTCCCCGCGACGCGTGCCCCTCCTCTCCCATGCGGTAGAGGAAGAGATACCCGACGGCGAAGAGCGAGAACCCGACGTAGGCGAGCTTCAGGAACGCGGGGATCGGCGTCCCCTTCCGCTCGGTGATCCAGCCGCCCGCCAGCTCCTTGACCTCGAACTTCTCCTTCTCCACGGTGTCACCTCACTCCGTTCCGGGCCCGCGCGCCGGCCCGTCGTCCTCGAGCATCCGGTACTTGGGGGCCTCGTCCATCGACACCGTGCCGCTCCGGATCGCCTTCCACAGGAAGAACCCGGTGCCGAAGACGAAGAAGAACATCAGCCCGTACATCCAGTAGACCGACAGGTACGTGTAGTCGGCCATCGCCTACTCCTCGTAGTCGTGCCCGGGCCGCCAGTCCTTGGCGCGGCCGAGGCTCTGGATGTAGGTGATCAGAGCGTCCAGCTCCTTCGGGTTCTTCACGATCCACGGGAACGGCGGCATCACCGAGCCGGGCACGAGGCTGCGCGGGTCGCGGAAGTGCGTGACGTGCCACTGCCGGTCGTACTTCCCGCCGACCCGCGAGAGATCCGGACCGACCCGCCGCGTCCCGAAGAGGTGCGGCTGATCGAAGACGAACTCGTCCGGCGTCGAGACCGGGCTCCGCTCGCCGCGCCAGCCCGAGCGCACCGTGTCCGCCTCGATGGTGCGCGTCTGCTGCGTGTGGCAGTACCAGCACCCCTCACGGACGTAGATGGCCCTCCCGAGCATCACGGTCTGAGCGGCGGCGTCGCCCTTCTTCGCGAGCTCGGCGTAGTTCTTGACGCCCGGGGCGGGCTGCGCCCAGCTCCTGTCGAGCAGGGGCGGGGCAACCGTGGTGAGGATGCCGCCCACCATGAAGAAGCCGGTGGCGGTGAGGGCGAAGACGAGGCTGGACCTGTCGACCTTCATGGCGTCTCCTCCGTCCTCACGCCGCGACCGGGCGGTCCTGCCGGTGCAGCCACGTGGCGATCAGGTTCCAGAAGAAGAGCAGGATCCCGGTGAACATCAGGGTGCCGCCCAGGAGCCGCACCGACCAGAAGGGCTGCATGAACTTCACGGTGTCGATGAAGGGGATCGAGGCGTTGTTCCACTGGAGTCCCTGGAGGAAGCCGCCGATCCAGAGCGACACGAAGAACGACAGGCCGCCGACGAGCCAGAGCCAGAACGAGGCGTTGGCGAGCTTCTCCGAGTGGAGGCGGGTCTTCAGCATCCGTGGGATCGAGTAGTAGGCGCCGCCGACCGCGAAGAAGGAGAAGGCGCCGAGCACCGCCATGTGGGCGTGCCCCACGATCCAGTCGGTCTTCGAGACGATGGCGTTCACGCTCCGGAGGCTGTGCATCGGCCCCTGGAAGCAGGTGAGGAGGTAGAAGATGGTCCCGGTCATCATGAACTTGATCGGGACGTTGTCCTTCAGCTGGTGCCACTGGCCCTTCATCGTCGCGAAGAAGTTCCAGACCAGGGTCCAGACCGGGATCATCAGCATCACCGAGAAGAGGATGGACACCGTCTGGAGCCACTGGCTGATCGGGCCGTGCAGCATGTGGTGAGCGCCGGTCCAGACGTAGACGAACGCCAGCGACCAGAAGCCGACCATCGACAGCTTGTGCGAGTAGAGCGGCGTGTCGGCCGCCTTCGGGATGTAGTAGTAGCCGATCCCGAGGCCGAGCGGCGTGAAGATCAGTCCCACGGCGTTGTGGACGTAGAACCAGTTGAGGTTCGCCTGGTTCACGCCGGCCGTGAGCATCGTGGCGAAGTTCCCGACGATGTAGACGAAGGCCGTCCAGAGGATCGCCGCCATGATGTACCAGAGGGAGACGTACATCTGGGTGTACTTGCGAACCGCCACCGTGGCGAAGATGTTCACCGCGAACATCACCCAGGCGACGGTCACCAGCACGTCGATGAAGAACGGCAGCTCCGCGTACTCGAGGCCCTGGTTCATCCCGGCGGCGAGCGTGACGACGGCCGAGAGGACGATGAAGACCCAGAGCAGCATCGTGGCGATCCCGAGCTTCTCGCTCCAGAGCTTGACGCCGCAGAGGCGGGGCACCAGGTAGAAGCAGAGGCCCATGTCGGCGGCCAGGAGCCAGCCGAAGAGCATCCCGTTCACGTGCAGCGGGCGGAGCCGACCGTAGGTGAGCCACGAGATGTTGCCGAGCAGCGTCGGCAGCTGAAGCTTCCCGGCCACGATCAGGGCGACCAGGCCCGAGATCAGGAAGAAGGCCGCCGCGATCGTCAGGAACCAGAAGGAGCTCTTGTCCTCGTGCTCCGCCGGGGCCTGCGCCGCCTGCGCCGGCTGCGCCAACGGCGCTGCAGCTACGCTCGACATCTCATCACCTCGCCTTCGTCGCGTCGGGAGGGACGACACTCTGCTCGGCCGTCACCGCGGCCGGCTTCGTCGTCCCCTTGTTGTTCAGGCTCTCGATGTAGTTGATCAGGTCGCCGATCGTCCTGTCGTCGAGAGAGAGCTCGAAGCCGGCGGCCGGCATCGCGGTCCCCTGCACCCCGTACTTGATGCTCTCGTGGAGGCGCGCGTAGGTCAGCGACGCCACGAACGGGGCGTTCCTGAGGTTCCGCGGACGCGGCTGGATGTCCTCGGCGTTCGGGCCGTGCCCGTCGGCCTTCTTGCCGTGGCAGCCCCAGCAGCGATCGAGGAACACCGCCTCCCCCCGCGCCACGCTCTCGGCGCTCGCCGGCACCGGGTTGGCGGCCGGGATGACCCGGTTCGTGGGCGGCTTGATCGTCGCCTTCGTCAGCGTGCCGAGCACGTAGTCGACGAGGGCCGCGGAGCCGTCGTCGCCGAGGACCTTGCCCCACGGGGCCATCGAGGTCCCCGGGACGCCAGCCTTCACCGACGCGATGAGCCGCTCGCGGCTCTTGGACTGCATGAACGAGACCTTGGTGAGGTCGCGCGGCCGCGGGTCGAGGTACGTCGCGATCACCCCGTCCCCCTGACCCTTCTCTCCGTGGCAGCGGGCGCAGAGCGCGGCATAGCGCTGAGCCGGATCGGCCGGGATCTCGGGAAGCGGACGCGAGAGGAGATAGGCGGAGAGGTCGTCGAAGATGTCGCCCGGCAGCGGATACGGGGGCATCAGCGAGCCGGGGACGACGCTTTTCGGGTCGCTGAAGTGGGTCAGGAGCCACGGCCGGTCGCGCTGCGCCGAGGTGAAGGCCAGGTCAGGCCCGACCCGCCCGTCCCGGCCTTCGAGCCGGTGGCACGAGAGGCAGCCGACCTTGGGCAGGAGCGCCTCGCCGCGCGGCACGCCGCTCTTCGCCTCCATCTGGGAAGCCTCGCTCCCGACGATGTGCGAGAGCGGGAGCCACTTGGGGCGCTCCTCCTGGGCGGCGCGGAACTTCGAGAGCGGGGCCTTGGCGATGTTGGCGCCCTGCTGCGCCTTCAGGAACGTGACGAGGGCGGCGACCTGCTCCCTGGTGAGGTCCTGCTTCGGCATCGTCGAGGTCGGGTTCGTGGCTCGGGGGTCCTCGATCTTCCCGCGGATGAACGTCACCCGGCGCCGCCGGCCGACGTCGGACAGCTCCGGGCCGATCGAGCCGTACGAGAGACCGCCGATCGTGTGGCAGGTGTAGCAGGCGCGCTCGAAGAAGAGGTGCCGTCCCTCGTTCACGAGCGGGGCGCCCGTCCAGCCCGGCTCGGCGTGGCACTGGACGCAGTTCGCCTCGATCTGCTCCTTCGGAAGGAGCGGCCACGGCCACTCCTCGCTGTCGTGGGCCCCCTTGGCGTCGACGGCTCGCCCCTGCCCGTCGTGGCAGATCGTGCAGCCGAAATTCTCGAGCTTGTGCCCGGGTATGGGCGGGTGAGTCTTCAGGGGCTGCTGTCCGTTCACGAAGCGCGGGTCGTCGACGGCGATGTGGCACGTCGTGCAGCGATCCACCCGCTCCGGCCCGAAGCTCCTCACGATCGTCTGCTCGATCGCGGGACGCCGCGCCAGGAGCGTCGCCTTGACGTTCGCGTCGTCGGAGAGCTTCGACGCCTCGTCGAAGTACTTCTGCTGGTGCTCCTGCCAGCGCGCGACCAGCTGGCTGCGGAAGACGATGCCGTGCAGGGCGAGGACGACGATGGAGATGAACGCGAGGGCGGCTCTCACGTCGTCACCTCAGTGGGGCGCCGTCACCGCGGGTTTCTCCCACGGCACGACGAAGCCCCAGTTCGGGCCCCGGAAGAACGTCCCGATGATGATGAGGCCCAGGTTCACCAGGAGGACGAGGGTGAACGTCGACGTGGCCAGGAGCCGGTGGCGCGAGAACCACTCGCCCGACCCCTTGGTCGAGCGGTCGAGGTACGGCAGCAGGAGGAGCGCGACCACGAAGATCGTGGGGATCCCGACCCCGCCCCAGAAGGCCGAGTAGGAGACCATCTCCTGGAGGCCGAGGAAGTACCAGGGCGCCTTCGACGGGTTGGGCGGGAGGTTCGGGTTGGCCGGCGCCTCGAGCGGCGCGTCGAACGCCATCGCCACCACGAGCACCACGAGCACGGTGAGCGCGAAGCAGAAGAGCTCGGCGATGAAGAGGTTCGGCCACGAGAAGACCGTGTTGTCGGGCGTGTTCCCGACCTTGGAGAACGGCCCGCGAACGACCCCCATCACCCCGAACGTCCGGGTCTTCTGGGTCTTCGCCTTCGGTGCGAGCCCCTCGAGCTTGGCGATCGCGGCTTCCTGGTAGCGGGCTTGCGCCTCGGGGAGGTCGTCGCCCGCCGGGCGCGAGAGGCCGCCGTCCTTGCGGATCCGCCAGAAGTGGACGCCCAGGAGAATCGTGATCGCGGCCGGGATCACGGCCACGTGGAGGACGTAGAAGCGGATCAGCGCCTCCTGGCCGACGACCTGATCGCCCAGGAGCAGGAAGCGGATGTCGTTCCCGATCACCGGGGCGTAGCCGGCGATGGCGGTGCCGACCGTGACGGCCCAGAACGCCAGCTGGTCCCAAGGCAGGAGGTAGCCGGTGAAGGACGCGCCGAGCGTGAGGAGGAGGAGCACCACGCCGACGATCCAGTTGAACTCCCGCGGAGGCTTGTAGCTCCCGGTGTAGAAGACCCGGAACATGTGGAGGAAGACCAGGGCCACCATCCCGTGCGCGGCCCAGCGGTGCATGTTCCGGAGAAGCGTCCCGAACGCGACCGTCCCGTTCAGGTCGAGCATCCGGTTGTGCGCCTGCTCGACCGACGGGACGTAATAGAACATCAGCAGGAAGCCCGACATGATCAGGATCACGAACAGGCTGAAGGAGATGACGCCGAGGCCCATCGTGTACCAGGGCTTCAGGGAGTGGGCGTGCGTCTTGATCGGATGGATGTGGAGGAAGAGGTTCGAGAACGTCGTCTGGGAGCGGCCCAGATCGGAGGACGGGAGCGGGTTGCGGAAGACCGAACGCCAGACGTTCGCGGGGAGCGACACCACGTTCGACAGGAAGCCCGGCTCCTTGGCCGCCGGCCGGCCGACACCCTCGAGGCTCGGGATCCGGGACGGAGGCGGGAGGGGTTCGGTGCTCATCGCCCGGCCCTCAGACCTTCAGGTACGTCCCGGGCGGGACCGGCGCGGCTGTGTCGACCTCGAGCTCGCCGCTCGGGGCGAGGCTCAGCTTGAACCACGGAAGCGGGCGGGGCGCGGGCCCGCCCAGGACGCCGCCATCGGGGTCGAAGCGGCTGCCGTGACACGGGCAGTCGAAGCCGATCTCGGTCGTCGCCACGACGCAGCCCAGGTGCGTGCAGGTGTTCGAGATGGCGGCCATGCCCGCCTCGGTCCGCACGACCGTGACCCGCTGCCTCGTGAGCGGCAGGCGCGTCCCGAGCGGGAACGCATCGGGCTTGCCGACCCGGAAGCGGGACGGCTCGCCGTAGGTGACCCGCGGCTTGAAGAAGAGGAGGTTCGAGAACCAGGCGACGGCGTTCGCCCCCATCAGCCCGACGACGCTCGTCAGCGTCAGCATCCGGCGCCGGCTGACCGCCGTCCCGTCCTTCACCGACTCACTCGACATCACGACCTCCGTCGTCCGGAGCGATCTCCGGCCAGAAGAGCTGTTCCTTCGTCTTCTCCATGTCGCGGAACTGACCCGACCTGACCCCCCACGCCCAGGCGCAGGCCCCGGCGATCCCCAGGCAGATCCCGGCGGCGAAGAGGGCGATCGTCACCAGCACGGGCGTAGCTTGAATACCGCCCCGGGAGCCCTCGATAGGCAAGGTGCACTACAGAAAAATCCGAATTGATTACCATTTCAGTCTCCTTACCTCCGGACGGCCCTGTCCCGGGGCTCCCCGCCAGCCCGTAAGATCCCGTCCGTGCCCGGAACGCCGCACGGCTGGATCACGCCCTTCGAGGAGAGCGGCGGGCTCGATTCCCCCGGCTACGCCCGGACGCTCGATTGGCTCGAGCGGCTGGCGCGGGCCACGCCCGAGGCCCGGCTCGAGCCGATCGGGGTGTCGCCCCGGGGACACCCGATCGTCTGCCTGGTGGCCGCGCGCGACGGGGAGATCACACCGGGGGCCGCGCGCCGGGACGGGAAGGTCGTCGTCCTCGTCCAGAACGGGATCCACGCGGGGGAGATCGAGGGGAAGGACGCGTCGATGCTCCTTCTCCGCGAGGTCCTGATCACGAGGGAGAAGGCCCACCTCTTGGACCGCCTCGTTCTCCTCGTCATCCCCGTGTTCAACGTCGACGGGCACGAGCTGTCGAGCCCGTTCGGCCGCCCCAACCAGAACGGTCCCCGGATCCAGGGGTGGCGCACGAACGCCCTCAACCTGAACCTGAACCGCGACTACGCCAAGGCCGACTCACCCGAGATGCGCGCCTGGCTCGGCCTCTTCCGGGCCTGGAGCCCCGATTTCGTGATCGACAACCACGCCACCGACGGCGCCGACTACCGCTACCACGTCACCTACCAGGTCGAGACCCACCAGAACGTCGACCCGGGCCTCGCGGCCTTCGCGTCCGACGTGCTGATCCCGGCGCTGACCCACCACGTCGAGGAGAAGGGGTTCCTCACCGCGCCGTACGTGCAGCTGCGAGGTCCCTCGGTCGAGGGCGGGCTCGTGGACCACCCGGGCACCCCGCGCACCTCGACCGGCTACCTCGCCGCGCGCAACCGGCTGGCGCTCCTGGTGGAGACGCACTCTCTGAAGCCGTTCGAGAACCGGGTGCTCTCGACGAAGGCCTCGAACGAGGCGATCCTGCAGCTCCTCCACGACCGCCACCGGGAGATCCTCCGCCTCAACCGGGAGGCCGACCTCGCCACCGTCTACCGGCATCGGCACGAGTCGGAGCCGTTCCCCCTGCGGGTGGAGGCGAACGAGGAGTCGGAGCCGTTCCTCTTCAAGGGATGGCGCACCGACGTCGAGACGAGCGACGTCACCGGAGGTCCCGTCCTTCGCTACCTCGCCGATCCGCGCGACGTGACGGTCCCGTTCTTCGGGAGCGCCGACGTCGAGGAGACCGTCTCCGTCCCCGAGGCGTACCTCGTCCCGCGGGAGCTGGCCTCGATCCTGGACGTCCTCGACGCGCACGGCGTCGAGCGCCGGGAGGCGGGCGACGAGGAGTGGCAGGTGGAGCGGTACCGCTTTGCCGACGCCTACGCCTCGGGCCACCCCTACGAGGGACGCCACCAGGCGACGGTCCGCGTCGCCGCGAGCGCCGAGCGGCTGCGCCTGACCCCCGGCGACGCCGTCGTGCCGGTGGGCCAGAAGGCCCTGCGCCTCGTCGTCCACCTCCTGGAGCCGCGCGGTCCCGACTCGTTCGTGAGGTGGGGCTTCTTCAACGGCTTCTTCGAGCGGAAGGAGTACGCCGAGACGTACGTCATGGAGCCGATCGCCCGCCGGATGATGGAGGAGGATCCGATCCTCGCCCGTGAGTTCGAGGAGAAGCTCCTCGCCGATGCGGCCTTCCGGAGCGACCCCGGCCTCAGGCTCGACTTCTTCTACCGCCGCTCGCCGTACTTCGACCGGCACCAGAACCGATACCCGATCCTCCGCCTCCTCTACCGGACCGCGTGACTTCAGCCAAGGAGCCGACGTGAGCGAACGACCGACCGTCCTCTGCCTCGCCAGCTACCACAAGGGCCACGAGTTCCTTCGCCAGCTCAAGCGCGACGGCTGCCGGGTGCTCCTGGTGACCTCGAAGAGCCTCGACCAGGCCGCCTGGCCGCGCGAGTCGATCGACGAGGTCTTCTACATGCCGGACGTCGACAAGGAGTGGAAGCTCGACGACCTGATCTACGGCGTCAGCCACCTGTCGCGCCGCGAGCGGATCGACCAGGTCGCGGCCCTCGACGACTTCGACGTGGAGAAGGCGGCCGCGCTCCGCGAGCACCTGCGGATCCCCGGCATGGGCGACACGACCGCCCGGCACTTCCGGGACAAGCTCGCCATGCGGACCCGCGCCGCCGACGAGGCGATCGCCGTGCCGCCGTTCGTTCCGCTCTTCCACGACCCGACGGTCGCGACGTACCTCGAGGCCGTGCCCGGGCCGTGGGTGATCAAGCCGCGGTTCCAGGCCGGGGGCATCGGTATCAAGAAGGTCAGCACGAAGGAGGACCTCTGGGCGCTGGCGGAAATGCTGGGCGGCAAGCGCTCGTTCCACCTGGTCGAGAAGTTCGTGCCGGGCACCGTCTATCACGTCGACTCGATCGTGGACGGCGGCGAGGTCCGCTTCGCGCGGGCCAGCCGCTACGGCCGTCCGCCGATGGAGGTGGCTCACGAGGGGCGCGTCTTCTCCACGATGACGCTCGAGCGCGGCTCGGAGATGGAGCGACGGCTCCTCGAGCTGAACGGGCGTGTCCTCACGGCGATGCGCCTGAAGCGCGGCGTCTCCCACAGCGAGTTCATCGAGAGCGACGCCGGCGGCGAGCTCCTCTTCCTGGAGACGTCGGCCCGGGTGGGCGGCGCCCACATCGTCGAGCTGATCGAGGGGGCCACCGGGCTGAACCTCTGGGCCGAGTGGGCGAGGCTCGAGATCTCCACGCCGGCCGAGCCGTACGTCCTCGCCCCGCATCGCGACGACTATGCCGGGCTCCTCGTCTCGCTGGCGCGCCAGGAGACGCCGGACCTGTCGGTCTTCGACGCGCCGGAGGTGTTCTGGCGGCTCTCCCTCAAGCACCACGCGGGGCTGGTGGTCGCGTCCCCGAGCCTCCCACGGGTCGCCGAGCTGATGACCGAGTACACCCAGAAGATCTACGACGACTTCTTCACGTCGCAGCCGTTGCCGGACCGCGCCACGGCCTAGCGAAGCTCCGTCCCAAACCGACGAGACCGGGGATCCTGGCGGGAGTGCCGTAGATCCTTCGATCCGCCGGGAAGGGGGCGGTCTCCTCGCTCCCGCTGCGTGCGGGCGACCCGGTATCGCGTGCGGCGCTTCGGACGCGGGGGGCTCGCCGTTTCC
>CAYLNK010000157.1:0-14273 GCA_964384675.1 uncultured Holophagales bacterium | reverse complement strand
GGCGCGCTCCCCCCCGCGATGGCGCCCGCCGGCTGGACCGAGGGCGCGGTCTCGCGCTTCGACGCCTCGAACCTCTACGTGAAGATCGACGGCCGCGCGGACTTCTTCCTCTCGCGCGGGTTCGTCTCCCTCACGTTCGTCTCCGTCTCCGACCCGAAGGCCCCCGGCACCCTGGTCGACGTGGAGCTGTACGACATGGGCTCGCCCGAGAACGCCCGCAGCGCCTACACGGGCGAGAAGCCGCCGGACGTCACGTCGACGGACGCCGACGGGTCGTCGTGGTACCTCGCGCGGAACGCCCTCTTCCTCGCGCGCGGGAAGCACTTCGTCCGGCTGATCGGCTCCGACGAGACGCCGCCGGTGAAGGCGGCCCTGGAGCACGTGAGGGACGTGCTGATGAAGGGCCTGGCGGCAGGGGAGCGGCCGTGGTCGCAGGCCCTCTTCGGCGATGCGCTCGCCATCCCGCCCGACCGGATCACCTTCGCCGAGGAGAACGCCTTCTCGTTCGGGTTCGCGAGGGGTGTCCACTCCGGGACCCTCGCGGACGACACCGAGCTCTTCGTGATGCCGGCCGCCGACGCGGCGGCCGCCAAGGGTCTCGCCGGGCAGTTCGAGAAGGGGTTCCTCGGCTACGGCGAGGCGGTGAAGCGAGGTCCGGACACCTGGGTCAGGGACAGGTACCTGAGCACCTTCTCACGCACCACGACCGCCGGCTCCTTCGTCGTCGGCGTGCGCGGCGCTCCGAAGGTGGAGGAGGCGGAGAAGGCGCTCGAGAAGCTGACGTCGGCGGTCGCCGCCTTGCCGCCGGGCGCGGGGAGGGCCGCACCGCCGGGGGCGCCGAATCCGGCGCACGAGTGACCCGGGGACGAAACCAATCGTCCGATCCCAGCGTAGACTCAGTCTCGACAGCCGGGGAGAGCTCCCTGTCACGGGAGGAACGCCCTTGACCGAGGATCGACGCCGCTTCCTGAAGCAGATCGGCACCGTCGCCGGCCTCGGCCTCGGCGCCGGCTACGCCTCCCTGGCCCCGTCGTCGTGGCCGCTCTCGCTCCGGGACCCGGACGGGGAGCGGGGCAAGCCGGGCCGCACCACGCTCCAGCTGCCGAAGGGGGGCTACGCGGTGGACGCGGCCCCGCTCCAGGCCGACCTCGGCGTGGCCCGCGGCGAGAACGTCCCGGCGATGGTGAAGGCCGCCGTCGGCGCGATCGGCGGCATCGGACGCTTCATCCGTCGCGGCGACGTCGTGCTGGTCAAGCCCAACGTCGCCTTCGAGCGCGCCGCGCCGCTCGGCGCGACGAGCAGCCCCGAGGTCCTCACGGCCCTGATCCAGCTGGTGCGGGAGGCGGGCGCCTCCGAGATCCGCGTCGCCGACAACCCGATCGAGTCGCCGGAGAGCTGCTTCGTCAGGAGCGGCATCCGCCTCGCCGCGCTCGAGGCGGGCGCCCGCGTCTACCTCCCGACGCCGAGCGACTTCCGGACGCTGGCGACGCCCGGCGCCACCCACATCGCGCGGTGGCCGTTCTTCTGGCGCCCGTTCCAGGGCGTGACGAAGGTGATCGGCGTGGCGCCGGTGAAGGACCACAACCTCTGCCGTGCGTCGATGACGACGAAGAACTGGTACGGCCTCCTCGGCGGCCGGCGTAACCAGTTCCATCAGGACATCCACGGAATCATCGCGGACCTCGCGCTGATGCTCCGGCCGACCTTCGTCCTCCTCGATGGCACGCGCGTCCTGTTCCGGAGCGGACCGACGGGCGGGAGCCTCGCCGACGTGAGATCGGGAGGCACGATCGTGGCCTCGACCGACTCGCTCGCGGCGGACGCGTTCGGCTGGGACGAGCTCCTGGAACGGAAGGGCGAGGCGCTGCCGGCGTACTTCGCCAAGGCCGCCGAGCGCGGGCTCGGCAAGCCGGACTGGAAGACCGTCCGCGTCAAGGAGGAGCAGGTCGGATGACCCCGATCCCGCTCCCGACCTTGCCGTCCCTGAAGCCGAACAAGGACGGCACGCCGTGGTACGCGCGGACGCTCCGCATCACGACGATCCGGATCGTCTCGCAGGGCTTCTTCTTCACGCTCTTCGCGTTCCTGCTCTGGGTGACGTGGCTCTCGCGGCTCGGCGGCTATCCGGCGTCGCTCTTCCTGGAGATGGACCCGCTGGTCGGCTTCGCGACCGCGCTCTCCACGCGCACGGTCTACCGCTGGCTCTGGCGCGGGCTCTTCATCCTGATCCCGACGCTCCTCCTGGGCCGCGTCTTCTGCAACTGGATCTGTCCGTACGGGACGCTCCACCAGGTGGTGGGCTGGCTCTTCAACATCCGGAGCAACAAGGACAACCTCGACCGCAACCGCTACCGCTACCTCTTCCAGCTGAAGTACCTGATCCTCGTCGTCTTCCTGGTCATGGCGCTCTTCGGGTCGCTCCAGATCGGGCTCCTCGACCCGATCTGCCTCCTGACCCGCACGACCGTCGTGACGGTGGCACCGGCCGTCGACGTGGCCCTGGTCGAGCTCGCGACGAGGCTCGAGCCGACCGGCGTCGGAGCCGGCCTCCACTCACTCGTCTGGAAGCCGGGGAGCCGCGATCCGCGCGTCTTCGCGGCGGCCTGGCTCGTCGGGCTGGTGATCCTGGGGCTCGTCGGGATGAACCTCGTCATCCCACGCTTCTTCTGCCGGGTCCTCTGCCCGCTCGGGGCGTTCCTCGGCTGGCTCTCCCGCTTCGCGGTGTGGCGGATCGACCGGGACCTGACGAAGTGCACGGACTGCAACCTCTGCCTGAAGAGCTGCGAAGGGGCTTCCGACCCCCAGGCCGCGCTCCGGAAGAGCGAGTGCTTCGTCTGCTTCAACTGCATCGACGACTGCCCGGAGGACGCGCTCTCGTTCAAGCGGGCACCGCTCCCGAGCGTGGCGAAGCAGATCCTCGGGAACGTCAAGGAAGGCACGGCGACGCTCTTCGGACGGAAGGTGATCTCGAAGCACCACGAGGTGGAGGTCCGCACCCCCGACGTCCCGCGCCGCCGCTGGATCTTCGCGAGCGTGGTCGGGGTGATCGCGTTCCCGTTCCTCAGGCTCTCGAAGGCCGTCAACAAGAGGGGCTTCAGCCCGAAAGCGATCCGCCCGCCCGGATCCGTCGCGGAAGCGGAGTTCCTCGAGCGGTGCATCAAGTGCGACCAGTGCATCAACGTCTGCCCGACGAACGTCCTCCAGCCGGCCACGCTCTCGCAGTCGGGCCTCGAGGGGCTCTGGACCCCGGTGATGGACTTCGGCATCGGCTTCTGCCAGCTGAACTGCACCCTCTGCAGCGAGGTCTGTCCCACCGGCGCCATCCAGAAGATCACGATCGAGAAGAAGCTGGGCCTCGCCGAGCACCAGGAAGAGGGACCGATCCGGATCGGCACGGCGTTCTTCAACCAGGGCCGCTGCCTCCCGTGGGCGATGCAGACGCCGTGCGTCGTCTGCGAGGAGGTCTGCCCGGTGACGCCGAAGGCGATCGGGACGTACGACGAGGTCTTCAAGCGGTGGGACGGCAAGGAAGTGACCCTCAACAAGCCGTACATGCGGCCGGAGCTGTGCATCGGCTGCGGGATCTGTCAGCGGGAATGTCCCGTGGTGGACGACGCCGCGGTCTACGTGACCGCGGTCGGCGAGACGAGATCGGACGAGCGGACCCTGCTCCTGACCGGCAGGAAGCAGGCGTGAAAGGAGTCGAGGCGTGACGAAGAAGGACGAGAACGGACTCTCCCGGCGGGACCTCTTCGGGCTGGGCGGCGCGACCGCGGGGGCGGCGATGCTGGGGGGCCTCGCCCTCCCGGCGCTGTCCGCGCCCACCAACGAGCCCGCGCTGCCGCAGGTGCCGCGGCGCACGCTGGGCAAGACCGGCAAGTCGGTGCCGATCCTCCTGATGGGGGGCGGCATGGGCTTCGACCCGCGCTTCGACCCGAAGATCGCCGAGGCGCTCCGTTTCGGGGTGAACTACATCGACGCCGCGGACTGCTACGCGGGCGGCAAGTGCGAGACGTCGGTCGGAGCGTTCCACAAGAAGGCGAACAACCGGTCGCAGCTCTGGATCACCTCGAAGAGCGACCAGCACGACGTCGACGGCTTCGGCAAGACGCTGGAGCAGAGCCTCCGGAAGCTCCAGACGGAATACGTCGACCTCTACTACCTCCACATGCTGGAGAACCCGGCGTACCTGAGCGCCGACCTCGCGAAGCTGGTGGAGAAGCTGAAGAAGGAAGGGAAGATCCGCCACTTCGGCTTCTCCTGCCACGCCGGCAACGTGGCCGAGCTGCTGAACAAGGCGGCGGGCCTGCCGTGGGTGGAGTCGATCATGTTCCGGTACAACTTCCGGCAGTACGGCAACAAGGAGCTGAACGCCGCGATCGACGCCGCGCACAAGGCCAACATCGGCCTCATCGCCATGAAGACCCAGGGCTCCGAGGCCGGCATCCGCGAAGGCTGGCAGAAGTTCGAGAAGACGGGGAAGTGGAACAAGTACCAGGCGGTGCTGAAGGCCGTCTGGGAAGACCAGCGGATCTCCGCCGCGGTCTCGCACATGGACACGTTCGAGAAGCTGCGCGAGAACATCGGCGCCGCGCTCGACAAGACCTCGCTGACCTCGGACGAGAGGAAGGCGCTCGACCGCTACGCGGCGGCCACCCGCTCCATGGCGTGCGACGGCTGCGACCACATCTGCGGGGCGGCGATCCCGGCCGGGCCGCGGATCGGCGACACCATGCGCTACGTGATGTACCACGACGTCTACGGCGAGACGGAGAAGGCGCGGAGCCTCTTCCGCAAGCTGCCCGAGAGCGCCCGCGGCCTCGACACCGTCGACTTCGCGCCGGCGAGCGCGGCGTGCCCGAACGGCGTCGACGTCGCGGCCCACATGCGCCGCGCCCAGGAGGTCCTCGCCTGAGGGTCTAGGACTCCTCGGGCAGCGCCTCCCGGTTCGCCTGGACGAAGAGCAGCAGGCCTCCGGCGGCCACGTACGCCAGGAGGCCGATGGCGAACGTGGCGGCGATGCCGGCGTGGATCGCGATCAGCAGCGCCCCGACGCTCGCCACCACCGAGAGCGCCCCGTTCAGGGACCAGCCCCAGAGGCGCAGGAGAGGCCGGTCTCCCACGAGTCCCATGCCGGCCGCCATCGGCACGCCCATCAGGAACGCGAGCGGCGCGATCGAGAGAAGGGTCGCCACCACCCGGCCACCGAGGCCGAGCGTGATGATCGCGTCGACCAGAGGGCCCTTGGCGAGAACGAACGTGGCGAGGACGGCCGCGAGGGCGGCGAACGTCAGGGCGATGCCGCGCCGGGTCGAGGTGAGCCGGGGCGAGACCAGGCTGCCCAGGCCGGAGAAGACGAGGAGCGACGCCAGGACCAGGCCCAGCGCCCAGGCCGGGCTCCCCAGGACGAGAGCGAACGTCTGGAACAGCTCCATCTCGACCAGGAGGAACGACACCCCGAGAAGGGAGCAGTAGGCGAGGAAGCCCCAGGCCGGAGGCGTCAGGGCCGGCATCCTCCGGAAGGTCGGCACGAGCGGGATCAGCAGGAAGCCGACGGCTAGGACCAGGAGGAACCCGGCGCACCCGTACAGGAGCCGGAGCCCCTGCCCGGCCGGACGGTTCCGCCCCGCGCGCTCGATGAAGTAGAACGGCTGGTCGTCCGTTGTGGGGGAGATGTCGACGTCGGCGTCGCCGTAGAGACCGCGGGGGTCGGGCCTCGTCAGGATCTCCGTCACGAGCGCCGCGCGCTTGCGCCAGTGCTGCGGAAGGTCCTCGACGCGCGCGGAGCCGTCGGGCAGGTGGATCGCCGAGAAACCGTTCCGCGACAGGAAGTCGCGCGCCGTCGCGACCTCCGCCGCCGTGAACTCGGTGCGCTTCACCAGCACGTAGCACATCCCCCGGTTGCCGAAGAACGGGCTCTCCACCCCGGCGACGAGGACGTGCTTGCCCGGGCTCGCGGCCCCCTGCCGCCGGAGCGCCTCCGCCGTCACCGAGATCCCCCGGAGCGTGTCCATCGACGCGTCCCCCGAGCCCGGAAGGCCGAGCGCGCGCATGAACGCGAAGTAGCCGCGATCCGTGAGGCGCGCCAGGGTGTCCTGGTACGCCTCCACGGTGTAGAGGAAGTTCTCGCTCGCCGAGAGGGCGGTCACGTTTCCCCCCGAGTCGACCCAGGTGAGGGAGATCAGGTCCCAGCGGTCGTGGGTCCGCCGGAGGAAGGTCCGGCCGTTCTCGACGTGCAGGGTCACCCCCGGCTGGAAGTACGGCCGGCCCGAGAACTCCCCGACCACGGTGTTCACCGCTTCCACCATCAGGGGGTTGATCTCGACGAGCGTGAGGTCCCGTCGGCCGTGCACCTTCGCCTGCAGGATGTCGACGCCCCCTCCGGGTCCGACGACGAGCTGCCGGGCGTCGTCCGGCAGGAGGAGGTGGGCCAGCGCGTTCAGGTCCTGCCGGAGGTAGTCGTACGAGGCCAGGCTCGCCGCCTGCCCGTCCCACTTGACGATCTGCGACGCGCCGATGCCGTCGATGAGGATCGTCATCATTGGGAGGCGGGGCCCGTCGTACCGGGGTGAGAGTCCCCAGGAGAGGAAGCGGGCGGGCCCGATCGAGAGGTTCGAGAACGAGTTCCAGAGCGAATGGGTCCGGACCCTGCCGATCAGGCCGACGGGACGCGGGCTCCCCACCGGCTCGAAGGACGTGAGCCGGTACCCGAACACGAGGAGGACGAGCATCGTCGCCACCGAGCCGCCCGCGAGGCGGAGCCGCGAGGCGCCGAGAGCGAAGAGCGCGGCGGCACCCGCGAGGAGAGGAGCGATCACGCAGAAGAGGAGCCGGGACGGACTCCCGGCCTCGAGGAGGAGGAGCGCCACGACGCACCCGGCGGCGGCCGAAGCCAGGTCGATGCCGTACAGCATCGCGAAGCGCCGGCCGGACGTGGCGAGGAGGAGCGACACCACGACCCCGGTCAGCAGGAAGAACGGGAGCACGGCCAGGAAGAGGAGGAGCAGGGACGCGAACGACGCGAGAGCCCCGTCCTCGATCCGCTTGACCCCCTGGTAGAGGCTCACGGCTTCCAGGAGCCCCACGTGCAGGCAGACCGCCGCGGCGAGGCTGCCCCAGGCCGCCGCCACGGTCTTCTGATCGGGGGAGAGCGAGCGGAGACCGAGGTACGTGGCCAGCGACCCGAAGGCCAGGCCGAGCATGGCCAGGGAGATGAGGACGAACGCGAAGTAGTAGCCGACGGTCGACGCCAGGAAGCGGGTGAGCGCGAGCTGAGCGGCCAGCACCGAGCCCGTCACGAGACCGAACGCGAGGAGGGTGCCGGGGCTCGCCGACCCGTCCGAGCCGACCTTCGTCATCTCGCGGGCCCGCTCACGCGTTTCGAGAGTAGCAGACGCCCCGGGACCTCCGGTGTCCCGGGAGCGGACGGGCCCGTCCCACCGAGGAACGCCGCACCTCGAGACGGCCAGGGCCGTTGCACGACTCGACCATTGACCCGGCCTGGCACGGCGCTTTCATATACGCGCTCATGGACAGGCTGCTCACCGATCTCCGGCTCGCCCTCCGCTCCTTCGCGAAGAGCCCCGGCTTCACGGCCGCGGCGGTCGCCACCCTGGCCCTCGGCATCGGCGCCACGACGGCGGTGTACGGCTGGCTCGACCTCGTGCTGCTCCGGCCGCTGCCGGGCGTGGCGCGCGCCGAGGAGGTCGTGGCCGTGGAGACGGTCACGCCGTCCGGCTCCCGGATCGACTCCTCGTACCTCGACTACCGGGACCTGCGCGAGGGGAGCCGCGGCTTCTCGGGGCTCATCGCGTTCCAGCACCGGCCGGTCGCGTTCCTGGGCCGCGAGGCCGAGAGACGGGAGGCGCTGTTCGTCTCCGAGAACTACTTCGACGTGCTGGGCATCCGGCCGCTCCACGGCCGCCTCCTCGACGCGACGTCCGGCTCGGCCGTGGTGCTCGGGAACGGCTTCTTCCAGCGCGCCTTCGCCGGGAACCCCTCGGTCGTCGGCCGGACGGTGACGATCGGGGGACAGCCGTTCGTGGTCGCCGGAGTCGTGCCGGCCTCGTTCAAGGGAACGGTGAACGGGCTGGCCTTCGACCTCTACGTCCCGCTCCCCGAGGCGTGGCGCGTGCTCGGGGGGCGCGACGACCGGTGGCGCAACCGGCAGAACCGCTGGCTGGCGGTGATGGGACGCCTCGCGCCCGGCACGTCGCTCGCCTCGGTCCGCGCCGAGGTGGACGCCTTCGGCCGCCGCCTCGCGGCGGCGCTCGGAGAGTCGAACGCAGGCCTCACGCTGACGGCCGTGCGGCCCGAGCAGGCGACGTACGGCGCGGGCTCGCGCGCCGGCGGGGTCTTCGTCGCGCTCCTCGGTGCCGTCTCGGTGGTGCTCCTGATCGCGTGCGCGAACGTCGCGAACCTCCTCCTCGCCCGCGCGTCGATCCGCTCGCGCGAGCTCGCCCTGCGCGCCGCCCTGGGAGCGGGACAGGGGCGGCTCCTGGGCCAGCTCCTGACCGAGAGCTGCGTGCTGTCGGTCCTCGGAGGCGCGGCGGGCCTGTCGCTCATCGCCCCGATCGACGCGCTCCTGCGCTCGGTCTTCCCCGAGGGGCCGCTCCCGATCTCGCTCGAGCCTCGCCTCGACCTGCGGGTGGCGGCGTTCGCCGCGGCGGTCACGCTCGGGACGGGCCTCCTCTGCGGCCTCGCGCCGGCCCTCCTGGTCCGAAGGCTCGGCGTCGGGACCGTGCTCGGCGACGCGGGGCGCGGCGGCTCGGGCGGCCCGGGCCGGACCCGGCTCCGCTCCCTCCTGGTGGTGGCCGAGACGGCGCTCGCCCTCGTCCTCCTCGTGGCGACGGGCCTCTTCCTCCGGAGCCTCGACAACGCGCAGCGCGTGGACACAGGCTTCGCGCGCGGGAACGTCCTCCTCGCGGGGATCGACCTGCCGGCCGCCTGGGACGACGCGAAGCGGAGCGCGGCGTATCGCGCCATCGAGGACCGGGTGGCCCGGCTCCCGGGCGTGGAGGGCGCCGCCTTCGGCAACTACGTGCCGCTCGGCTACGACGGCGGGGACTGGGAACGGGTCGAGGTGGCCGGATACGTGCCGGCCCGCGACGAGAACATGCGGATCTACTGGAGCCGCGTCTCACCCAGCTACTTCTCCGTGATGAAGGTCCCGCTCCTCGCCGGACGCGGCCTCACCGACGCGGACGCCGCCTCGGCGCGACGCGTGATCGTGGTGAACGAAGCGTTCACCCGCCGGTACCTCGCGGGCCGCGAGCCGATCGGCGCGACGGTCCGCTTCCACGGAGGCGAGGCGGAGATCGTCGGAGTGGTCAAGACGGGGAAGTACCACGGGCTCGCCGAGGCCCCGACTCCGTTCTTCTACGCGCCGCACGCGCAGTACGTGCCGGGCGGCTCGGCCCTGCACCTCCGGACCTCGGTCCCGCCGCAGTCGCTCGCGGCCGCGGTGCGGCGCGAGGTGACGGCGGTCGATCCGGGGATCGCCGCGCTCACCCTGACGCTCGAGCAGGTGACCGGCGCCGCCTACGCGATCCAGCGGATGGCGGCGCGGCTCCTCTCAGCCCTCGGCCTCCTGGCGCTGCTCCTGGCGAGCGTCGGGATCTACGGAGTGGCGTCGTACTCGGTGGCCCAGCGGACGCGGGAGATCGGAGTCCGGGTGGCGCTCGGTGCGCGGCCGGCCGACGTCCTCGCGGGCGTGGTGGGCGGGATGGCGCGCCTGACCGGGATCGGCCTCGTCCTGGGGGCCCTCCTCGCGCTCGGCGCCACGCGCGTCCTGGCCGGCCTGCTCATCGGCGTCGGCGCGTTCGAGCCGCTCACCTGGATCGCGGTCCCGTCGATCCTGGCCGCGGTCGCCGTCCTCGCGAGCCTCGTGCCCGCGCTCCGCGCCGCGTCCGTCGATCCCGTCATCGCTCTGCGGGCGGAGTAGGGTCCAGCCCGAGCAGGTAGCGGAGCGCCGCCCGGATCTCCCCCCTCGGGTCGGGCGGGAGAGCGTGACCCAGGCCATCGTAGACCCTCAACCGGACCGCACCCCCACCGGCTGCGAGGGCCGCGGCCGCGCGCCGGTTGCTCACGGCCGCGTCGTCGTGCTGTCCGACGAGGAGCGCGAAGCGGGGAAGCGCCTTGCCGGAAGGCACCGGCGAGACGCGTTCCTCGTAGAAGCCTCCGATCGAGAGGACCCCGGCGTACGCCTCGGGCCGGCGGAGCGCCATGACGAGCGCGGTCGAGGCTCCGTTCGAGTAGCCGGCGAGGATCACGCGCTTCGGATCGATCGCGTAGGCGTCCATCGCTCGCTCCACCGCCCGCTCCACCAGGAGCGTCCCCTGCTCGAGGACGCCCCAGTCGAAGCCGCCGCCGGACGGATTCAGCCCCTCCGGAACGGCCAGCCCGGCACCGAGCTCCTTCGCGACGTCGACGAACAGCGGCGCGAACGTCGCGGCGGTGCCGCCGGACGGATGGAGCGCCACGATCAGGGGCGCCGGCCGCGACCGATCCGGCGGCGGCTTCAGGATCACCTTCGCCTTCGCGGCGCGCGGCCGGAACGCCTCCAGCGCGCGGGCGTTGTTCTCCTTCACCCGCTCGAGCACGGCCGCGTAGCCGGGGTGGCTCCGGAGGCGGTCCAGGTCCTCGTCGCGCAGGAGCGTCGCGACGAACGGGAATCCACGCTCGGCCGCCAGCCGGAGCGCGGCGACCGCCTCGCCGACGCGGCCGGCGCGGGCCTCCACGCACGCCAGGTTGTACGCGGCCCCGAACTTCCCCGGCTCGGCGGCGACCTGCTTCGCCAGGATCGCGCGCGCGGCGTCCCAATCGCCCGCCCGGAGCGCGGTCTCGAGGTCGCCGTGAAGGAGCGCGAGGACGCCCAGGAGGAGCGGAAGCCGCATCACGGGCTGCGGCGCTTACGGGAGCCGCGCCACGAGCTTCTCGAAGCGCGGGTCCCCCCGGAGGCTCGCGAGGTCGTCGTCCGCGAGGTACTGCTGCTTGCGCGTGAAGCCGGCGGCCACGGCCTTCTCCAGTCGATCGAGCGCGTCGCCCTTCTTCCCCGAGAGGGCGTACGCGCAGGCGAGGTTGTACTGGATGACCCCAGCGCCCTCGCCCGGGCCGAGCGCGAGGACCGCGAGATACGAGTCGATCGCGCCGGCGTAGTCCCTCGTCTGGTGCTGCAGGCCGGCGAGCGCGCGCACGACGGCCGCGTCGCGCGGGTCCTTCGCGGCGGCCTCTCGGTAGACCTGGATCGCCTGCGCGGTCTCCCTCCCGTAGACGTGGATGAGCGCCTTGCGCGGGGTGGAGGGGACCGGGTCGGGTACGGGAGGCGCGAGGCGCTCGGCCAGGAACGCGACGGTCTGCTTCACCAGGGCTTTCGACTCGGCTCCCTCGTCGAGCCCGTCGAACGCGTGCGTGAGGCGCGGCGCCGAGACCATCGTCCACGGCGCCCCCGCCTCGATCGCCCGGCCCCACAGAGCGCGGATCGCGGCGTTCAGCTCCGGCCCGTCGCGCCCCGCCATCACGTAGAAGACGGGCAGGTCCTTCCTCGGCGCGGCGCCGGCGGCATTCCCGTAGTAGACGACGGCCGCCTTCACGCCCTCGGGGGCCTTCTCCATGAGGTAGGCGTACGCCGTGGGGACGTTGGCCGAGCAGCTCCAGAGCGCGATCCGCTCCGGGTCGATCCCGAACGACGCCGCGTCGCCCCGGAGACGCTCCACCAGCGACGCCAGGTTCGCGCCCGTCGACCCGCGCTCCGTCTCGGCCGTCACGCCGACCATCCCGTGGGCAGCCACGAGACGCGCCCAGCTCCGGTAGATCTCCCACTCGTTCAGCTTGCCGCCGACTCCGTTGACGAAGACAACCGCAGGCCAGCGCGCCTCCTTCGGCGCCGGCGACGGAAGGTAGATGTCCGCCTTCAGGTCGCCCTCGGCCCCCTTCGCGTAGACGACCCCGGTCCGGGCCGTGACCGCGGACATGCCGGGAACCTGGTAGACGACGGGGTAGGTCGTGACGTCGTAAGGACGGATCTGCGACTCCGCGGGGAACCCTACGAAGGCCAGGAAGACGACCAGCGCTCGACGCATCGACACCTCCGGACGGGACTCCCGTGGTACGAAGCCCGAGCGGGACGGTTTCGTGCCGGAACCGATCGCGGGCGTCCCACGAGCGGACGAGCCCGGCGCGTTCGGTGGCGTCGGTCGGCGGGAAACGGCTGGCACGGGTCGTGTAGACGGAGAGGCCGGAGGACTTCATGGCGAGCTCGACTCAGGACTTCCGCGACGCGGTCCGCTCGCTCCGGAGGAGCCCGGGCTCCTCGGCCCTGGCGATCGGAGCGCTGGCCCTCGGGCTCGGCGCCTGCACGGCTGCGCTCCGGCTCGCCGACGTGACGCTCCTCCGCCCTCTTCCGTTCCGGGATCCAGGCCGCCTGGCCGCGATCTGGGAGAACGACGCGCGGCGGCACGTCGAACGGAACGTCGTCAGCCCCGCGAACCTCACCGCGTGGCGCGAGCGGAGCCGTTCCTTCGAGGCGCTGGCGGGCCACGCCGCGTGGGAGTCCAACCTCACCGGACCCGGCACGCCGGAGCGCGTTCCGATCGGCGCCGTCACCTCGGGGTTCTTCGACGTCCTCGGCGTGGCGCCGGTGATGGGGCGTACGCTTCGCGCGGACGACTCGCGCCCCGGGGCTCCCGACGTCGCCGTGGTGAGCCGCGCCTTCTGGCGGACGCGCCTCGGCGCGGATCCCGGCGCCGTCGGCCGGCCGATCTACCTGGGAGGGCAGCCGACCACGGTGGTGGGCGTCATTCCGGACACGGTTGTGATTCCCGCTCGCGCCCGAGTCTGGGTCCCCCTCACCGAGGACGACGCCTTCCGCACCACGAGCGGACGGTGGCTCACGGGGATCGGACGGCTGCGCGCCGGCGTGTCGATAGAGTCGGCACGCGCCGAGGTGGCCGCGCTCGCGGGCCAGCTCGCCGTCGAGGACCCCCGCCGGAACGCGGGCTGGGGCGCGGCCGCGTTCGGCCTCGCCGAGGACCTCCGGCGCGACGTCCGTCCCGTCCTCGTCCTCCTCGTCTCCGGCGCGGGCCTCCTCCTCCTGATCGCCTGCGTGAACGCGGGGAGCCTGCTTCTCGCCCGGGCCCTCTCCCGCGACCGCGACCGCGCGGTGAGGGTCTCGCTGGGCGCTCCGATCGGGCGTCTCGTCGTCCCCGTGGCGATGGAGGCTCTTCTCCTGGCGCTCCTCTCGGGGGCCCTCGGCGCGCTGCTGGGCGAGGCCGTCCTCCCGTTCCTGTCCTCCGTGCTCCCGGCGGGTTTCGCGGAGCTGTTGCCCGCGCGACCCGACGCCCGGTCGCTCTCCCTCACGCTGGCGACCGCGCTCGTCGCGGGCCTCCTCGTCTCCGTGGCTCCCCTCGCGCGGGTCGCCTCGACCGCCGGCGTCGACCTGCGCGACGGCGCGGGCGCGTCCAGCCTGGACCCCTCGGCGCGCCGGGCCGGGCGCCTCCTCGTGCTCGTGGAGCTGGCCGTCTCGGCGGCGCTTCTCGTGGTGGCGGGCCTGGTCGGACGGAGCTTCCTGCGCCTCGCGCACGTCGACCCGGGGTTCCGCGCGGAGGGGGTGGTCTCGTTCCGCGTGGCCGTCTCCGGGGCCGCTTACCGGGACGACGCCGCCGTGACGCGCTTCCACGAGCGTGTCGTCGACGAGCTCCGGACGCTCCCTGGGGCCGGCGAAGCGGGCGCGATGAGCTGGCGGCCGTTCACCACCGGCGCGGCGACGTCGTTCCACGCGCTCGATCGTCCCGAGCCGACGGCCGGCACCGCACCGGTCGCGGACATCCGGATCGTGACCCCCGGCCTCTTCCGGGCGCTCGGGATCCCGCTCCTCGCCGGACGGACGTTCGGGACCGGGGACCGGGCGGGACAGCCGCCGAGCGCGGTCGTCGACGGGACGGTCGCCCGCACGCTCTGGCCGGGCCGGGACCCTCTCGGACAGCGCCTCCGGCTCCGCTGGGGGCCGCCTCCCGGGCTCGAGGTGACGATCGTCGGCGTGGTGGGGGACGTGCGTCTGGGAAGCCTCGGTGCCGCGCCGCGCGAGACGATCTACCTGGCCTCGGCGCAGGACCCGAGCCGGTTCATGACCTACGTGGTCGGCGGGTCGCCGCGCGCGGAGGACGTGCGCGCGGCGGTGCGGCGCGTCGACCCGGGCCTGCCGGTCGCGGACCTCGCGCCGCTCAGCTCCTTCGTGGAGGAGTCGATCGCGCGGCCCCGCGACGCCGCCCGCTTCG
>CAYLNK010000156.1:0-14299 GCA_964384675.1 uncultured Holophagales bacterium | reverse complement strand
CCAGCGCCCGCGCCTGGGCGGTCGGGACGGGCGCGCCGACGAGCACCAGCGCGCGTCCCTCGCGGAACGTGCCGGGCCGGTCGAAGAGGAGCCCGACCGGCAGGAGCGTGATCGGCTCCGCCTGCGATCCCGCCTCGGCGGCGCTCGTCGGTGGGGGCGCTCCGCCCCCCACGCCCCCAGGGGAGGCCGGCGCCTCCTCCGTCGTCGCGGCGAGCAGCATCCGCGCGGCCCCTGTGCGTAGCTCCATGAGCACGGGCTCCGGCTGCGTCCGCCCCTCGGGGAAGATGGCGATGGCGCCGCCTCCACGGAGCGTCGCCGTGGTGGCGGAGAAGAGCGCGGCGTTGCGGGCCGGGTCGTTCCCCGCCTCCTGGCGGCGATGCACGGGGAGCGCGCCGAGGAGGCGCAGGAACGGTCCGACGAGCGGGTTGGAGAAGAGCGGCGCGTTCGCGAGCGTGCGGAGGTGGCGGGGCAGGACGGCGATGAGCAGCATCGCGTCGACCACCGAGTTGTGGTGATTGGCGGCCACGACGAGCCCGCCTCGCTCCGGCACGCGGTCGGCGCCCACGACGTCGATGCGCCGGTAGAAGAGCCCGAGCAGGAAGCGGACCAGCGCCCGCGCCGCCACGTAGCCGGCGGGGGGAGAGCTCCCAGGGGACTCGGCCGGTCCGGACATCGCGTCGATGATGGCACGGCGCTACGGGCCTCCGGACCGGGGAGGATGGGGCCCCCGAAGACCGGGTCTCGCGTCCGGCGCAGCGTCGACGAACGCCCCGGCCTCCACCCGGGAGCAGCCGCCGCCCGTCCTCAGGTCGCAGATGCAGTCGGGCGCTGGACGCGGAGTCCGAGACACGATCACCTGCGACGGGTTCGTGACACCGACGTGCTCGATCCTGACACCTCGCTGCAGGGCCTCGGTCCCCACCCAGAACAGGTACTCCCAGGTGTCGTCCCGATGGTGTAGGACCAGTCCCACGGACCTGCAGCCGAGCGTCACCGCCTGGCGGGCATCCTCGAGCGGCTTTCGGAGCTGGCCCGATCGGTCGTTCAGGACGTACTGGTCCCTCCGGGGCAGCGTGAGGATGCTCTTCCCGCTCCGGCTCAGCACCGCACGCGGCTGGCCGGCGAGGAGCCAGGGGAGCGCGGCCAGGAGGAGGGCGCCCGCCGCGACCGGCCCCGCCCAGGTGGGCCGGAGGCGCTCGAGGAGGAGGCCCGCGAGGGGAGCCGCCAGGACGAAGAGCGGCAGGTGGAGGCGTGTGTTGTGGAGACCCCACGGCATCGCGAAGGCGAAGACGAGCGCACCCGACAACAGCGCGATCGGGAGGAGCCACAGGTGGCGAGGCGGTCGTGACTTGGTGAGGAGTCCGGTGAGGAGCAGCAGGTGGAGGGTGCTCCCGGCGAGGTCCTCGTGCCTCGACAGCGGAAGCTCGTCGGCCCAGGGCGGCGCGAGGTCCTGCCTGCCTTTCGCGAAGACGTCCGTCCTCCTGATGACGCGCCCGAGCGCAGCGTTCAGCGGCCGGAAGGGCGTCACGAGGTGGAGGCAGAGGTTCCTGAGGACCCGCGTCGGGTACCACCTGACGATGGGGACCTCGACGGCGTCGGGGGCGGTCGCGCTCGCCGCGGGCCGGGCGTGCGCGGGCCAGGCTCCCGGTCCGAAGGGAGAGCCCCAGAGGATGGCGCTCCGGACCAGGAGCGGTGCGTTCAGGAGGAGCGCCAGCGCGGCGGCCACGCCGACTCGCGGCAGGACGACCAGCCCACCCCGCCCGGACGCCCGGGCGAGGATCCAGAGGAGGAGCGGCGGAGCGTAGAAGTAGGCGGTCTGCTTCGTCAGGACCGAAAGGCCGAGGGCGGCGCCCGCCAGGAGCGCATCGGCGTACGAACCCGATTCCCCGGTCCCGAGGCCGTGGCAGACGAGCACGACCAGCCAGAACGCGACCGCCGCGTCCGTCTGGGTGCTCGACGCCTGGAGGATTCCCATCGGAAGCGTCGCCGCGAAGACCGCCGAGATCGCCTGTCCCGTCGCACCGGCCCCGAGGCGCGCCGCGACGAGGGAGACGCCGACGATCGAGCCGGCCTGACATCCCCATTGCACCAGGTTCGCGAGCCGGTCTCCGCCCCACAGCGCGTAGAGCTGCGCGATGCCGTACTCGGCCCAGGGAGCCATGTACAGCTGACGCGGGCACCACGTGGGGAAGAAGTCGACGCTGCCGTCCTGGAGCCACCGCACGACGCGGGGCATGTGATACGTGAGCGAGTCCCAGGTGTTGGGCGGGGCCGTGAGCGCGATCAGCAGGGTGATCGCCACGATGCCGGCCGCTCCCGCCAGAAGGACGGGGGGTGCGCCCCGGTGCCGCGTCGGTGAGGGGACCGGCCAGCGGCGCCGGGCCAGCAGGGCGACGGCGATCAGAACGGCCCAGGCGGCGGCGATCGGTCCGCGGGAGAGCCACCCGAGGGCGCCCAGCAGCTCCGTCGACAGCCCGACGTGGAGTCCGGTGAGGGTCGCTCCGTCGAGAAAGCCCTGTCGGAGCGGGTACGGATCTCCTCGCCGGCTTCTCCACCCGAAGCAAGCCGACACGAGGGTCAGCAGCGCCAGGAGGGGGAGGGTGGAGAAGGAGAGGGAGGCCAGGGTCACCATAGCGCCGGATCTGGCATCGCGTCGATGATGGCACGGCGGCCCGAGGGATGGGGGATGGGGTCAGGGCTGCGTTTTGTGGCATATTCGTGCCGTGGCTCGACCTCTCCGGCTCGACTTCGAGGGCGCTCTCTGGCATGTCACCGCCCGGGGGAACGAGCGCAAGGAAATCGTGCGTGACGACGCGGATCGCGAAACCTTCGTGCGGATCCTGGGGGCGGTGGTCGTCCGGTACGGCTGGACTCTCCACGGCTGGGTGCTCATGCCGAACCACTATCACCTGATCCTGGAGACACCGCGACCGACGCTCTCGGCCGGGATGAGGCACCTCGGGTCCGTCTACTCGCAGGCCTTCAACCGAAGGTGGCAGCGCTGCGGGCACCTGTTCCATGGACGCTTCTTCTCGCTGCACGTCCAGCGCGAAAGCCACCTGCTGGAGCTCCTTCGCTACACGGCGCTGAACCCGGTCCGGGCCGGGCTCGTGAAGGCCCCTGAGGACTGGACATGGGGAAGCTACCGGGCGACCGCGGGGCTCGAGCGCCGCCCGGCGTGGCTCACGACGCAATGGACGCTGTCCCGATTTCGGGGCCGGGGGCGAGCCGAGTCGATGTGGGCCCGGTTCGTGGCCGAAGCGTCGGAGTACTCGCCGTGGGAGCGCGTCCGCAGCCAGGTGATCCTGGGGGAGGAGGAGCTCGTCGAGGAGCTTCGGGGCCGGGTCGCCGAGGTCCGAGCCACGGGAGGCATCCCGTCCTCCCAGCTGCGCCTGGGTGCGGAGAGCCTGGAGTCTGCCGCCGATCGGCTATCGGAGCTCTTGCGGCCGACGCGGACCGGTGGCGCGGCGACTCGCGATCGAGCGCTGGCCGCCGTCGTGCTGAAGGACGTCTGTCTCGCCACCTACGGCCAGGTCGGGCTGCTGACGGGCCTGACCCAATGGGGCGCTCGCTCGCTGGTCGACCGCGGACGCAGGCTCGTGCAGAGGGACCTCGCGGACCGGAAGAGGTACGCGGACCTCTCGGTGCCGCGCGCAGGATCTGATCGGGTGAAACGCAAAACACAGCCCTGACCCCAACTCGAGCTGACCCCAACTCGAGGCGGAAAGCGCAAAACACAGCCCTGACCCCAACTCGAGGCGGAATCTATTCGGGGGCGGGAGCGGCCTCGGGTGGCTTGGGCCCTTCCACCGTCCTGGCCTGGACCTTCCCGGCGGGATCTGACGGGGCGCGCGGGCGCCCGCGCCGCCACAGGAGGGCGTCGTCGAGGAGGCTCGATCCCGCCGGCACGACGAAGAGGGTGAGCAGCGTCGAGACCGCCATCCCGCCGACGAGGGCGAGCGCCATGGGCCGCTGCACCTCGGCTCCAGGCCCGATCGCCAGAGCCGGGGGGAGGGCGCCGACGATCGTCGCGATCGAGGTCATGAGGATCGGACGCAGCCGGATCGGGCAAGCCTCCAGGAGCGCCTGCCGGTGCGGGACGCCCCGCTCGCGGATCTGGTTGGTGAAGTCGACCAGCATGATCGAGTTCTTCTTGGCGATCCCGACCAGCAGGATCAGCCCCAGCAGGCTGTAGACGTTGAGGCTCTGCCCGCCGATCCAGAGGGCGAAGAGCGCGCCGCTGATGGAGAACGGCAGGGCCAGGAGGACCGTGACCGGGTGCCAGAACGAGTTGAACTGCGAGGCCAGGACCATGTAGGCGACGAGGAGGCCGAGCCCGAAGGCGAACCAGAGCGACTGGAACGACTCGCGGAACGCCTTCGTGCTGCCGGCCACGACGGCCCGGTAGTCGTCGGGCAGGACGTCGCGCGCGATCCGCAGCGAGCCGTCGACGGCCTTCGCCTGCGAGACGCCGGAGGCGACGTTCGCGAAGACCGTGATCGCCCGCTCCCGGTCGCGTCGGGTGATCGCCTGGAGCGTCGGCTGCTGAGCGATCGTCACGAGCGGGCCGAGCGGTACGACCTCGCCCTTCCCGGTCCGTACGAGGAGACGTCCGAGGTCCTCGGGCCGCTCCCGCTGGGCGGAGAGGAGGCGGCCGCGGATGTCGAAGCGCCGTCCCTTGTCCTTGAACTTGCCGAGCCGGGCCCCGCCGATGGCCGCGTTCACGGTCTCGCCGATGGCGGACATGCTCACGCCGAGATCCGCGGCGCGGTCGCGGTCGGGGACCACCTGTACCTCCGGCATCCCCACCTGGTAGTCGGTGTCGACGTCGGTGACGAGGCCCGATTGACGCATCCGCTCGGCGATCTCCCGCGAGGCGCGGGCGAGCACGTTCCAGTCCCGACCCCTTATGTTGAACTCCACCGGGAAGCCCCCGCCGCGTGACGGGCTGAAGCCGGTCTGCGAGATGTCCTGCAGGGAGACGCGGCCGCCGGGCACGGTCGCGGCGAAGCGGCGGACGACGTCCATCAGCTCGAGCTGCGTCAGGCGGCGTCCGAGCTTCGCGTCGATCGGCCGCTCGCTCGGCTCCTCGAGGTTCACGTACGCCTGGCCGGTGTTGACGTCACTCCCGCCACCGACGCTCCCGGCGAAGAGCGTCACCTCCGGACGGGACATCACGAACGACTCGATCTGCCGGAAGAAGCGATCCGTCGCATCGAGGCTCGTGCCCACGGGAGTCTGGAAGCGGAGCGTGAAACGGCTCATGTCCTGGCTCGGGATGAACTCCTGGCGGAGGAGCCGGATGGTGCCGAGAGAGAGGAGGAAGAAGGCGAGGGAGCCGAGGAGCACCCGGCCCCGGTTCCGGAGGACCGGGCCGAGCGCCCGAAGGTAGAGCGCGGAGAGGCTCGCGAAGACGCGGTCCACCGTGCGCCCGAGGCGTCCGCGGTGCTCCACCTCCAGGAAGCGCGAGCAGCGCATCGGGGCCAGGGTCAGCGCCTCGAGGAGGGAGATCAGGACGGCCACCGAGATGGTGACGCCGAACTGGAAGAAGAACTTGCCGATGAGCCCCTTCAGGAACGCGACCGGGAGAAAGATCGCCACGATGGCGAGGGTCGTCGCCGCGGCCGCGAACGTGATCTCGCGCGCGCCGGCCGACGCGGCCTTCACCTTCCCCTCGCCCCGCTCGCGGTGCCGGTAGATGTTCTCGAGCACCATGATGGCGTCGTCGACCACGATGCCCACGACGAGCGTCAGCCCGAGCACCGTGTACGTGTTCAGCGTGAAGCCGAGGAAGTAGATGACGATGAACGTCCCGAGGATCGACGTCGGGATCGCGAGCAGGATGTTCACGGTCGTCGACCACGACCCGAGGAAGAGCCAGCAGACGAGGCCGGTCAGGAGCGATGCCAGGACGAGCGTGAAGAGGATCTCGTGGATCGAGCGCTCGACGAACGTGGTGGTGTCCCAGTTGACGTCGAGCTTCAGGCCTTCCGGGAGCTGGGCCCGCATCGCCACCATCTTCGCCTTCACGTCGCGCCCCACCTGGACGGCGTTGGCCCCCCGCATCTTGGTGATGCCGAAGCCGATCGACGTCTCGCCCATGGCGCGGTTCAGCCGGCGCCGGTCCTCGAGACCGTCCTCCACCACGGCCACGTCCCGGAGGCGCACGGGCGTCCCGCCGGCCCAGGCGACCACGAGGCCCCGGAACGCCTCGAGGTCGATCGCCTCTCCCTGCGCGCGGACGTTCATCTCCCGCTCGCGCCCCTCGAGACGGCCGGCCGGCACCTCCTGGTGCTCGCGGGCGATCGCCTGGTTCACGTCGAGGACGGTGAGGCGGTGGGCCTCCAGGCGCGACGCGTCGTACCAGACGCGGACGTTCCGGTCGCGGAACCCGAAGACGTGGATCTCCCCGATCCCCTCGATCATCTGGAGCTGCGGCCGGATGACGTTCCTGACGTAGTCGGCCAGGAAGATCGGAGGCCGGTCGCCGGAGAGGGCGAGCCGGACGATCGGCTGGTCCTCGGGGTTGGTCTTCGAGATCGTGGGCGGGTCGATCTCGCGGGGGAGGTGGCGGGCGGCCTCCGAGACCTTCGTCTGGACGTCCTGTAGGGCGGCGTCGATGTTCCGTCCGATGGCGAACTCGAGCGTGAGGTTGGCGCCGCCTTGCCGGGCCGTGGACGACATCTGCTGGACGCCCTCGACGGTCGAGCAGGCGTCCTCGAGCACGTCGACGACGTCCGTCTCCATGATCTCGGGCGAGGCGCCCTGCCAGCTCACCGAGACGCTCACGATGGGGAAGTCGACGTCGGGGTTCTGGCTCACGCCCAGGCCCTTGAAGACCGTCCCGAAGCCGGTGTAGCAGAGGATGCCGAAGCCGATCAGGGCGACCATCAGGATCCAGGCGAAGACGTGGTTGCGGATCGAGATGTCCGCGAGGGTCATCCCGGTCGCGACCCGCTTCGGGTCCTCGACGGCGCCAGGCGCGAGCGGCTCGTCCCTCCTCACGACCCCGCCGGTCTCGCCGTCGGCCTGCCGGCGACGGCCTCGACGTCGATGCCGTCGGTGAGCCGGTCCGAGCCCTCGGTCACGATCGTCTCTCCGGCGGCGAGTCCGGAGACGATCTCCACCGACCCGTCCCCGGTCCTGAGGCCGATCTGGACGGCCCTCTCGCGCGCCTTTCCGTCCGCGACGACGTAGACCACGAAGCCGCGCTCGGTGGCCTGGACGGCCCCCTCCGGGATCGCGACGGCGCCGCGGTGCGTGCCGGTGTCGAGCGTCACCTCGGCGAAGAAGCCCGGTCGGAGGACGCCGGGGTTCTCCACCCAGGCGAGGACCTCCACCTGGCGGGTGGACGGGTCGGCGACGCTGCCGACGTGGTAGACGCGGGCCGTGAAGCTCCGGTCGCCGAGTGAAGCGACCCGGAACGTGACGGCCTGCCCCTCGCGCGCCTTCAGCGACTCGGACTCGGAGACCTTGAAGCGCAGCCGGAGCCGCCGTGGGTCGACGAGCGTCGCCAGGACGTTCCCGACCTCGACGAACTGGCCCGTCTCGACGGTCCGGGTGTCGATCGTGCCGGACCGCGGCGGACGCACCTCCGAGCGCCGCTGGTTCTGGAGCGCGATCTCGAGGGCGGCCTTCGCCGCCGCCGCGTCGGCCGCGAGCCGCTGCGTCTCCAGGCGGGCGCGGTTCAGCTCCTCGGCGGACAGGAGGCTCGCCTTCGCCAGGGCCTCGCGCCGCTCCAGCTCCGACTCGGCCCGCTTCCAGTCGGCGATCGCCTTCCGGTGGGTGGCCTCGGCGCGGGCCGCCTCGAGCCGGTACCGCTCGGGGTCGATCCGCACCAGGACCTCGTCCGCCGCCACGTGATCGCCCGCGTGGAAGAGCACCTCCCTGGCGACACCGCTGACCTCGGCCGTCATCCGGACGAGCTCCTCCGGCTCCAGCGAGCCGAGGGCCCGGGCCTCGTAGACGACGTCGCGGGGGACCACGGAGGCCGTGACGACGGCGAGGCTCCGGCCCGGCCGTCGCGCGGCGCCGACGCCTTCCTTCCCCTTGCAGCCGGCGAGCAGCCCGAACGCGGCGAGGATGGCGAGGAGAGCCCGTGGCGGAAACCGTCGCTGTCCAGGCCTGTCAGTCGTCGTCCCCATCATGCTTCCTGCCGTCCTTGCCGGATCCCTTTCGCCGTCCGCCCTGAAAGAGAGTGTCGTCCTCGTTGCCGGACGGGTGGCACTTGCGGCACCTGGCGAGGTCGACGCCGGAGATCCCCTCCTCGCGGTGCTCGCTCACCATGCGGTCGAGGGCGTGCTCGTGGCAACCGATGCAGGTGTACTCCTTCAGGCTCGCGCCGGGCGGGTGGCAACCCGCGCACCGGGCGGGATGGTGACGGTCGAAACGGAACGACCGGTCGTGGTCGTACGTCGCCGGCTTCCACACCCTGGTGCCGTGGCACGGCGTGCACTCCCCGGTTACGGCGGCGTGCAGGGCGTCGGCGGGACGCTGGGCGGCATGACACGCGGCGCAGCCGGCCGCGACCTCGCCGGTGAGGAGGTCGTGGGCGAAGCGCCGGGTGGCGCCAGATCGGGCGCCGTGCTCGGCGTGGCAGCGCGCGCATTCCCCGCTCACCACCCGGTGGACGAGCTGCGTCCTCGGGCTCGGCTTCGGCACGGCCGCGCCGGCCACGGTGCGAAGCCCGATATCGGCCGGCCTGTGGCAGACCGCGCACTTGAGCGCCGGCGCGCCGGCGAGGAGCGTGTGGCAGGAGAGGCAGTCGTCCTTCTGCGCGCGGTGGCCGGGCTGGAGAGTGCCCGGTGTGACGGCCCGGTACGGGGACAGAAACGCCACGGTCGCGCCGACGGCGAGGGTGGCGGCGAGCGACCTCCAGGTGCCTCGCATCTCACCAGCTCCAGAAGAGCAGCGTGGCCGTGACGTGGAGGATCGCCAGCCCGAGGAACACCATCGTCAGCGGCAGGTGGACGCGGCGCCACCGCGTCATCGTGTCGACCAGCAGGGAGTGTCCGAGCAGCGCCTTCTCGATCTCCGACGGCGGGAGGCCCGCCTTCCGGAGGTCGGCCTCACGGTCCTTCAGGCTCGCCCGGGCGTCCTTCAGGAGGAGCCTGCCGGTGAGACCGCTCGCGACGACCACGACCATCGCCAGGAGCGCGAGCCACGGGATCAGCGCGTTGAAGTGGATACCGCCGTGGACGAGGAGCACGAGGGCGCCGATCCAGCCGAGGGTCTCGTGCGCCTGGAGCAGACCCTTCGGGGATCCGATCCGGAGGAGCTTCCTCTTCTCGAGCGAGTAGAGGAAAGAGACGAGGAGGAGGGCCGTCCCCGCCGCGCCGCAATACCGTCCGATCCACGCGAGCCGCAGGGCGTGAAGGCCGTAGTCGACGAGCACCGCGCCGGCGATGAGCGCGAGGAAGAGGGCCGCGGAAGGGACGAGGCGGGTGAGGGCGAAGCGGAACGCCACCGGTCACCTCGTCGTCGAAGGGAGAGAGGGCTGATGCATGAGGGTCCTCCTCGGGCTGGTGCGTCGTCGGCGATCTGGAGCGGGCGGGCCGGGAGCGCACGGCCCGTTCCGCGTCTCAGCGCAGCAGAACGCCGAAGAGGAGGTGTCGAGGGGGAGCGGTCGCGACGGCGCGAAGGGACGCGGTCGCGAGGCCGGGAGCGGGGCTCGCTTCCGCGGGCCCCGCCGGAAGCGCACTGGCGGCGCGCGGCGCCGTGTGAGGCCGTGCCGTGGCGTGTGCCGATGCCGGTGGCCCCTCCTGGATCGCGTGCTCGTGCTCGGGGACCTGCTCTCCATGCAGGTGTCCGTGCACGAGGAGCTGCACCATCGACCGGGGGTGCGCCTCGCGATCCGCGAGGAGGTGGACGAGGACGGCGGCCTGCGCGGCCAGGGGCGCGAGCCACGCGGCGAGGAAAAGGGCGGGCGCGACGGAGCGTCTCCGCACGGCGCGTCCAGTATGCCACCCGCTCCGCCTGGTTTTCGTGCCCGCCGCGCGGGACTGTCCATACTCGGCGTGGAGGTTCGGGGCACGACCGCTGCGGCACGGGCCTCCGAGAGGAACGCCGGCATGGCCCCGTTCGCAGACAGTCGAGCAATCCCGGGGCAGGCTCGCCGCCGTCGGCACCCGCGGGTTTGGGGTCACGGGTTTGGGGTCAGGGCTGTGTTTTGTGGCATGGTCGTTCCATGGTCCGCTCCCTCCGGCTCGACTTCGAGAGCGCTCTTTGGCATGTCACCGCCCGGGGGAACGAAGGCAAGGTAGTCGTGCGTGACGACGCGGACGCGGATCGCGAAAACCTTCGTGCGGATCCTGGGGGCGGTGGTCGTCCGGTACGGCTGGACTCTCCACGGCTGGGTGCTCATGCCGAACCACTATCACCTGATCCTGGAGACACCGCGACCGACGCTCTCGGCCGGGATGAGGCACCTCGGGTCCGTCTACTCGCAGGCCTTCAACCGAAGGTGGCAGCGCTGCGGGCACCTGTTCCATGGACGCTTCTTCTCGCTGCACGTCCAGCGCGAAAGCCACCTGCTGGAGCTCCTTCGCTACACGGCGCTGAACCCGGTCCGGGCCGGGCTCGTGAAGGCCCCTGAGGACTGGACATGGGGAAGCTACCGGGCGACCGCGGGGCTCGAGCGCCGCCCGGCGTGGCTCACGACGCAATGGACGCTGTCCCGATTTCGGGGCCGGGGGCGAGCCGAGTCGATGTGGGCCCGGTTCGTGGCCGAAGCGTCGGAGTACTCGCCGTGGGAGCGCGTCCGCAGCCAGGTGATCCTGGGGGAGGAGGAGCTCGTCGAGGAGCTTCGGGGCCGGGTCGCCGAGGTCCGAGCCACGGGAGGCATCCCGTCCTCCCAGCTGCGCCTGGGTGCGGAGAGCCTGGAGTCTGCCGCCGATCGGCTATCGGAGCTCTTGCGGCCGACGCGGACCGGTGGCGCGGCGACTCGCGATCGAGCGCTGGCCGCCGTCGTGCTGAAGGACGTCTGTCTCGCCACCTACGGCCAAGTCGGGCTGCTGACGGGCCTGGCCCAGTGGGGCGCTCGACTCGATGGTCGACCGCGGACGCAGGATCGTGCAGAGGAACCTCGCGGACCGGAAGAGGTACGCGGACCTCTCGGTGCCGCGCTCAGGATCTGATCGGGCGAGGCACAAAACACAGCCCTGACCCCACACGCGCCGCGCGCGACCCCATACGCGCCGCGCCTCGGGTGAAACGCAAAACACAGCCCTGACCCCAACCCTGGCGCGGGGCCCCCGGGGGAAGGCCGTCACTGATCCTTCCGCTTCATCGACGAGGCCGGGCCCGGATGTGACGATGCCGGCATCGGGCCTCGGCCCGCAGATCGCCCGCCAAGGACGGACCTCTTGAAGAAGCTCCTCGCCTTCCTCGCCTCCCTCAGGCTCGCCGCCATCCTCCTCGTCGTCCTCCTCGTCGGCCTCTCGGCCGGGACCATCGTGGAGTCCCGCGCCGACGCCGAGACGGCCGGCCGGCTCGTCTACTACTCATGGTGGTTCCTGGGCCTGCAGGGGCTGCTCGCGATCAACGTCGCCCTCTCGCTCGTGGACCTCTTTCCGTGGGGACGGAGGCGGACCGGCTTCGCGGTGACGCACGCGTCGCTCCTCCTGATCCTGGCGGGTGCGGCGATGACCTATTTCTTCAAGACCGAGGGCCAGCTCGCGCTCTGGGAGGGGCAAAGCGGCACGTACCTCGAGAACCGGGACCACGAGGGAAAGATCGTGTCGCGGCACGAGCTGCCGTTCACGGTGACGCTCGAGGACTTCGTCCTGGAGCGGTACCAGGGCACCCGGCGTCCATCCGGGTTCGTCAGCAAGGTGGTCGTCACCGACCGGGAAACCCGGAAGAGCTTTCCCGCCCGGATCTTCATGAACCACGAGCTGCACTATCGCGGCTGGTCGCTCTTCCAGTCGAGCTACCGGCAGGAGAACGGCCGTGAGGCGACGGTCCTCTCGGTCTCGAAGGATCCCGGCCAGCTGGTGGTCTTCGCCGGGTACGTGACGCTGGTGCTCGGAATGGTGGTGGTCCTCCTCACCCGCGTCTCGCAGGCCCGCGAGCGGGCCGTCTACGAAAAGAAGATGGCCGCGGTCGGCTTCTCGCTCCCGACCCTGGGCCGCGCGCTCCTCGTCGCCCTCGCCCTCGTCCCGATCGCCGGAGCGGCCCGCGGCGACGACCCGGCCTCCGTCGACGCTCTGCGGCGCCTTCCCGTGCAGCACGACGGTCGGGTGATGCCGCTCGACACGCTGGCCCGCGAGACGGTCTGGAACGTCACCGGCTCGCACGCCTGGAACGGTGAGGACCCGGTCGCGACCTTCAGCGGCTGGCTCTTCGATCCCGGCGCGGCCACGGACGCACCGGTCCTGAAGCTCGGCTCGAAAGAGCTGGCCCGCGTCGCGGGCCTGGATCCGAAGGCGACTCACGCCTCCTTCCGGCAGATCGTCGGCACCCCGGCGGTCATCCAGCTGATGCAGGCGGCAAGGGACGCCGAGGCCCAGGAGCGGCCACGCACGGGCATCCTCAAGGCCGCCGAGAAGCTCGAGCAGCGTCTGGTGGCCCTGAACGGGGTCCTGGAGCGTGACGTGGTCCGGCCCCTTCCGATCCCGGGCGACGCGAACGCGCGCTGGAACGTCGCGCCGGCGACGTCGCCCGACGCGCTGGCGGCCCTGGCGAACGGCCCCCGGCCCGACGGGTGGCCGTCGGCCACCCTGATCGACCGCGAGATCCTCTACAACCGGATCAACCCGGCCCGGCTTTCCTGGCTCGTCCTCCTCGCCTCGCTCCTGGTCTCGATCGTGGCGTGGACCAGGGGGAGCCAGCTCCTCGACCGGATCGCGTTCGCGCTCCTCGTCGCCGGCTTCGGCGCGATGACGTGGGGCATCGCGATGCGCTGGATCGCGGCGGGGCGGGTCCCGGCCGCCAACATGTACGAGTCGATGCTCTTCCTGGCCTGGGGCGTCGGACTCTTCGCCGTCGTCGCCTACGCGCTCCTGAAGAACAGGGTCGTGGTCCTGAACGCCGCGGTGATGTCGGCGCTCACGATGGCGCTCACCGACCTCCTGCCGATCGACCGCTTCATCCACCCCGTCGCCCCGGTCCTGGCCGGCACGGCGTGGCTCGCCATCCACGTCCCGATCATCATGGTCGGCTACGCGGTCCTGGCGCTCGGCCTCGTGGTCGCGCACATGCAGGTCGCGTTCTCGGCGTTCGGACGGGGGAAGGCGGCCCTCGCCGGGAAGCTGTACGAGCTCCTCTACTGGTACATGTTCGTCGGCTCGATCTTCCTCCTCGCCGGGATCCTCACCGGCTCGATGTGGGCGGCCTCCTCGTGGGGGCGCTACTGGGGCTGGGACCCGAAGGAGGTCTGGTCGCTCGTCGCCTTCCTCGCCTACATGGCGATCCTCCACCTGAAGCTCGACCGTGTGCTCGGCACGTTCGGCGTGGCCCTGGTCAGCATCGCCGCGTTCCAGACGATCCTGATGACGTACCTCGGCGTGAATTTCGTCCTCAACACCGGTATGCACTCGTACGGCATGGGGGACTCGCCGGTGGTGAAGTGGATGCTCCTCGTCGGCGCCGCCGAGGTCATCTACCTCATGGTGTGCGGCGTGGCCTACCGCGACCGGCGCGAGGCGGTCGAGGCGGTGGCGGCCTGAGCCTCACCTGATCCGGGCCAGGACCACCACGGAGTAGCCGGCGGCCGGACGGGAGTCGGAGTTCCGGTAGGAGTGCTTCTGGTCGCCGTTGAAGGCGACGACGTCGCCCGCCTCGAGCGTCCACTGCTCGCCCGCCGCCGCGAGCACGATGCGTCCGGTCTCGCAGGCGAGGTACTCCCGGGTGCCCGGCGTGTGCGGCACGCCGACCATCGTGCTCCTTGGGGGGAGCGCGATCCGGTCGATCTCCATGCCGGGGATCGCGTCGGGCAGGAGCTTGCGGACCACGGCGCCCCCCGGGCGCGCCCGCTCCGGCAGCGAGCCCTTCGGGTAGTGCTGGGCCGAGGCGCGGGGCGTGGCGATCAGCTCTTCCAGCGTGACCTGGAGCGCGTCGGCCAGCCGGTGGAGGACGGCCAGCGTCGGGTTGGACTCTCCCGATTCGACGTTCGCCCAGGTCGCCCGCGGGATCCCGGCCAGCCGTGAGACCTGGGCCTGGGTGAAGCCGCGCCCCTCCCGGAGCTGGCGGACGTTCCGTCCCAGCAGCGTCGACAGATCGACATCGATTCCCATCCCTTGACCTCCTGCCAGCGCGATGGCACGCGTGACAGCATACGGGAGGCCCGGCCCTACCTTCA
>CAYLNK010000155.1:0-14323 GCA_964384675.1 uncultured Holophagales bacterium | reverse complement strand
CGTGCCGACGGCCGGCAACGCGGGCGGAGCCACGGCGGCGTACGCGGCGCGCGCGGGCCTGGCGGCGCACGTCTTCATGCCGGCCGACACGCCGCGCGTCTTCCGGATCGAGTGCGAGGCGTACGGCGCCGCCGTGACGCTGGTGGACGGGCTGATCGACCGGTGCGGCCAGATCGTGGGGGAGCGGAAGGCCGCGGAGGGCTGGTTCGACGTCTCGACGCTCAAGGAGCCGTACCGGGTCGAGGGGAAGAAGACGATGGGCTACGAGCTCGCCGAGCAGATGGGGTGGGAGCTGCCGGACGTCGTCGTCTATCCGACCGGCGGAGGGACCGGGCTGATCGGGATGTGGAAGGCGTGGGACGAGATGGAGCGGCTCGGCTGGATCGGCCCGCGACGGCCGCGGATGGTGTCGGTGCAGGCGTCCGGCTGCGCGCCGATCCCGCGGGCGTTCGCGGCGGGACGGGAGGTCTCCGAGAAGTGGGCCGGCGCGACGACCTACGCGTCGGGTCTCCGCGTCCCGAAGGCGTACGCGGACTTCCTGATCCTCTCCATCCTGAAGGAGTCGCGCGGAGAGGCGATCGCGGTGACCGACGACGAGATGCGCCGGGGCGTCGGCGACATCGCCTCCCGCGAGGGGATCTACGCGGCCCCCGAGGGCGGGGCCGCGTGGGCGGCGGTGCGCGCGCTGGTGGCCGCCGGGAAGGTGGGGCGCGACGAGCGGGTGGTCGTGTTCAACACCGGCACCGGCTTCAAGTACGTGGAGTGACCGGATGACCGACCTCCTCGTCGACGGACCGGCCTCGGCCGCGCGCACCGTGATCCTGGCGCACGGCGCGGGGGCGCCGATGGACTCGACGTTCATGGCGCGCGTCGCGAAGGGGCTCGCCGGGGCCGGGCTCCGCGTGGTGCGCTTCGAGTTCGCCTACATGGCGGCGCGGCGCAAGGGCGAGCGGCGTCCTCCGGACCGCCTGCCCGTCCTGCGGAAGCGCTGGCTCGACGTGATCGAGTCGGTCGGGGGCCGGGAGCGTCTCGTCATCGGGGGCAAGTCGATGGGGGGGCGCATCGCGAGCCTCGTCGCGGACGAAGCCGGAGTCGCCGGGCTCGTCTGCCTCGGCTACCCGTTCCACCCGAACGGCAAGCCGGAGACGCTGCGCACCGCGCACCTCGCGACGCTCCACACGCCGGCGCTCTTCCTGCAAGGGACGCGGGACCCGATGGGGACGCGCGACGACGTCTCGGGCTACGAGCTGTCACCCGCCATCCGCGTGCATTGGCTCGAGGGGGGCGACCACTCCTTCAAGCCGCCGAGGGGCTCGGGGCGGACCGAGGCCCAGAACGTGGCGGAGGCGATCGGCCTCGCCGCGGAGTTCGCGAAAGGCGTCTGAGAAGACGCGGGCGGGTCACAGCTCGGCGCGAAGGCGCGCCACGAGCCCCGGCAGCGCCGTCCGCACTCCGCCGGAGAGCCGGGCTCCGAGGTCGAAGCGACCGGCCTCGATCCCCCAGACCGTCAGCCGTTCCGGCAGCCGCCCGAGCGCGCGTCCCAGCTCGATCGCCTCGGCGAGCCCGAAGCCGTGCGTCGAGGCGGTGTGGAGCGAGGCGGGGAGCGGAGCGCGTCGCGCGTCGAGCCTCACCAGCGCTCCGGGCGCCGCGCCGCTGGTGACGGCGTCGACGACGAGGATCGCCGCCGCGCCGTGGAATGCGTCGAGGAGGCGCCCGGCGTCGCCGTCGGAGAGCGCGAACGAGACGTGCGGAGGCACCGGACGCAGTGCGCGGCGGAGGAGGCGTACGGCCACGAGGCCGGCCGCGTCGTCCCCGCGATCCCGGTTCCCGACCCCGATGACGCGGACCGTCACTCCCTCTCGATCGACAGCTTCAGGAAGTGGGTCGCGCACGAGATGCACGGATCGTAGTTCCTCACCGCCTGCTCGCACTGCCAGGTGAGGGTCTTCTCGGGGAGGGCGACGCGCGCCGAGGCGAAGCCTCGCAGGTCCTCCTCGATGACCCTCAGGTTCTGCGAGGTGGGCGGGACGATCTTCGCGTCGCCGATCGTGCCGTCCTCCGTGAGCCTGTACCGGTGGTACAGGATTCCGCGCGGCGCCTCCGACGCGCCGCAGCCCGTGGCGGCCCGCGGCTCGACCGGAATCGCCGGCGCGTCGGGCGGTTCGTACGCGGCCAGGATTCGGAGCGCCTCGTCGGTCGCGTAGACCAGCTCCACCGCCCTCACGACGATGCTCTGGAACGGGTTCCGGCAGGTGGGGCCGAGGCCCCCGTCGCGGGCGGCCTCCATCGCGAGCGGAGAGAGCTGAGCGTGGTCGAGGTTGTAGCGCGCCAGCGGGCCGACGAAATAGGAGCGGCCCCCGTCGAGCGAGGAGTGAAGCGCGTTGGCGTGCGCGACGTGCTCCTCGGTGGAGTGCTTCTCGAAGTCGGCGACGTCGATGTCGAGGCCGCTCGAGGAGACGATCCGGCCCTCGTTGAACGGGTATTCGGAAGGGTGGCGCAGCGCGACGAACTCGTAGTCGCGCTCGAAGGCGGGGAAGTCGAACTCCTTCACCCACTTGACGGTGAGAAGGGCCGCGTCCCGCGCCCGCTGGAGCACCGGGATCAGTGGCGCCAGCTCGCGGCGGGACGGGACGCGGTAGAAGCCCCCGACCTTCACGTTGACCGGATGGATCTCGCGGCCGCCGATCGCGGTGACGAGGTCGTTGCCGGCCTTCTTGAGGGCGAGCCCACGGGTCACGGCCTCGGGGTGGTCCGCGGCCATGTGGATCCCGCTCTCGTAGCCGAGGAAGTCGGGGGCGTGGAGCATGTAGACGTGGAGCGCGTGGCTCTCGATCCACTCGCCGCAGTAGAGGAGGCGGCGCAGCTCGCGGAGCGGGCCGCCGACCGTGACGCCGCAGGCGGCCTCGAGCGCGTGGACCGAGCTCATCTGGTAGGCGACCGGGCAGATGCCGCAGATGCGGGCCGTGATGTCCGGGGCCTCGCGGAAGGAGCGGCCCCGCAGCAGGACCTCGAAGAAGCGGGGCGGCTCCGGGATGCGGAGCTCCACGCCGGTCACCGTGTCGCCCTTCATCCGGATGTGGATCGCGCCCTCGCCCTCGACCCGGGCGAGGGTCTCCACCGAGACCGTCCGGACCTTCCTTCCGGCCTTACCCGGTCTTCCGGGCTTTCCGCTCATGGGCCTCGCTCGCTTTCCGGAACGCCTCCGCGCCGGCGTTGAAGCTCCGATACGCACGCACCAGGTCGGCGTCCGTGGCGCCGAGCGCCTGGAAGACCTGTCCGCACGAGTCGGTGTTCGGGTGCTTCATCGGTCCGAAGCAGCCGTAGCAGCCGCGTTGATACGCCGGACAGATCGCGCCGCAACCGGCGTGCGTGACCGGCCCGAGGCACGGCACCCCGTGCGCCACGGTCACGCACACCGTCCCGCGCCGTTTGCACTCCAGGCACACGGAGTGCGTCGCGAGCGCGGGTTTGCGACCCTGCAGGAGCGCCGCCACGACCTCCAGGAGCTGCTTCTTGCTGATCGGGCAGCCGAGGAGCTCGAGGTCGACGCGGACGTGGTTGGCGATCGGCGTCGACGTCTTGAGGGTGTCGATGTACTCGGGGTGGGCGTAGACGAGCGGTGTCCAGTCGGAGACCTCGGCGAAGTTCCGGAGCGCCTGGATCCCGCCGCTGGTGGCGCACGCGCCGATGGTGATCAGCGTCCGGGACGCGCGGCGGATCTGGTGGATCCGCTCGGCGTCGTGCGGGGTCGTGATGGAGCCCTCGACGAGCGTGACGTCGTACGGCCCCTTCACGACGGCCCGGGACGCCTCGGCGAAGCTCGCGATCTCGACGGCGCCGGCCACCGCGAGGAGCTCGTCCTCGCAGTCGAGGAGGCTCAGCTGGCAGCCGTCGCAGGAGGCGAACTTGAAGACCGCGAGCTTGGGGCGGGTGGACGCCTTCCTCGCCACGTCACATCTCCCGGACGGCGAGGAGCGGGGCGACCCGGGCGTAGGTGAAGACGGGGCCGTCCCTGCAGACGAAGAGCGGGCCGAGCTGGCAGTGGCCGCAGAGGCCGATGGCGCACTTCATGTTCCGCTCGAGGGAGACCTGGATGTGGTCCCGCGGCACGCCCCGGCGCTCCAGCTCGGGGACGCCGAACGTCATCATCACCTCGGGCCCGCAGACGAACGCCATCGTGCTGCGCGGCTCGAAGGGGGCGCGCGGGACGAGCGACGTCACGACGCCGACCAGGCCGCGCCAGCCGCGTCCCGCCCGGTCGACGGTGATCTCCACGTCGACGTCGAAGCGGCCGCGCCACGTCTCCAGTTCCTTGGCGAAGAGGAGGTCCTCGGGCGTGCGGGCGCCGAAGAGGAGGACGACGCGGCCGTACCGGTCGCGGTGCGCGAGGATGTGATAGAGCGCCGGGCGGAGCGGGGCCAGGCCGATGCCGCCGGCGAGGAGGACGACGTCGTGCCCCTCCGCCTCCTCGACGGGCCACGCCGTCCCGAACGGCCCGCGCACGCCGACCGTGTCGCCGCGGCGGAGCCGGTGGAGCTGCTGGGTGACCGGGCCGACGGCCCGGATCGTGTGGACGATCTCGTTCGTCTCGCCGGGGCGGCCGCTCATCGAGATCGGCACCTCGCCCGAGCCGAACGCGTAGAGCATGTTGAACTGGCCGGGCTTGAACGAGAACGGGACGAGATCCGCGGGCGGCGACAGCACCAGGGTGAAGGTGTCGTGCGTCTCGGTCACCACCCGCTGGACGCGGAACGGCACGGGCCGCATCGGGTCGGCGCCGTGCGGATCCGTGGCCGCGGCCGCCGCGGGCTCAGCCGCGTTCGCCATAGACGTCCAGCAGCTGGAGGCTCATCGACTGTACGCGCTCGGCGATCAGCGTGGCGAAGCGGGACATCAGGTGGAAGCCGAGGTCGGTATCCCGCTCGCATTTCCCGCGCAGGCACTTGCCGTCGAGCGACAGGGCGCGCGTGGCGGTGACGGCCCGGGCGTCGAAGCGCCAGCGGTACGGCGGGATGAGCCAGGCCCAGCCGGTCACCTCGTTCTCTCCGACGGTGTGGAGCGTCAGGACGCCGTGTCCGGCCCCGTGCATCTCGACCGCCACACGCCCCTGACGCACGATGAAGAACTGGTCCGCGGGCTCGCCCTGCCGCCAGACCATCTCGCCCGGCTCGAAGCGGACGTTCTTCGCGCAGCCCGCGATCAGGGCCAGGTGCTCCGGCTTCATCCCGGCAAAGAGAGGGATCTCGGCGACGATCGACTCAAGCGTGTGGGCTGGCACGGCTTCCCTCCTTGGCCGGGCCCCGCAGGGCACGGACCTCCTCGGTGAGGTCGATCCCCGGCGGACACCAGGTGATGCAGCGGCCGCAGCCGACGCAGCCCGACGTGCCGAGCTGCTCGTGCCAGGTGCCCAGCTTGTGGGTCAGCCACTGCCGGTACCGCGAGCGCGTGGAGGGCCGGACGCTTCCCCCGTGGATGTACGAGTAGTCGGGCGTGAAGCAGGAGTCCCAGCGCCTCACGCGCTCGGCCGAGGTTCCGGCCAGGTCGTTCACGTCCTCGACGGTGGTGCAGAAGCAGGTGGGGCAGACCATCGTACAGCTCGCGCAGGCGAGGCAACGGGCGGCGACGTGGTCCCAGCGGGGGTGCTCCAGGGTCTTGCCGAGGAGCGCCGGGAGGCCGTCGGCGTCCATCCGTCGCGTGACCGACCCCTCCCCGCGGACGACCGCCCGCTCCGCTGCGGCGAGCTCTTCCGGAGTCGACGCGCGGACACCCAGGCGTGTCAGGACGCCCGCCCCCCGGTCGGATCCGGCGCGGGCCACGTAGTACGGCTGGCCCTCGAGGACCTCGGTCAGCGCGATGTCGAAGCCACGGTCGATGCGCGGGCCGGTGCCCATGGACGTGCAGAAGCAGGTGCTCGCCGCGCCGCCGCAGCCGACGGCGATCAGGAACACCCGATCCCGGCGCGCGGCGTAGACGGGGTCCCTGTGCGGACCCTCCAGGAACACCTTGTCCTGCCGGGCGATCGCCGCGATCTCGCAGGCCCTCACGCCCACGAACGCGTACCGCGGCGGAGGCGTGGCGTCGGCTTCCACCCGGAAGGCGGAGCCCTCGCGCCGTGCCGTCCAGAGCGTGACGAGAGGCGGGCTCAGGAACTTCTTCCACGACTGCGGGCCGACCACGTACCCGAACAGCGCGTCGTCCTCGCGCCGGACCAGCCGGTAGTGTCCCGGCCGCTGGTCGTCGGTCCATCCGGCGGGGAGATCGGCGGTCGATCGGATCTCGTCGTAGCCGATCGCCCCGTCGTGGACGATCGGTCCCACGGTGATGTGGCCCCGCTCGCGAAGCGCGCCCAGCAGCCGGTCCAGATCCTGGCGCGCGAGCGTGAGGCCCGCAGCTCCGTTCACGGGAAGATCATGCGGCGCCCATCGGGGGCCGGCCATGATGCGGGTGGACTACACGCGGGCTCCGCGCGAACCGGGCGGCTCAGATGGGGGGCGAGCCCTTCCGGCGGCCGAGCCGCGCGTTCTGCACGAGGAACCCGCACGCCGCGAGCGCCGCCCAGAGCCAGAACGTCCGCGACCCGGGCTCGAGCCCCGTCCGGTCCGGCAGGCGCGCGGCGCTCCCGGCGAGCGCGGCGAAGAGGAGCAGGGCGCCGTAGGCGGCCGTGGCGGCCGTCAGCGCGAGGCGTTCGAGGGTGCGGGACAGCACGGCTCCCGCCGCCGCCACGGCCACGAGGACGAGGAGCCTCGGGGCCGGGTCGGACGGCAGGAGCGCCGGGAACCGGAGGGCGAGCGAGACGAGGAGCACCATCGCCAGGACGGCCACGCCGATACGCCAGGCGGCGAGGAGAAGGACGGCCGCCACCAGCCCGAGGGCGGCGAGCACCACCGGGCGGAGCCACGCCGGGTCGGGCGGGATCCGCTCCAGGAACGGCAGACCAGCCGTCGCGCCGGCGGCGAACGCGGTGAGGGTCAGCCCGAAGCGAAGCGTCGAGTAGCCGAAGAACGTCAGGAGCAGGCCGACGCCGCCGAGGACGAGCCGGAAGGGGGCCGGTTCGAGCATCAGGAGGAGGAGGGGCCGGAGCCCACGCCCGACGGGCAGGCTCCGGCCACCGGCTCAACCGTGGATGTTGTGTCCGTTCACGGCCTCGGCGGCCTCGTGCATCGCCTCCGACAGGGTCGGGTGGGCGTGGATCGTCCGGATCATCTCCTCCGTGGTCGCCTCGCAGCGGAGCAGGGCGCCGGCCTCGGCGATCAGCTCGGTGGCGTGTGGGCCGATCAGGTGCACGCCGAGGATCTGGTCGTACTTCTTCTCGGAGACGATCTTCACGAATCCCTCGTTGGTGTGCTCCATCATCGACTTGGCGAGGACCGAGAAGCTGAACTTCCCGACCTTGACGTCGTACCCGCGCTCCTTCGCCTTCGCCTCGGTGAGGCCGATCGAGGCGACCTCGGGGTCCGTGTACGTGCAGCCCGGGACCTGATCGCGGTTCACCGGGAAGGTGTGGGCCCCGGCGATGGTCTCGGCGGCGACGATCCCTTCCGCGGACGCGACGTGCGCCAGCCAGATCGTCGGCGTGCAGTCGCCGATGGCGTAGACGCCCGCGGCCGACGTGCGCTGGTGGTCGTCGACCTTGACGTACCCGCGCTCCGGCACGATGCCGACCGTCTCCAGGCCGAGCCCCTCGGTGACCGGGCGCCGTCCCACGGCGAGGAGGACGTTCTCGACGTCCCACACCTTCACCGCGCCGTCCGCGGTCTTCGCGGTCACCTTCACGGTGCCGTCGCCGTTGTCGACGACGCTCTCGACACCGGTCTTCGTGTGGCACTCGATCCCCTTCTTCTTGAACGAGCGCTCGATCTCCTTCGAGATCTCCTCGTCCTCGACGGGGAGGAGGCGCGGGAGCACCTCGACGAGGACCGTCTTCGTGCCGTAACGCGAGTAGCACGACGCGAACTCCGAGCCGACCGCGCCCGAGCCGATCACCAGCATCGACTTCGGTACCGACGTCGACTTCAGGATGTGGTCGGAGTTCAGGATCCGCGTGCCGTCGGCCTTCAGGAACGGCAGGTCGCGCGGGGCCGAGCCGGTGGCGAGGATGACGTTCTTCGCGTCCAGGGTCTGCTCACCAGCCTCCCCGGCCACCACGACGCGCCCCGGCCCTCCGAGACGGCCCCAGCCGGCGAAGACGTCGACCTTGTTCTTCTTCATCAGGTACTCGACGCCCTTGGCGCCCTTGATCACGACCTTGCTCCGGAACTTGACGACCCCGGGGAAGTCGAGCTCCACGCCCGCGGTCTTCACGCCGAAGTCGTCGGCGTGCCGCGCCTCGTCGAGGAGCGTCGCGGACTTGAGCATCGCCTTCGTCGGGATGCAGCCGACGTGGAGGCAGGTGCCGCCGAGCCCGATGCCGGGCACCTTGGCGTCCTTCTCGACGATCGCGGTCTTCAGGCCGAGCTGGGCGGCGCGGATGGCGGCGACGTACCCGCCCGGGCCGGATCCGATGACGACGACGTCGTACTGGGGGTTCGAGCTCACTTTTGGATGTCCTCCCGCCCGGGGCGCCGAGGCCCCGGAAGCGGGCGGATTATAGGTGCGCGAACGTGCCGGCGCTGCCGACCCGACGTGGCAGGATCGATCCATGGAAGCTGTTCCCCGTCCCCGGGAGCGGGCCCGGACCGCGGCCGGTAGAGGGCTCCTCGTGCTGGGAGCGCTCGCGTTCACCCTGGCCGCCGGCGAGGGCGTGGTGCGGGTGGCGGCGCAGCTGAGCGGCCACCGGCCCATCGTCGTGAGCGACGCGGGAACGGGCTGGGCGGCGCGGCCAGACCTCGAGGGCACGACGGTGGTGTTCGGGGGCGCGAGGTTCCGCCTCAGCACCGACGAGCTGGGACGCCGGCGCTGCTACCCGCCGGGGGAGCGTCCGCCGGACGTCCCCGCCCTCGTCCTCGTCGGGGACTCGTTCACGCAGGGGATCGGCGTCGACGACGACCAGACGTTCGGGTGGAGCCTCGCCCGCGACCGGCGGTATCGGGTGGTGAACCTCGGGGTCGGGGGGTACGGCACGCAGCAGGAGCTGCTGCAGCTGGAGAGGTTCCTCGAGTCGCAGCCAGGCGTGGCGATCGGTCCCGTGATCGTGATCGTCTACGAGAACGACTTCCTCGACGTCCAGAGGGATCGCGACCCGTGGCTCGGGCGGAGCAAGCCCCGATTCGACGTCGTGGAGGGCGCTCTGGTCCGGCGTCCGTTCGAGGTTCCGGCGTCGGAGCGTCTGATGGATCGCTCGTGGCTCTACTGGCTCCTGAGGAGCAAGTACGTGCTCTTGACGGCGTCGCCGGAGCTGACGCACGAGAAAGGGACCGAGGTCGTTGTGGCATGCCTCCGCTCCATGGGAGCCAGCGTCGAGCGGAGGGGTGGGCACCTCCTGACGCTCGCCTACCGCCACCCGGGCCGCCGCCACGCCATGGGGACCTCCGGATGGAAGAGCTTCCTCGACGCGAGCGGAGCCGTCGACGTCACGGACCGGGTGCTCGCCGGAGGACCCGCGATGATCGCAGCCGATCGCGAGCACTGGAGCCCGGCGGGACATGCGGTCGTCGCCGGCGTGATCCGGGAGCGGATCGGAAACGGCCAGGTGCCGTGACGCTCAGGCCGGCGCGAGTTCGCGGGCGAGCACGCCCGCGATCCGGGCCGGCAGCTGTGCGGGCTCGTACAGCGAGAAGTGGTCGCCCGGCAGGCGCACCTGCTCGCAGCCGCCGCTCGTCAGCGCCTCCCAGGCGGTGAGCTCGGCCTCGGTGACGGAATCGTCCCGGTCGCCGCCGAGCACGGTGATCGGGCACGCCAGCCTCGAGGGCGGGTCGGGGCGGTACGTCTCGTCGAGCTCGAGGTCGGCGCGCATCACCGGCTCGAGGACATCGCGCAGCTCGCCGTCCTCGAGGACGGCCGCCGACGTGCCGTTGAGCCGGGCCAGCCACGCCCACAGCTCGTCGCTCGGGAGCCCGCGCACCTCCTCCCGCGGCGGCACGGACGGCGCGCGGTGAGCGGCGACGAGGAGCCGCAGCGGGTGGAGGCCGGCGCGCTCCATCCCGGCCGCGACCGCGTAGGCGACGGCCGCGCCGAGGCTGAGACCGAAGAGCGCGAACGGGCGGTCGACCGAGGCCGCGAGAGCCGGCACCGCCGCGCCCACCAGGTCTTCCATGCGGCCGAGCGGACGCTCGCGGAAGCGGCTCTCGCGGCCCGGCAGCTGCACGGGCCGCACCTCGACGGAGGGCGAGAGAACGGCCGGCCACGCGGCGAAGGCGCTCGCTCCGCCGCCCGCGTGAGGGAAGCAGAAGAGCGCGACGCGCGCCGCCGGGCCGGGGCGCGGGCGGGGGAGCCACGCTCCTGGTCGAGCCTCGCCGATCACCCTCGGGCCGGCTCTCGTACGCCCCTCAGGCTGAGCGGGCGCATGTCGGTCCACACCTCGGCCACGTGCCGCAGGCATTCCTCGCGTGTCCCGGCGAAGGAGGCGCCGCGCCAGCCCAGGGGGAGCTCGCGCGCCTCCGGCCAGATCGAATACTGCTCCTCGTGATTCACGACGACGACGTACCTGACGGACTCGTCCGCATCCGGCTCCTGCAACTTCATCCTCCTTCGGGGAGCCGTTCCAGCCACTCCTCGAGCGTCCGGATCAGCTCCTCCCGGCTCCAGCCGGTCGTGAACTGGTGATTGGCGCCCTCGATCACACGCACCTCGTCCCCTTCGGGCCCGAGGGGGGTACGCCACTCCTCTCCGAGCGCCGTCTGGAGGTAGTCGAGCCCCTCGTCGGCCTCGACGTAGACGTGCAGCACGCGCACGCCGCGGGCGGTCAGCACCCGGAGGGAAGCCCTGGTGTCGGGCCTCTCGCGGTCCGACGAGGCGGACACCGATGGGGCGGCGTGCGCCGGGGCGCGGCGGAAGACACCGAGGAGAGACCGCAGCGCGGGCGCGTAGTCGACCTGTCCCGTCGCGACGCGCCAGGCGATGTGGAGGCGGAACGAGCTGCGCGTGGCGAGTCGCAGCATGTGGCGGGCGCTGGCGCGGCGCCACAGGTCCAGGTTCGCCTCCCGGTGCTGCGCCTCCGGCAGAAGGTGCTCGCGCGCGTTGACCAGCATCGTCCCGATCACGCGCGCGTCCTCGCGGGCGGTCATGAGCGAGACCGAGGCGCCGGCGCAGAGGCCCCCGAGGACGAAGCGCCGCGCGCCCAGCTCGCGCTCGAGGCGGTCGAGCGCGGCCCGCGTCTCCTCGACGACGGCCCGTTCCGCCGGCAGTCCGTCGGGCCGGGACGGGCTCTCGCCGACGCCCGAGAGGTCGAAACGGAGCACCGGGAAGCCTCGCGAGGCGAGCCGCCGCGCCAGGTCGACGTAGAGCCGGTTCGGTCCGACTCGCGGCAGGATCCCGGCGTTCAGGAGGACGACGGCGGGCCGCGCCTCCACCGGTCCCGACAGGGGGAGGGTCAGTACGCCCACGAGCGCGTCGCCGGCGCCGAACGTGAGGACGCGCTCCGTCACGCGAAGCCTCGCTCGAGCCAGTCGGACACGGCGCGCAGGGCCTCCTGCCTCACGATCTGGCGCGAGACGTCCTCCATCCAGACCCAGAGGCCTGGGTTCGGAAGACGCTCCGCGCTCCACTCGGTCCCGAGCCGGGCGAGGACGTCGCCGATCGCTCCGGAGGGCTCCGGGCGCGTCGAGAGGACGAGCGCTCTCGGGGCCGGACGCCTCGAGAGCCGGGCGAGGTCGAGCCTCTCGAGGTCCTCGCGGAGCGCCCGCGGGTACGGGAATCCCACGAGCTCCTCGACGTCGCCGGGCGTGGGCCGCACCCTCACGTGGGAGCGACGACGGACCTCGCCCTGGAGCGCCCGCAGCTCGGCGAGGTAGGTCGAGCCGGAGACGACGGGATCCCAGAGCACGACGCCGGCCGCCTGGTCGTCCTGTGCCGCCAGCATCGCCAGGCTCGCGCCGAGGCGTACCCCGACCAGACAGAGGTCGTTCGCGCCCGAGGCGCGGCGCAGCTCGGCGGCGGCGAGCGCCACGTCGGCCCGCCAGCGCTCGATCCCCCCGGCCCCGGTCTCGCCACCGGAGTCGCCGCAGCCGTGGTAGTCGAAGCGGAGCGTCGGGAAGCCCCTCTCGGCGAGCCGCGTGGCGAGCTGGACGCAGGCCCTGTGGAACTGCACGTGCTCGTGAGCCAGCGGCTGGCAGATCAGGACGCCGGCACGCCGCCTCTTCCCGGCCGGCTCGTGGAGGCACCCGTAGAGCGGCGACTCCGGATCGCCGAAGTGGAACGGGCGGAGCGCCTGGCTCTGCGGCGCGGCCGCCCGGGAGGCCGACAGGAGCGCGATCGTCTGGTGGTCGTAGACGTCGCGCGGCGAGATCTTGAGGCCGCGCGTGGCGGCGCGGGCGACCAGCTGGAGGCAGAGGAGCGAATCGCCCCCGAGGTCGAAGAAGCCGTCGTGGAGCCCCACCTCGGAGACCCCGAACGTCTCGGCCCACACCTCGGCGAGGAGCCTCTCCGCCGGTGTGACGGGGGCGGCGTACGGCGTGGCCAGCGCCGGGCGCGGATGAGCGGGCCCCGAGGCCTGTGCCTCGGCCGGCGCGCCGGGAGCCGGAGGGCGGTCCGCCGCGGGATCTCCGATCGCGTCCACCCAGGTGCGCAGGCGGGCCTGCAGGTCCCCGGTCGAGACGACCAGGTGGACGGGCGTCCCGGCGGAGAGGACGCGTTCCAGCACGCGCTCCGCCTCGGCGCTCGTGAGCGCCAGGTCCGCGGGGGCTGCCTGGATCCCCTCGGCCTCGGCTGTCGAGGTGATCCAGTTGTCCCAGTCGACGACGCGCCACTCCGGACCCGGGCCGCGGTTGTGCCGCGCGACGAAGGCGTCCGCGAAGTCGTGGGCGGCACCGTAGGCGGCGAAGCCGGCCTTTCCGAGCACGGCCGACAGCGAGGAGGAGATCAGGCAGAAGTCGAGGGACCGAGCGCCGAGGGCCGACTCCAGGGCCGGCAGGCCGAGTCGCTTCGGCTTCAGCTGCCGCTCCCATTCGACGCGCACGGAGTCGCGGATCGGGTGCTCGACGATCGGCGAGCCGGCCGACCAGACCACGCCGTGAAGGCCGCCGAAGGCGCTCTCGGCATGCGCGATCGCTCCCCGGACCGTGGCCGGGTCGGTGGCGTCGCCGGCGAGGACGGCGACGCGCGCTCCGAGGTCGTGCAGGCGTCGCACGCCCCGGATGCGGGTCGCGAGCGAGGCATCGCTCCCCGACAGGTGCGCGTCCCAGGTCCCGGGGTCCGGGAGCTGGCGCCGGGAGAGCAGCACGAGGCTTCCGCGAGAGCGCCGCGCGAGGAACGCCGCCGTGTCGAGCCCGACGCCTCCGAGGCCCCCGACCACGAGGAACACCCCGCCGGGCCGCACCAGCGCGGCGTCGTGCGGACCGGGCTCGAGAGGGCGGAAGTCGGGAGCCCAGCGGCGTCCCCCGCGGAGCGCGAGGAGCCGCTCGGCACCGTGCGCCAGCTCGGTCGCCAGGGCCTCGCCGGCGTCGCCCCCGTCCTCGACGTCGATCGCCCGGGTCCTGGTCCCGGGGTGCTCCTGCGGCAGGGCACGGAGGACACCGAGCACGCTCGCGGCGTCCGGGTCGAGGCTCTCGGCCCCCGTCACGTCGAAGAGCCCGGTCGCGACGTAGGTCAGCTCGAGCCCTGCCGCGGGACCGTGACGCGCCAGGGCCTGCGCGAGGCGCATGGCGTCGGCGAACGCTCCCCCGGCCGGGCCGGGCCCGTTCGCGCCAGCCACGCCGAAGAGCACGACCCGGCCGGGCAGCTCGCGTTCGGCGGCGAGCTGCTCCACGACGCGGGCGGGGGAGCTGCCGCCCGTGGTCTCCCGGCGGATCACCGTGTGCCCGGCACGCGTCAGCGCCTCCGCGGCATGGACCGCCGCAAGCGAGCCGTCGAGAAAGAGGAGCCAGCGCCCGGGGGCCTCGCCGGCACGGCGGAGCGCGGGAGCCCGGCGCCAGCCCGGGACGTGGAGCCACTGGTTCGTGTCCCCTCTCTTCACCGTCCGCGAAGCCACCGTCTCGGCGCTTGCCGCCATGGACCGGGGCGCGGGATCGACCCAGCACCGGCGCCGCTCGAACGGGTAGGTCGGAAGAGGAACACGCGCGCGCGGTCCGTGGGCGGCGTGGTACGCGCTCCAGTCCCAGTCGAGGCCCGCGGCCCAGGCGCGCGCCACGGCGACGTGGAGGGCGCGCGCGTTGCCCGACTCGCCGAGGCGGCCGATGAGCGGGAGGGCCGCATGCGACGGACGGCGGTCCGGATGGCGGAGCGCGGCGGC
>CAYLNK010000154.1:0-14498 GCA_964384675.1 uncultured Holophagales bacterium | reverse complement strand
ACTTCGGGCTGGCCCCGGCCGCAGAGCCCGCGCCGCTGGCCGGGGACGTGGGAGGACGCCGGTACTTCCGCGTCTCGGCTCCGGCCGGCGCGTCGGCGCTCCTCGTCCTCTACCCGGAGCCGCAGACCCATGCCCAGGAACGCTGGGCGGCGCTCGGACGGGCCCTTCATTCGGCCGGCGTGCGCGTGCCGGAGCTCCTCGCCGACGCGCCGTCCCTGGGTGCGGCGCTGGTCGAGGACCTCGGAGACCGGGACCTCGCGACGGAGCTGCGCGAGGCGCCCCGTGAGGATCGTCCCGACCTCCTCGACGAAGCGGAGCAGATGCTCTTCGGGGTCCGCAGCATCCCGCGGGAGGAAGCGCTCGGGAACCCGCCGTTCGACGCCGCTTTCTTTCGCGCCGAGCTGGCCCACACACGTCTCTGGGCCCTCGAGCGGGGGGGCGACGCGCCGCTCCCTCCCGCCCGGGCGGAGGAGTGGGACCAGCTGGCATCCGAGCTCGCCGAGGCGGCATCCGATCCGCTGCGGACGGGAGACCCCGTCCCCACGCACCGGGACTTCCATGCGAACAACCTGATGCGCGCGCCGGACGGCCGGCTGGCGGCCATCGACTTCCAGGACCTGCGCTACGGCCCCCCGGACTACGACCCCGTCTCGCTCCGCTTCGAACGCGCCGGCGAATGCGTGCCGGACGACGGCTCGGCCTTCGGAGAGGCGGTGCTCCTGGAGCGTGCCTGGAAGGTGCTGGGGACGTTCGAGAAGATGCTCGCGAAAGGCCGCCGGATCTACGCGCCGCACCGCGAGGCGACGTTGCGCGTCCTGCGCCGCCACACGCGGCGGGACGCGCCGTGGGCCGCGATGCTCGGCTTCCTCACCTGAGGAGCCGGATCGGCCGCCCCCCGGCTACTTCGGCTTCGTCGTGGTGTCGTCCTTCGGAGGGGCCTGACCGTCCCTCATCGAGTCCTTGAAGTTGCGGATCCCCTCGCCGAGGCCCTTGCCGAGCTGCGGGAGCTTCCCGGCGCCGAACACCAGGACGACGATGACGAGGATGACGAGAAGCTCGGGCAGTCCAAGGTTGGGCACGGGGATCTCCTTCCGGCCGGATCATACGCTCCGGGCGCCGGGACCTTCAGCCGTGGTCGCGCGTCCGCCGGGGCGGCGTGATCTTGAGGAGCGAGATCTTGGTGCGCAGGGTGTTGCGATGGATGCCCAGCGAGCGCGCGGCGCGGCCCATGTTCCCCGAGGAGCGGGTCACGGCGGCGGCAACGTACTTCCTCTCGAACTCCTTCTTCGCGGCCTCGAGAGGAATGCCCTTGGCGATGAGCTCATCGATGATCCGTTGGAGCTGTCCGTCGAGCGTCACACGAAACTCCCTTGCGCAGAAGAAGCGACCGGAACGGAGGCCGAACCCTACCACGAAGTGACGGCTGGCGGACGCGTTTCCGCGCCCGCTCCCCGGCGAAAAAAAAGGCCGCGTCGAGGACGCGGCCTTCTTCGAGGAGATTCGACCGCGTCAGCGAGTCACTTGATCTCGACGGAATCCCCCGCTCCCATCGTGTCGTGCATCCAGGTCACCTTCCCGACGGCGGTTCGCCCGAAGGTCTTGAGGACGCCGACCTCGCCGAGGATCGACCGGAGCCCGACGTCCTCGCGGTCGCGGTACACCGTGAGGAAATCGCCCGGCTGCAGCCCCTCGGCCTCCCCGAGGTCGAGGTAGACGACCGACTCGACCATCGCGGGAGTCGCGGTGTCGAAGATGCGGACGATGTGCCCGGTCGCCTTCCCGTTCGGGGTGTCGCACGAGGTGCGCGGGCGCCCGCGACGGACGAGCGGCACCGGGATCGGCTCGAACGGGAGGATCTTGTCGCCGAGCGCGACGTCGCTGCAGTTGGCCACGATCTCCGCGATCGAGGAGCGCTCCTGGGCGCAGATGATCCGGATGCGGGCGGGGGTTTCGTAGTAACGGCCGAGCGGGTCGGTCACCGAGCCCCACTTGTAGACCAGCTCCGCCGGCCGGACCACCCAGAACATCTGCCCGGGCGCCACGCCCGTCTCGGCGCCGACGTCGAGGTACAGAACGTCGCCCTCGATGAAGCTGTGCTGGCTATCCCGCTTCTCGGCGCTCGAGATGGTCCCGGTGAAGGGGATCTCTTCCGCGTCGATCCAGCCCGTGCAATAGATGTCGGCCTCTGTCCCGACCGGGAGGGCGCTCGTCGTCGCGCTCGTGTTGAGCGGCAGCACCTCGAGCTTGGCCGGGGGCGGAGTCGGTTGCGGCGTGGGCGTCGCCAGCGAACCGGTCTTCAGTCCGCTCTGCGCGACCAGGGGCGTGGCGATGAGGACGGCTCCGAGAGCGAAGCCGGCGGCGAGATGACGCATACGACCTCCTGACCGAAAGGCTCCCGGGCGGCGATGCCGGCCCGACCGGGTCCACGAGGTGACCGAACGGCAGAAAACTCGCGCTAAGTTACCTCAAGAGAGCCACTTTTCAAACTCCCCCCCCCACGCTCGCCACCGGAGCCGGGGTCGGGGGCGCCGTCGCCGCCTTCGAAACCGGCAGCTTCTTCTTCAGGAGCGGGCTCTCCGGGAAAGCCTCCGCCAGCTTCTTGACGAGAAGCCGGGCGTCCTCGGGCCTGCCGAGCCGGAACTCGACCCAGCCCGCCTCGTAGAGCACGCGGTCCAGCTTCCAGAAATCGGGGAAGGCGCCCAGGACGAGGTCGTACCGCCCCTTCGCCGCCTCCCACGCCCCGCGCTTGAAGTAGAAGCTCGCGACCCGGTATTCGTGCTCCGCCAGGAGGTCGCGCATCGCCTTGAGCCGCGCCCGCGCCTCGACCGCATAGGGCGAGTCGGGGTACTGCTGGAGGAGGTCGCGGTAGCTGCTGGCGGCGAGGCGGGTGTTCGACTGATCCCGGTCGGGCCGCTCCGCCTGGCGGTCCGAGCACTGCGCGAGGCGAAAGAGCGCGTAGTCCGACTTCGGGTGGGACGGGTAGCGCCCCCGGAAGTCCTTGAATCGCGCCTGCGCTTCCAGGAAGCCGAGCGGCGTCTTCTCGTCGAAGTACGAGTCGGCGAGCCGCAGCGCCGCCTGCTTGCCGACCGGATCGTTCGCGTAGTTCTCGGCGACGAAGCGGAGGTACTGCCGGCCGGTCTCGTACTTCTTCTTGGTCACGAGGGCGTCGCCCCGCGCGTACGCCTCCTCCTTCGGCATCCCGAGCAGCTCGCGCGTCAGCCGGGTCTGGGGATCGACGGACGAGCAGGCCGACAGCGCGAGGGCGGCGGCCACGACGACGGCGGGGAACGGGCGAACGATCGTCACGGAGACTCCTTGGGCTCGGATTCGGAACGCGAGGCGGCGGCGCGGAGCGCGGCGATGGCGGCCGGCACGTCACCCGGCCCGAAGACGGAGGAGCCTGCCACGAAATGGGCGGCTCCGGCGGCGGCGAGCCGGGCGATGTTGGCGGCGGAGACTCCGCCGTCGACGGCGATCTCGACGGCCTTGCCGGCGGAGGCGATCCTGCGGGAGAGGCGCGCGACCCGCTCGACCGACTCGGGGATGAAGCCCTGCCCCCCCCAACCGGGGTTGACGGACATCACGAGGACGAAGTCGACGGCGCAGAGCACGTCGTCGAGGAGGGCCAGGGACGTGGCCGGATTCAGGACCACGCCGGGGCTCGCGCCCCGCGTCCTGACGTGAGAAGCGAACCGGTGGAGGTGCCGCTCGGCCTCCACGTGGACGGCGACGCGCCGCGCTCCGGCGTCCAGGTACTGGTCCAGCGTGCGCATCGGCTCCTCGATCATCAGGTGGACGTCGAAGGGCACCCTCGTCGCCTTGCGCAGCGCGGACAGCACGATCGGTCCGACCGTGAGGTTCGGCACGAAGTGTCCGTCCATCACGTCGAAGTGAATCCAGTCCGCCCCGCCGGACTCGCAGGCGGCGACCGCCTCGGCGAGACGTCCGAAGTCCGCCGAGAGGATGGACGGAGCGATCCGCACCGGCCTGGCGTTCGCGGCGGCGCTCACGGCGTCTGACCCTCCGCGGCCACGACCACGAACGACAGCGTGTCGCGCAGGGTGACCGGGAATCCCGATGGCGGGAACTGCCGCAGGATCGTGCCTGCCGCCGCCCCCTCGTACGACTGTCCCTTCACGCCGCCCAGCTTGAAGCCGCGCGCCTCGAAGGCGGTCTTCACCCGGTCGAAGTCGCGTCCGATCAGGTCGGGCATGACCCACGCCGAGTCGATCGGGCCCCGGTTCACGAGGACGTCGACCGCCGCGTCCGGGTCCGCGGTGGTACCGGGAGCGATCCCCTGGGCCACGATCCCGGGAGGGGCGAAGAGGCGAGCCGCCGCGACGGCGCCCTGCTTGAGCCCCGCCTTGGCAAACGCCAGCGACGACGTGCGCGTGGTGAGCCCGGTGACGTCGGGAACGCGGATGGTCCGGGGACCGAGCGACAGGAAGACGCGCACGCGCTGGCCCGCCTTCACCGCGGTGTCGGGGGCGGGGCTCTGCCCGCGCACCTTGTGGACCGGGACCTTGTCGTCGAACGCCTGCTGGGCGGCGTCCGGCACGACGTTCAACCCCTGCTCCGCGGCGAGCGCGACGGCCTCCTCGACGCTCAGGTTCGTCAGGTCCGGGACCCGGAGCGACTTCCCGAGGACGAACTTCGAGAAGGAGATCCAGGTGACGGCGCAGAGGACGCCGAGGAGCACGGTCGCGTAGGCCACCCGGCCAAAGATGCCGCCCATCGGCCGGAATTTAGCAGGAGTCGGGCCAGCCCCCGGCCGGCCCGCCGTCCTTGACTCCCGCGGGGCCGGACCGGAGACTGCCCGCCACCGTGGACGGCGTGCCCCAGACCCCTGCGTCCGCCGAGGGCGAGCCGGTGCGGCCGCTCGCGCGGGCCGACCTGCACGTCCATACGAACGCATCGATCTTCAAGTACTTCCGGGCGGCGAACTCCCGGGACTCCTACAGCGATCCCGACGAGGTGTACCGGCTCTGCAAGGCGCGCGGGATGGATTTCGTCACGTTCACGGACCACGACACCGTGGAGGGCTGTCTCCGCTTCCAGGACCGGCATCCGGAGCTGACCGACTTCTTCGTGTCGGCCGAGATCGAGACGGTCTTCCCGAAGACCGGGCACCGCATCCACGTGAACGTCCTCGACCTCGACCGCCACCAGCACTCGGTCATCAACCGCAAGCGGCGCAACATCTTCGACCTCGTCGAGTACCTCCGGTCCGAGGGGCTGCTCTACTCGGCGAACCATCTGTTCCAGTCGTATCGGATGCGCCAGGCCCCCGAGACGTTCGTCTCGACCATGCTCGACCTCTTCGACGTCTTCGAGGTGAAGAACGGCTCGATGGCGTACCAGCACAACGCCCTCGTGGAGGACGTGCTGCGGGCCGCCAAGGAGAAGAAGGGGTCGCTCGCGCTCGTCGGCGGCTCCGACGCCCACACCTACCCGCCGGTCGCCTCCGTCTTCACGCTCGCCCCGGGCACGACGTGGAAGGACTTCCTCGTCTCGATCCGCGAGGGGCGGTGCCTCTCGTGGGGGGCGGAGATGGGCTTCACCGAGGTGCTCGGCGACGTCTACGAGAACCTCGGCCGGTTCTACCGGTCGGTCACGGACTTCCGGAATCCGGACTTCACCGCTGCCGAGAAGGCACGTCACTTCCTGCTCGCCGCGGCGGCGCTCCCGATCAACGCCGCGGGCGTGCCGGCGGCCATCCTCTCCCTGAACTACGCCAAGCAGATCGCCCTGTCCAAGGGCTTCCAGCGCCGCTTCGCGAAGAAGGGCCTCACCTGAGAGGCCGTGACGAGACGTCTTCACGGCCTCGGACCCGTGCTCCGAGGGGGCCGGAGGGCGGAAGCGCCCCCGATGACCTGACGTCCGGCCGTCGCGAGCCGCTCGTCGGCGCGCACGTCAGCACCGCGGGCGGGCTGGCGACGGCGATCGGGCGCGCGACCGCGATCGGGGCACGCACCGTCCAGGTCTTCACCAAGAGCTCGAACCAGTGGGGAGCGAAGCCGCTCGACCCCGACGAGGCGGGAGCGTTCCGCGACGGGGCCGCCGCGGCCGGCCTCGGGCCGCTCGCCGCGCACGCCGCGTACCTCATCAACCTCGCCTCGCCCGACGCCGCCGTCCGCAAGCGCTCCGTGACCGCGCTCGCCGACGAGATCGGGCGCTGCGCGCTCGCCGGGATCGGCTCGCTCGTCCTGCATCCGGGGTCGCACGGCGGCGACGGGACGGAGGAGGGGCTCGACCGGATCGCGCGCGGCCTCGACGAGGCTCTCGAGGCGACCCCGGCGGCACGGGTCCGCGTCCTCCTCGAGACCGCCGCGGGCCAGGGCGCCTGCCTCGGCCACACGCTGACCGAGATCGCCGAGATGCGGCGGCGGGCCGCTCACAGGGAGCGGCTCGGCGTGTGCCTCGACACTTGTCACCTCCACGCCGCCGGCTACGACGTGGTGTCGCGCGACGGCTGGAAGGCGCTGATGTCCGAGCTCGACGCGACCGGCCTCCTCCCGCTCGTCGGCGTCATCCACGTCAACGACTCGAAGAAGGAGCGGGGCTGCCGCGTCGACCGTCACGAGCGGATCGGACACGGCGCGATCGGCGAGGCCGGCTTCGCGAACCTGATGACCGAGCCCGCGTTCGAGGCGCTCCCGAAGATCCTGGAGACGCCGAAGGACGACGCCGGGGACCACGACCGCGAGGGGCTCGCGACGCTCCGGCGCCTGGCCGGAACCGGAGGACCGAGATGACGCCGCTCCTCTCGCTGCTTTTCGCTCTCGCGGCCCTCGACGCGACCCCGCTTCCGATCACCCGGAGCGTCGCCGCGGTCCCGGCGCATCCGATCTCCGGAGGGAAGGGAACCGCGTCGATCCTCTTCGGCTCGGCAGAGGGGGCGACCGAAGGGGCGATGACGCTCCTCGTGCTGCAGCCCGGCGCGGCCGTACCGGAGCACGTCCACGAGTCGAGCGTCGAGCTCCTTTACGTCCTCGAAGGCGAGGCGGAGATGACCGTCGGCGGCAAGACGCTCCACGTCGGCCCCGAGACCGCGGTGCGGATCCCGATGGGGGTCCGCCACTCCGCGCGGGTCGTCGGGTCGAAGGCCCTGCGGGGACTCCAGGTCTACGCGCCGGGCGGTCCCGAGCGGCGCTTCGTACCTCCGGCGAGCTAGCCGCAAGACGGCGGGCCCCGAAGCCAGGCTCACATCGCCGGCTCGAGGAGCGACCGCGCGTCCCGATGGTCGAGGCACCAGCGTGCGGCGCTCGCCAGGAACGGGTCCCTGCCGGCCGCGATCCGCTCCAGGACCGTCCGCGCCCGGCCCTTCTGGGTGCGCGTTCCCGCCACTTCGACGACGCCGAGCTGAAGCGTCGCTTCCGCGCGGAACCGCCGGTCGCCGCTCCCCCTCGCCACCTCGATGACGTCCTCGAGCCTCCGGTCCCCCAGGCCGAGGCTCCACGGCCACCGCGACGGGTCGGACGGCTGAACGCTCACCTTGGTGATCACCTGCGCCGTCCGGAGACGCTGGGGGGCGTGCTCGCCGAGCACGATGGCTGCGGCCAGCGCCTCCGCGGCATCCCCGCGCCGGACGGCGAGGTCGTAGAGCCCCTGGGCGCCGGCGCGGATGCAGGAGAGCCCGATCAGGTCGGAGATCACCGTGGCGTCCTCCTGCCGCAGGAGGCGGCCCAGCCGGATCGCCCGCCGGCAGTCGTCGAGGGCGGTGGACGCGTCGGGACTCGCGATTCCCCGCGCGACCCAGGACCTCGCGAGGGTCACCGCGACCTGCAGGTTCGGGATCGAGGTCGCGAAGCCCTCCATCGGGAAGACGTCGGGGTAGAAGCGCATCGCGGCCTGGTCACACCACGGCTCGGCCTCGGAGAGGAGCGGATCACCGGGAGGAAGGACCCTCTGGCCGCCGCTTGCCGTGATCCGGCGCTTCAGGGCGGCCTCGGCCTCGGCCTCCCGGGCACCGACCCGTGCCGTGAAGTCCTTGAGCCAGAGAGCGGCGTTCCCGGGCCCGTCGCCGAGAGGCGCGAGGAGGTCGAGGTCCGTCTGGAACCGCACGGACCACTCGTCGCTCTCGGGGACACAGCCCCAGCACGGCACCTTCAGGTGGGCCACGTCGACCGGCCGGGGCCCCGGGACCCGCGCGGCGGGCGCCGGTCCGACATGCCGCGGGAGCTTCGCCCGCGTGAGGTTCGACGGGGCGCTCCGCCCCTCGCGATCGAGGACCCTCACGACGAGCGCGCCGGCGAAGAGGAGGAGGACGCCGGACGCCGCGAGGACGGTGATCCGGGAGCGGTTCTTCGAGTCGCTCACGTAGCGGCTCCTTTCTTCACGAAGGCGAGGGCCCGCTCGTCGATCCGGGGGAGCCGCGCGAGATCCTGTCGACCGAACCCCGGGCCGCGCCTGTCGCCCGCCTCCGCCGCCGGCCGGGATGAGACCAGGAGGTGCCCCCCGAGGAGCAGGAGCACCGAGGCCGCCCAGGCGAGACGCAGGGGCCGGCTCCTTGCGAGCCGGGTCCAGACGTCGGGGGGCGCGTGGACCAGCGCTCCGTGCGCGGCCGAGAGGACGCGAGCGCGCAGGACGTCGGGAGGTGCCGGAATCTCGAGACCGGAGAGGAGCGTGTCGACGGGATCTTCGTTCATGACTTCCCCTGGAGGAGCGTGCGGAGCCTCGCGAGGCCGAGCCGGTAGCGGCTCGCGGCGGTGAACGTCGGGACGCCCGTCACCCGCCCGATCTCCGCGAACGTGCAGTCGGCGAAGTGACGGAGGTAGACCGCGTCGCGCTGGGCGTCGGGCAGCGTCGCGACCATCCGGCCCGCCCGCTCGGCGTCGATCGAGCGGCCCGGATCCTCGGCCGGGGCGGCCAGGAGGGCGACGCCCTCCAGCGGATCCGCCCTCCGGACCCTCCGGCGGCGGGTCGCGTCGACCGCGACGTTGTGCGCCAGGGCGAGGAGCCACGTGTGGGGCGTGGTGATGCCGGCGAGAGAGTCGCGCCGCGACGCCAGCCGGACGAAGACCTCCTGCACGACGTCGTTGGCGTCCTCGACCGAGCCCGTTCGCCAGAGGGCGAGACCGAAGAGCCGGCGGGCCACCAGGTCGTAGAGGCTCGCGAAGGCCGAGTCGTCCCCCTCCGCGAGGGCGCGGAAGAGGACGCCGAGCGTCTCCGCCCACGGCGCGCGATCCGCGTCGTCTCCGCGTCCGTCTCCGCGGACCGACTCCGTCATCGACCCCATGCTAGTGGAGACGCGCGAGCGACCCCGTCTTGTCAGCCGGCCGCGGGCCGGAGCCTCCCGTCAGAACGAGGGTGGAATGTAGGCCCCGTCCCCCGTGCGCTCGCCGGACGACGCGCCGTCGTTCACGACACCGTAGGCGCCCCAGCTCCCGTTGCCGGAGGTGCGGGTCACCTTGACCCAGCCGTTCTTCACCCCGCGCGACGCGAAGAGGTTCGCCGGCTGGCTCCACTGGCCGGGCGCGAGAGTCACGGTGAGCGGATCACCCTTGGCCGTGCCGCCGGCGTCGCCGTCGTAGACCTGCAGCTGAAGGGAGATCGGCTCCTCGGCGCCACCGCCGGTGCTGAAGACGGCCACGTTCGAGCGGTTCGAGGCGTCGGCGCGGAGACCGTAGAGGAAGACGTCCGTCCAGCTCGCCTCGGAGCCTCCGAAGAGGGCCGGCGTGAAGAGGCCGAACTGGCCGCCGCCGGACGACTGCGAGGCGGTCCGCGCGCCGACGAAGGTGTCGCCGACGCTCGGCCCGCTCACCTTCACGCGAAGCGTCCCCGCGAAGCTGCCGGTGCCCTGGGCGGGGAGCGACAGCCCCTTCGACCGGAGATAGCCGATGGCGTCCGGCACGATCCGCTGCTCGCGGGCGGCGAGCACGACGGACACCGTTCCGCTGCCGCCGGCCCCGTTCAGCGACTCGAGGTACGTGACGTCGAACGTGGCCGGCACGTCGCTCCGGTTGGCGAAGACGAGCTCGCTCAGGAACGATCCGGCCTCCACGAGGACGGGGACGGTCATCGTGCGGAGGATCTCGGTCCCCTTGACGGGGAGGACGTAGGAGCCGTCGCTGGTGACCTGGTCGTTGACGACGCCGTAGACGCTGAAGGAGCCGGTCGTCGAGACGCGCTCGACGGTGACGTACCCGTTCGCCAGGCCGGCGTTCTGGAGGATGCCGCTGAACTGAGTCCAGCCGTACGGCGGGAGCTCCAGACGGTCCGCCACCACGACCACCGACCTGTCCGGATCGCCCGAGTACGCGGTCACCTTCACCGACACCGGCTCGTCCGACATGCTGAAGACGGCGACGTTGGAGCGGTCGGTCGCGTTGGAGCGGAGGCCGTACAGCGTGAGCCGCGAGGTTGCACCCTCGTCGGGGCGCAGCCCCGAGTACGCGAGCCCGGCGCGTCCGACCGGCTGCGGCGACGCCGTGGCGGTGGCCGTCCGCGCCAGCGCGGAGACCGAGCTGGAGCCCGAGAAGCCGGTGAAGGTCACGAGGAGCGTGCCGCCCTGCGCGCCCGAGGTCGGGATGGCGAGGCCCTTGCCGCGCAGGTACGCGATGGCGTCCGCGAGGACGAGCTGCTTGCCGGGCGCGAGCTCCTCGTCGACGGTGCCCGAGCCTTCCTTCGTCCCGATGGAGGCGGTGTAGCGGAGGGTGACGGCGGTCCGCGTGCTGCCGGTGTTGGTCAGCACCAGCTCGGTCGTGTAGTGGGCCGAGCCCGTGTCGACGTCGAGGACGATCGGCACCAGGCGCGCGGCGCGGCGCGTCAGCTGGATCTTCCGGAGCCCGTCGCTCCGGATGCCGGCCCAGAGCGCGTCGGCGGTGAGAGCGAGACCCTTCACGTCGCCGAGGCCGATGCCGAGGACGCTCCACGTCGCGCCCCCGTCCGTCGAGCGATGGACCCCCTTGCTCGTGCCGGCGAAGAGGTCGTCGGCCGTCGCCGCCAGTGCGCCCACGCTGGCCGCCGGAACGGTGCCGGCGACCTTGGTCCAGGACGCGCCCTGGTCCCGGCTCACGAAGACGATCGGCTGACCGGTGGGGAAGCCACCCGTGTCGAGGCCCGCGAAGAGGTTGCCCCCCTGCGCCACGACGCCCGAGACGCTGTCGTAGGAGCCGAGCTGGGAGAGGAGGGCGAGCGGCGACCAGGTCGCCCCGCCGTCGGTGCTGCGGAACGTGCCGTTCCGTCCGCCCGCCACCAGGAGGGTCCCCTTGGCGTAGATGGAGGTGAGCCCGGCCCGCGAGGTGTCCGGGATCCCGCCGCCGATCGAGGTCCAGCTGGCGCCCTGATCGACGCTCCGGTAGACGGCGGCGCTGCCATTCGAGCCGACGTAGCCGGCGGCGTAGAAGGTGCTCCCGTCCAGGACCAGCGCCTTTATCCCGCTGCCCGGCGACAGGTCGATGCCCGTGTTCGCGGGAGCCCACGTCGCGCCGCCGTCGGTGCTGCGCAGGAGACCGCGCGGGGTACCGGCGAGATCGGTCCCGGCGATCACGACGCTGCCCGAGGCCGCGAGGGACGTCACGGGAAGGCCGCTCATCGCGGCGTTCCCGGAAAGCCAGGTCCCGCCGTCGTCGCCGGAGCGGTAGACGCCGTTGGCTCCCTCGTAGACGCCCTGGTAGACCGTGCCGCCCGAGACGGCGACGGCACGCGTGTCGGCGAAGCGGAGGCCGTCGTTGTAAGGGGTCCACGTCGCGCCGCCGTCGAGCGTGCGGAAGACGCCGGCGCTGGTACCGGCGTACACCGCCCTGGACGTGGCGGCGACCGAGAAGAAGCGGACGGCCGGAATCGTGCCGCCGACGCTCTGGAACGAAGCGCCGCCGTCGGTGCTCCTGTAGATGCCGCCCGCCGCGGCGCTCGAATAGTCGTACATCGCGACGTAGAGCGCGGCGCCCTGGACGGCGAGCGCCTGGGGCTGCGCGGGAGAGGGGGCGAGCCCCGTGCCGGTGGCGCTCCAGCTGGAGCCGCCGTCGACGCTCTTGAAGAGACCGTTCCCGGTGGCGGCGAACACGGCACCGCCGGAAGCGGCGAATTGCTGGACGCCGGTCCCCTCCGGCAGGCCACCGCTGGCGCTGTTCCAGGAAGCGCCGGAGTCGGCGCTGCGGTAGATGCCGCTTCCGAGAGTGCCGGCCACGACGACGCCCGGCGCCGGAGAGACGAGGGCGAAGAGGCCGCTGCCGCCGGAGGGCGGAAGGCCGGTCGCGCTCCGCGCCCAGCTCTCGCCGCCGTCGGTGCTCCGGTAGACGCTGGTGGCCGTGTCGTTCCCCGCCGCGGTCGCGACGCAGCTCCGGGCCGCGGCGTCCGCGCAGACCACGTCGAGGAAGAAGCCGCCCGACGTGCCCGACGCCACATGGCCGCTGCCGGACGTGAGCGAGCCGACGTGGATGCCGAAGGGCGTCGTCGCGAGGATCGACTGCCCGTCCGGCTTCAGCAGGATCTTCAGGACCGAGACGCGCACGTTGAGGCCGGCGGGCTGAAAGGTCTGCCAGCGACCGACCCCTTCCTCCGCGACGAGGAGCCGGTTGGAGGACGGGTTCCTCGTGACGAGGAGGGCTCCCGCCCCTCCGGAACGCACCGCGAGCGGACCGGGCGCGCTCCCGGCGCTGGTGGAGGGTGTCGCCTGAGGACCGGGCGTGGGTGTCGCCTGAGGGCCCGGCGTCGGTGTCGGCCCGGGGCCCACGAGCTCCTCCAGGACCTGGAGAGTGAACGCCTCCTGTCCCTCGGCGCCGGTCTCGCTCTCGCTGGAATCGTCGGCGCTCGTCTGCAGGAACGAGGTGTTCTCGCACCCGGCCCCCCAGAGCGCGAGGAATGCGAACGCGGCGATCGGGACGAGGGCCATGGCGGCGGGGCGACGGCGCATGAGAGCTCCTCCTGGAACGCCCGGACGGGCGGCGGAACGGGATGAGGTGAGGTTCCTACCCCCAGACGCGCAGGAAGCGCTCTGCGGGGATCACGGGCCCGGCCGGAGAGCCTCGCGAAGCTCCCCGGACAGGCGCGCGGCGCGCCGATCCTCGTTCCCTTTCTCGCGCGACGCGTCGAGGAGGGCGAGGGCCGCCAGACGCTCCTCCCTCTGCCGGGCGGGGTCGGCGACGAGGCGCGCGAGGCCGGCGTGGGCCCGCGCCGCCGGGTAGACCGTACGCGCCCTCCCGGGGCTCGCCCGGAGGATCTCCGCGTAGAGCGAGAGGGCCAGCTCGTACCCGCGCCTCGCGCGCTCCGGGTCGAAGGAGGCGACGAGGTCGGCCACCCGGAGCGCGGTGGACGCGCGGTCCTCGCGCGCGGCGGCGTTGGCGGGATCGTTCGCGGCGAGCTCGTTCACCGTCGCCTCGGCGTCCGCGGCGAGCGCCAGCGCCCGTGCCCGGTCGCGGCCGACCAGGAGCTCCGCCCAGGACGTCTCGAGCTGCGCCAGGTCGCCCCGGATCGAGCCGACGCGCGGGTATTCCTTCGCGAGGCCGGTGAGGAGACCGTTCGCCTCCTGGAAGCGGCGGGACGCTTCGTCGGGTCTCCCGAGGGCTCCCTCCGCGGCCGCGAGACGCATCGCGTGCGAGGCCAGGAAGTGCCGTTTCTCGCCGCTCTTCGGGTCGTCCGCGAGGAGCCGGGACTGGATCGCGTATCCCTTCCGGTAGCTCGCCAGGGCCCGCTCCGGCTCGCCCAGGCTCGGGCGGTACGGATGGCCGAGCGCGTCCCCGGCCAGCATCGTGACCACGCCGAGGTCGCGCGCGACGACGGGGTCCTTCGGGTGCCGGGCGTGGAGCGGCTCGAGCAGCCGCGCCGCTTCCTCGAAGCTCGCGAGCGCCTCCTTCAGGCGTCCCCGGTCCGAGAAGACGTGACCCTTCCGGAGCTGGCTCGACGCGAGGCCCTTGGTGAGCTCCTCGTCGCCGGGGCGCGCGCCGAGGAGGAGGCGGCGGAGCCGCAGGGACTCCTCGTAGCTCGCGAGAGCGGCGTCGTATTGCCCGAGGTTGGCGATGCTCGGGCGGCCCTGGATGTCGCCGATCCGCTCGTACGCGGTGGCGAGGTCGCGCCGGATGGCGGCGTCGTCGGGCGCCTCCCGCGCGAGCGTCGCGAGGTACTCGAGCGCCCGCTTCACCAGGAGCTCCCGCGCCTGGGTCGCGCCGGTCACGCCCTGGATGCTGTCGTGGAGCTCGAAGATGAGGGAGTTGGCGAGCTTGTGGACCTCGCGGAAGCGGCGGTCGGCGATCCGCGCCTCGCGGAGGGTCGCGGCGACCCCGGCCGCGATCGACAGCGCCACGAGGAGGGCCGCCAGGACGCCGATCCGGTTCCGTCTCACGAACTTCCCGAGCCGGTAGCCGAGCCTGTCGGGCCGGGCCGTGACCGGAAGGCCCTCCAGGTATCGGCGCAGGTCGTCGTCGAGACGCTCGACCGAGGCGTAGCGGCGGGCCGGGTCCTTCCGGAGCGCCGTCAGGACGATGTTGTCGAGGTCGGCGTCGAGGGCCCGGCCCGGGCCGCCCTCGCGCGCGGCGACGCTCGGCGGCGCGGGCTCCTCG
>CAYLNK010000153.1:0-14540 GCA_964384675.1 uncultured Holophagales bacterium | reverse complement strand
GGAGGACGACGCCTCCGAGGGCGGCGAGGAGGTCGGCGAGGGTCATGGGCGGCTCCTTCCGGGAGGCCGCGTCGCCTCCCGCAGTCAGGTACACCGCGCCGAGCGGAATGGGTTCACCCTTACCGCCTCGATAGACTTCTGGTATCGAGACCCCAGCCAGCAACGCCGTCGTCCTGTACGACGAGGGGTGTGAGATCTGCCAGGCCGGAGCCACCTGGCTCCGGCTCCTCGACCGCGGACGCGGGCGGGTGACGCTCGCGCCGATCGAGACGTCGAGCCTCGCCTCCGTCCACCCCGACCTCGAGCCGGACGCCTGCCTGCGGGAGCTGCACGTCGTCTCGGACGGGCGCGTGCGAGTCGGCTGGGACGCCGTCGCGTTCCTCGCTCGCCTCTTCCCGCCGACCTGGCTCCCCGGCGCGCTGGGCGCGATCCCGCCGTTTCGATGGCTCGGCCAGGCGGCGTATCGCCTCGTCGCCCGCAACCGGTACGCGCTCAGCAAATGCCGCGGCGGGGCGTGCCACGTCGTCTCGCCCGAGATCGCGCGGCGCCGCTCGTCCCTGGGAGCGTTCTGGTCGTGCTACACGGCCGGGCTCGCGCTCCGGCTGCCGCTCATCGCCGGCGCGGCCGTCGCCACGCTGGGACGGAACGTGAGGGATCACGTCCGGACGTTCCGCAGGCGCGTCCCCCTCCTTCACCGCCGGCTCACGCTGGTCTTCCTCGGGAGCTTCAGGTCGGACCTCGTCCCGATCGTCTTCGGCGAGCGGTTCCTGATGGTCCTCTACCGCGGCGTCGCGGTCGACCCGGGCTCCACGCGGCTGCGCCGCTCGCTCGAGGCGCAGCTCGAAAGGCTCCCCTCCGGAGCCGTGCGCGCGATCGCGGCGACCCACCACCACGAGGAGCACGTCGGCAACCTCGACTGGCTGGCCGCTCGGACGGGCGCGCCGCTCTTCCTCTCCGGGGCGACCGCGGCGCGGTTGCGCCCGCCGGGGAGGATCCCGCGGATGCGGGACGCGATCATCGGCCAGCCCCCGGCCCTCACCGGCGCGTTCACACCGCTGGTGCCCGGCGAGACGATCCACGCGGGGGACGTCACGTTCCAGGTCTTCGCCGCGCCCGGTCACTCGGACGATCACGTCGTGCTGTACGACCCGGAGGAGCGAGTGCTGCTCGCGGGCGACGCCTTCATGGGAGCGTACTTCGCCACTCCGAATCCCGACGTCGACAGCCGCCTCTGGATCGAGAGCCTCGACGCGCTGCTGGCGCTGCCGATCGAGGTTCTCGTGGAGGGGCACGGCCTCGTGCACACGCTGCGGTCCGACGTCCCCGAGATCCCCGGCGTCGTCATGCGCCAGGACCCCAGGGAGGCGCTCGAGGAGAAGCGGCGGCTCCTCGTCTGGCTCAGGGGCCGGGTCGAGGAGGGCTTCGCGGACGGCCTACCGCTCCGCGCCGTCGAGGCGAGCTGCTTCCCGTGGAACCGGACCTGGGTCTGGGAACGGGCCGCCTCCGACGAGCTGGCTCGCCTCCTCTCAGGGGGCGAGTTCTCACGGACCGAGCTCGTCCGCAGCTTCCGCAGGAGCGGAGCGGCCCCGTTCCCGACCGTCTATCAGGCGAGGATCCGCGGGGCTACGGGGAGACGCTGACGATCGACCACTTCACGTCGAACGTGTGCGCCTGCCCGAGCCCGACCGGGGCGACGTAGCCGGTGCCGGTCGTTCCGGCTCCCTGTCCCGCCGGATAGCAGTTCACCAGCGTCAGGACCTGGTTGGAGCTCGAGATGGTCAGGATCTTCTGGGGCCACGGGTTCCAGTGCCACTTCGCCCCCGAGGACATGCCGAGGATCTTGGCGGCGAGCGGGCCCTGGACGGACGAGACCGATCCCTCCTGGTTGTCGACCGCCCCGAAGAGGCTGGTCTGATCCAGGTCCATCTGGATCTTCGCCCACGAGTTGTCGACGACCGAGTAGACCTTCACGACGACCTGTCTCATGTTCTCCTCCGGTGCCAGGAGAATATAGGTCCGATCGGGCCCGCCCGCCGGGAGATGGATCACACGACGGGCGGTCTTTCGAGCCTCTTCAGACGGCCAGGGTGTGCGCTCCCGCCCCGAGGGTCCGGGTCACCACGCCGACCACGTTCTCGGGCGCGATCTCGGACGCCTTCTTCTCGCGACGCGCCGACACCTCGACGATCCCCTTCGCGAGGCCCTTGCCACCCACGACCACCCTCACCGGGAAGCCGATCAGGTCCGCGTCCTTGAACTTCACGCCGGGCCGTTCGTCGCGGTCGTCCCAGAGGACCTCGACGCCGGCGGCCTTCAGCTCGCCGTACAGCTTCTCCGCCGCGGCCAGGACCTCGGCGTCGCGCTGCAGGGAGACGAGGACCACGGCCCACGGGGCGAGCGGGACCGGCCAGATGATCCCGTTGTCGTCGTGGTTCTGCTCGATGGCGGCGGCGATCGTGCGGCCGACGCCCAGCCCGTAGCAGCCCATCACCAGCGGCACCATCTTCTGGCTCCGGTCGGCCACCTCGCACTTCATCGACTCGGAGTACTTCGTCCCGAGCTTGAAGATGTGCCCCACCTCGATGCCGCGCTTGATCTTCAGCGTCCCGTTGCCGAGGGGCGACGGGTCGCCGGCCCGGGCCGTGGCCACGTCCACGACGGCGGCCACCGTCACGTCCCGCGGGATGCAGACGTTGGAGTGGTGGGTGCCCTCCTGGTTGGCGCCGCAGTAGACGTTCGTCCCGTTGGCGAGGGACCGGTCGACGAAGATCGGGATGGCGTGCTGGCCGGCGGGCGGCGTCAGCCCGATCGGGCCGACGAAGCCGGGGCGGGTGTGCGCGATCGGCCCGAGGCGGTCCTCGGGGAGGAGCCGGGCGTGGAGGGCTCCGACCGCCTTCGGGAGCTTCAGCTCGTTGATCTCGAGGTCGCCGCGGATCAGGACCGCCACCACGAAGGCAGAGCCGTCGGCGCGCACCGCCTCGTACAGCATCGTCTTGACGATCCGGGCGGACGTCGTCCCGAAGTGGCGCGCCTGGTCCTCGCACGTGTAGAGGCCCGGCGTCGGCGCGTTCGCCTCACCGAACGGCAGGGGCTCCTCGCCGGCCCACGGCTCGGGGAGCGGACCGGTCGTCGCCTTCTCGATGTTGGCGCCGTAGTCCCCGGCGTCGGAGAACACCAGGGCGTCCTCCCCGGTGTCGGCCACGACCATGAACTCCTGGGAGGCCGAGCCGCCGATGGCGCCCGAGTCGGCGTCCACCAGGGCGAACTCCAGGTCACAGCGCTGGAAGATCTTCCGGTACGCGCCGTCCATCTTCCGGTAGTGCGCGTCGAGACCCGCCTGGTCGAGGTCGAAGGAGTAGGCGTCCTTCATCAGGAACTCGCGTCCCCGAAGGAGGCCGAAGCGGGGGCGGATCTCGTCCCGGAACTTGGTCCGGATCTGGTACAGGTTGAACGGGAGCTGCCGCCAGGACGTCACCGACCGGCGGACGAGGTCGGTCACGGCCTCCTCCGCCGTCGGCGCCAGGGCGAACTCCCCGCCCTTGCGGTCCTCGAGGTGGAAGAGGATCCCGTCGTCGACGTACCGGTCCCACCGGCCCGACTCCACCCAGAGCTCCTTCGGCTGGCAGATCGGCAGGTCGACCTCCATCGCACCGGTGGCGTCCATCTCCTCCCGGACGATCTCGGTCATCTTCTTCAGGGAACGGAAGCCCGCCGGCGTGAAGGAGTAGATGCCGGCCGCGAGCTTCTGGATGAGGCCGGCGCGATACATCAGCTGATGGGAGATCGCCTCGGCGTCGCCGGGGACCTCGCGGAGGGTGACGAGCAGGGTCTGGCTCCAGCGCATAGGGCGCGGAGGATAGCAGCCAGCGGTTCGCGTTGTCCGGCCGTGGGTTAGCAGGCCTTCCGGACTCTTTCCACCTTTCTTCCGGGTTTCGTCGGGAAGGTCCCCCGGCCCGGTCCCAGATTGCCCCTGCGACCACAGAACCAACGAGCGACCCGATCGGAGCCAGAGGCTCCCCGCGGGAGCTCCCCAAGGAGGGACCGATGACGAAAACCCGTGCCTTGCTCTCCGCCCTGACCCTGGTCGGGCTGACCGCCCTGACCGTAGCCCTGGCCCCCCCCGCCCGCTCCGAGATCCTGGTGGGCGGGGCGAGCCGGGTGGTCGTGCCCGTCATGGCGAACACCGCCGGCGCCAACAACTCGCTCTTCCGGACCAAGGTCGTGATCCTGAACGTCACGAACAAGGCCTACACCATCCAGGCCATCCTCTACGGGGGGAACGGCCAGGTGAGCCTGGTCGACATCCCGATGGCCGCCGGCCAGATCCGGAACTACGAGAACTTCCTCGCCGACGTCTTCAGCAACTACGGTCCGGCCGGCGCCGTGGCCTTCAACAGCAACGCTCTCGGGAACGACTTCATCGTGGCGTCGGAGGTGTTCAACGACATCGGGGAGGGGCGTTACAAGACGGTGACGAACACCGGCGCCCTCCTGGAGCCCTCGCTCCCGGAGTTCGACAGCTTCAGCCTGGGGATCACCGTCGTCGAGGGGAGCACGGGGACCCGCACCAACATCGGCTTCTTCAACGACGCCTCCGAGCCCAGCACGATCACCGCCGACCTCTTCAACGCCTCGGGTACGAAGATCACGACGATCAGCACCACCCTCCCGGCCAAGAGCTGGGCCCAGCAGGGGCTGCCGAACGCCGTGGTGAACGGGTACATCAAGTGGAAGGTGACCGCGCAGACGTACTGCTACGCGGTCGTCGTCGACAACAGGTCGAGCGACGGCACGTTCATCCTGGCCGCCGACTACCTGCCCTGAGCCGTGGGAGCCGCCATGCGACGAATCAGGAACCGCAGGAGCCTCCCCGCCACCCTCGCCGGCGCCGGCTGCCTCGCCTGGGGCCTCTCCCTGGCGACCCCGGCGAGCGCGCAGACCTCCCCCCGCTCGACCTTCTCCACACCGATCCTCCTCGACCCGACCGAGGCGTTCCTGTACGGGGTCAACCCGGACAACGACACCGTGGCGATGGTGCCGACCAACGCCGCCCTCGGGACGAAGGGGACGGAGTTCCCCACCGGCCGCGAGCCGCAGTCCCTGGCCATGCTGCCCGACGGCAAGAAGCTGTACGTCGCCAATGCCCTCGACGGCACCGTGTCGGTCTTCAACGTCCAGGGTAACGGCTCGCTCAGCCAGTCGAAGACCATCCGGGTCGGCGTCGAGCCGTGGGGCCTCGCCCTCACCCCGAACGGGAAGAAGCTGTACGTCGCCAACTCCTCGTCCAACAGCCTCTCCGTGATCGACACCGCGGCCGACGCCGTCGCGACGACGATCCAGCGGGTCGGCTTCCAGCCCCGCGCCCTCGCCATCACGAACGACGGCGACACGATCGACACGGACGAGAAGGTCTACGTCACGAATTTCCTCGCCCGCTACCGGGCGGGTGAGGTGAAGCCCGGAGACGACCTCGGCAAGGTGGGCCTGATCTCCGTCGTCTCGACCGCCACCGACGAGCTCGTCAAGACGGCCGAGATCGCGCCCCTCGCCAGCGTCGGCTTCAACTCGGACGGCAAGGCGTTCGGGCCGGTGACCGCGCCGACGGGGACGGCGACCATCCCGACCGGGGCCTTCCCGAACATACTCGCCGGCCTCGAGATCGCCGGCACCAGGCTCTACATCCCGTCCACCGGCTCCTCGCCGAACGGCCCGAACCGGTTCAACGTGAACGTCCAGGGCCTCCTCTCGGTGCTCGACACGCAGAGCGACACCGACGCCGGCAAGACGGTGAACCTCAACAAGGGGATCAACTTCGAGCCCGACAGCTTCGAGAACGGCGAGCCCGTGCACCGGTTCGTGACGAACCCGTACGCGTTCCGGCTGAAGAGCAACGGACTCTCGGGCTACATCGTCTCGGCCGCGTCCGACATGATCGTCAAGGTGGACATCCTCCCCGACGGGACGGCCACCATCAACGCCCCCGCGGCGACGGGCCAGCCGTCCGGCGTGAAGCGGATCTTCACGCATTACAACCCGCGCGGCATCGTCATCAACCGGAACGACACCCGCGCCTACGTCTGGAACTACGTCGGACGCAGCGTGACCATCGTCGACACGGTCGCCGACAAGGGCCTCGGCGGCTGGCTCCTCGCGAACGAGCCGACCGACCCGGCCGGCGTCAAGGTCCACCGCGGCAAGCAGCTCTTCAACACCTCGATCGGCCCGCTGTTCCTGAAGGACGGCGTCCAGATGGGGGCGATGTCGGACCGGGGCTGGGGCTCCTGCGCGAGCTGCCACCCGGACGGCCTGACCGACGGCGTCGTCTGGATGTTCCCGGCCGGCCCGCGCTTCTCCACACCGCTCAACTCCACCTTCACCAAGGGAGGCACCAACCAGCGCGCCCTCAACTGGTCGGCCATCTTCGACGAGGTGGAGGACTTCGAGCTGAACACGAGGAACGTCTTCGGCGGCCCGGGCCTCATCCGCCTGCCGGACGGCTCCCAGGACCCGAACGTGAACGCCTTCCCGATCCCGTCTCACGGCCGGAGCGCCGACCGCGACTCGATCACCGACTACTTCAAGACGATCCGCACGCCGCTCTCGCCGGTCCCGGCGAACGACGTGAGGGCCGCCCAGGGCCGGAAGATCTTCGCCAACGCCGGCTGCACGACGTGTCACGGCGGCGCCAACTGGACGTCGAGCAAGCTGGAGTTCACACCGCCCCCGCCGGGCAGCGCCCTCGTCGCCGAGCTGGGCACCTCGCAGCTCGTCGGGCAGCTGAAGCAGGTCGGCACGTTCGACGCGACCAAGCCGTTCGAGCTGATCGGCACCGGCGCCAACATGAGCAAGCAGGCGCTCGGCACGGCGGGCTACAACCCGCCGTCCCTCCGCGGCATCTTCGCGTTCGGCCCGTACCTCCACAACGGCTCGGCCGTCACGCTCGACGAGCTGCTGGACAACAAGGCCCACGTCGGCAATTCGCCGCTCCTGAATGACCCGTCCAAGCGCGCCAAGCTGGTGCGGTTCCTCCAGTCCATCGACGACACGACCACCGCCTTCCCCTGAACGAGAGGAGCGCGGGCGGGCCGCAGGTCCGCCCGCGCTCCCTCCCTTCCCGCCGGAGAAGCCATGAGCACCAAGAGGACCTTCGTCCTATCCCTGCTGCTGTCTCTCCCGCCCGCGGCGACCGCCGTCGCGCAGACGCCGCCCTGCAAGGCGCCGATCACGGTCGGCAACGTCACGTACCTCGGCAAGGAGTCCGGCAACGACCGGGTGAAGGTGACGTGGACCGTGGGAAGCGGCTGCATGACCCCGGCCGGAGGGCTCACCGTCAAGGTGAAGGTGACCCGACGGCTCGGCCACCAGGACGAAGGCTCGGTCAACGTGCCGCCGCCGGGCACGGCGACCGAGGCCACCGTCGTGATCTCGCGTGGGACCCTGGAGACCGACCCGCAGAGCTACGTGGCCACGATCACGGCCGGGAGCGCGATCAACTCCCAGGGCTCCGGGGGGAACGAGGGGACCCTGGCCGAGCTCTCCGCACCGGGCGGAAAGCCGTTCCCGGAGCCTGCCGCGCCCACGAACGGCTGCTCGCTGAAGGCCGACGTCACCCGGCTCGCCTACAAGGGCCGAGCCGCCGGGAAAGACCGCGTGGAGGTGACCTGGGTGGCGAAGAGCGCCTGCGTCAAGCCGGTCGACGCGAGACTGACGGCCACCGTCTTCTACCAGAGCAGCCCGTCCTCCCCGGCGACGGTGACGTTCACGCACCCGGCTTCGACCGCCACCAGCAATTTCAACGTCAGCGCGACGACGACGCTCGAGGTCCCGGTGGTCGGCGACTCCCCCATCGCCCGCATCCACGTCTCGCTCACGGAGACGGGACGCACGACCGACACGCTCTCCGGAACGAAGAGCGGCAGCCTCTGACAGGCCGGCCGCGCGGTCACGTCTCCCTGCGCCAGTAGGCCCCGGAGCCGTCGATGTCGAGTATTGGAGCGACGATCCGGCGAGCGTCCCTGAAATCGTGAACGGCCCGCCGACAGGTGTCCTCCGGGATGCCGTAATCGTCAACGATGACGAAGCCGCCGACGGAGACACGATCGTAGAGGGCGACCAAGGCATCCATGGTCGACTCGTACATGTCGCCGTCGAGCCGCAGGAGCGAGAGGCGTTCGATCGGCGCACCTGGCAACGTGTCGCGGAACCAGCCCTCGAGAAAGCGAACCCGTTCGTCGAGCAGGCCGTACCGCTCGAAGTTCCTCTTCACCTCGTCCAGTGACACCGCGAGGACGGCCGCCTGGTGCCAGGTCGCCTTGGCGTCGGCTGGAAAGAGACCGACGTTTGGCTCCGGGAGGCCGCGATAGGAATCCGCACACCATACGGTCCGTCTCGCGTCACCGTACGCTTTCAGGACGCCTCGCATGAAGATGCTGGCTCCTCCTCGCCAGACGCCGGTCTCGATGAGGTCTCCGGGTACGTCATCCCCGAGAACGCGCTCGATACAGGCCTGAAGGTTGTCGAGCCGGCGGAGGCCGATCATGGTCTCGGCCTCCGCGGGCCAGTCGAGGCCCAGGGCTCGCCGCTGTGGATCGAACGGCACGCGGCGGCGCAGCTCGAGACCCCGGTCGTGGAGGGCGGAAAGGATGAGCCGGCGGACGGTCCGACGGAGGAACGGGCTGGACTCGTCCGGCACCAGCGGAGCGCTCGAGTCGGCGAAGACGGACCGCGTCAGCGTCGATTTCAGCAGCTGAAGGTAAAGGTGGACGGGCGAGACCTCTGCGGCCGTGCGCATGGACCTAGGCTATCGTCTCAGAGGACCCCGCCGACCATGAAACGAGCCGCGCTCGCCGTGCTGGCGTTCGTCGCCCTTCCGCTGCTCGCCCTCGACCCGAAACGGCCCCTCGGCCTCTATCGCCTCGACACCTGGAAGGACGACCTCCCGCAGACGAGCGTCATCGCCATTCTCCAGGCGAGTGACGGCTTCCTCTGGCTCGGCACGTACGACGGGCTGGTCCGCTTCGACGGCGTCCGCTTCGAGCCGTTCGACGACCGCAACGTGCCGGCCCTCCGGAGCCGGCGGATCAGGGCGCTGTGCGAGGACCGAGAGGGCACGCTCTGGATCGGGACCCAGGGGGGCGGGCTCACTCGCTTCCGGGACGGCGCGTTCACGACCCTGACCCGCGCCGACGGCCTTCCGGGCGACGGCATCGAGGCTCTCCTCGCCGCGCCGGACGGGAGCCTCTGGATCGCGACCTCCACCGGGCTCGGGCGTCTCCAGGGAGGGCGCACGCGCACCTACGGGACGCGCGACGGGCTCTCCAGCGAGGTCGTGCGCGCGCTCGCCCTCTCGCCCGACGGAACGCTGTGGATCGGCGGCGACGGCGGCGTCGACCGGCTCGACGGCGATCGCTTCCTTTCGGTCCCCCTGACGCCCGGAGGCCCTCCGGCGGTCACCGCGACCGCGGTCGCCTCGCTCGCCGCCACGCGCGACGGCTCGCTCCTCGTCGGCACGATCCGGGACGGTCTCCTCCGGCTCTCCGGCGGGCGCGCGGAGCGGATCGCCTCCCCGGCCGGAGCTCCCTCCGATCTCGTCCCGGCGCTCCTCGAGGACCGGCGCGGCACGATCTGGATCGGCTCCGTTCCAGGCGGGCTGCTCCGCCTCCGGGACGGCGTCCTCGACACCCTGGACAGGGGCCGCGGTCTGCCCAACAACGCGGTGCGAGCGCTGGCCGAGGATCGCGAAGGAGGCCTCTGGATCGGGATGAACGGCGGCCTCGCCCGCCTCGGGGACCTGAAGCTGATGACGCTGGGGACACGCAACGGCCTCGTGGACGACAACGTCCGCGTCGTGGCGCAGGCCCCCGACGGCGACCTCTGGGTGGGTACGGGGGGCGGCGGCCTCTCCCGGATCGACGAACGGGGGGAGACGCGGCACGGCCCCTGGGACGCGCTCTCCGCTCTCTCCGTGCGCAGCCTCGCGGTCGAGCCGTCGGGAACGCTCTGGATCGGCACCGGCGACGGGCTCCGCTCGCTCCGTGCCGGGCGGCTCGAGCGACACGGCGAGAACGAGGGCCTCCGGGGCCACAAGGTCGACCTGGTCCACGCCTCGCGGGACGGCGGCCTCCTCGTCTCGACCGAGGAGGCCGGGCTGCACCGCTTCCGGAACGGCCGCTTCGAGCCCGTGACGTTCGGTGAGGCCGCCAGCCTGAAGGGCGCCCGCGTCGCGCTCGAAGGAAGTGGCGGCGAGCTCTGGATCGGCACGCTCGACTCCGGCCTGCTGGAGGCGCGCGGCGACCAGATCGTCAGGCGCTGGACCACGGCCGGCGGCCTCCCCGGCAACGCCGTCTTCGCGCTCCACGAGGACGAGCGGGGCGACCTCTGGATCGGCACGCACGACGGGCTCGCCCGCCTGCGGGACGGGCACCTCGCCTCGGTCGACGCCCGGCACGGGCTCGCCGACGACACGGTGTTCCAGATCCTGGACGACGCCCGGGGCTCGTTCTGGCTCACCTCGAACCGCGGGGTCACGCGCGTGTCGAGGAGCTCCCTCGGCGCGGTCCTGGACGGGAAGGCCGCACGCCTCGACGTCCGCCTCTTCGGAAAGCCCGACGGCCTCGGAAGCAACCAGTGCAACGGCGCGACCCAGCCGTCCGGGATCCGGATGGCGGACGGACGGCTCGCCGTGCCGACCGCCGGAGGCCTGACCCTCGTCGACCCGGCGGACCTCCATCCCAACCTGGTGCCGCCGATGGTCGCGCTGACCGAGGTGCTCGTCGACGGACGGCCGATCGATCCCCGGCGCGCGCCGGCTCTCTCCTGGTCCAGCCGGCGCTTCGAGTTCCGCTATGCGGGCCTCAGCTTCCTCCTTCCGGAGCGGGTCACCTTCCGGTACCGGATGGACGGGCTCGACGCGGACTGGGTCGACGGCGGCTCGCGGCGCGCGACGTTCTACGCGTCCCTGCCGCCGGGCCCTCACGTCTTCCGCGTTCAGGCGCGCAACAACGACGGCATCCCGAGCGAGGCCGAGGCGCGGTTCGCATTCGACCTCCCCGCGCCCCCATGGCGCCGGAGCTGGGCGATCCTCCTCTACGGCGTCGCGGCAGCCGGCGCCGTGGCCGGAGCGGTCAGGCTCAGGGAGCGGGCCGTCCACCGCCGCACCGAGCGGCTGGAGGAGATGGTGCGCCGCCGCACGGCCGAGCTCGCCGAAGCGCTCGCGCGCGTGGAGGCGTCCGAGGCGCGGGCCGTGGAGGCGAACCGCGCCAAGAGCGTCTTCCTGGCCAACATGAGCCACGAGCTGCGCACGCCGCTCAACGCCGTGCTCGGCTTCGCGCAGCTCCTCGAGCGCGACCCGGTGATCGGCGTGGCGGGACGCGAGGAGCTCGGGATCATCCGGCGGTCGGGCGAGCACCTCCTCGGCCTCATCAACGACGTGCTGTCGATCTCCCGCATCGAGGCCGGCAAGCTGTCGCTCGACGCCCGTCCGTTCGACCTGCCGGAGCTCCTCTCCTCGGTGGTCGGGATGATCCGGGTGCGCGCCGCGGGCAAGGGCCTGGCCGTCGGCTTCGAGCCGGCCGGCGACCTCCCCCGCGGTGTGCTCGGAGACGACGGGAAGCTGCGCCAGGTGCTGCTCAACCTGCTCGGCAACGCGGTGAAGTTCACCGAGCGCGGGCGCGTCGTGCTGCGGGCGCGGTGGACCGACGGACGCGCGGCCTTCGAGGTGGCGGACACCGGCCCGGGGATCACCGCCGCCGAGCGCGAGCGCCTCTTCCAGCCGTTCGTCCAGACGGAGGCCGGCCGGCGCTCCCGGGAAGGGACGGGGTTGGGCCTCGCCATCAGCCGCCAGATGGTCAGCCTGATGGGAGGCGACCTCCGCGTGGCGAGCCGGCCCGGCCACGGCTCCACCTTCTCGTTCGACATCGGGCTCCCCATCGCCGAGCTGCCGGGGTCCGCCACGCCGTCCTTCGTGGGCGGGCTCGAGGAGGGCCAGGGGAGCCCCCGGATCCTCGTCGTCGACGACACCCTCGAGAACCGCATCCTCCTCGAGCGCCTGCTGACGCACGCGGGCTTCCAGGTGCGCCAGGCCTCGAACGGAGCCGAGGCCGTCGAGACCTGGGGGACCTTCCGGCCGGACGCCGTCTTCATGGACATGCGTATGCCGGTGATGGACGGGCGCGAGGCGACGCGGAGGATCCGTGAGCTGGAGCACGGCGCCGGCGGGCGTACGGTCATCGTCGCGCTGACGGCGAGCGCGTTCGAGCACGAGCAGAGCGACATCCTGGCGAGCGGGGCGGACGAGCTGGTGGTCAAGCCGTTCGAGGTGGAGGCGATCTTCGCGGTCCTGGCCCGAACCCTCGGGGTCCGCTACCGCACGGAGACCGTCCGCGCAACTTCCGAGCACCCCGACCGTAAGATCACCTGAAGCCCGTGGCTCGCCCGCGCCGATCCCCGGCGCGGCGACATCTCTTTCCCCCCAGGAGGAGCCTCGATGATCCGACCCTCGCGCGTCCTCTCCTCGCTCGCCCTCCCGTCCCTGGCCACGCTGCTCGCCCTGCCGGCGGGGGCCCAGACGCCCGCCTACTCGGGACACGGCGCCGACAGCCTCCCGGCGGAGGTGATCGCCAGCTTCGCGCCGCCGCCGCTCCCCTCGGAGCTGTCGCGCAGGATCCAGAACCTGATGGACGTCCGCTCCCCCGGCGGCGGGCGCCTCTCGCCGGACGGCAAGCGGCTCTACTTCGGCTGGTCGGTCACCGGGACCGCCCAGGTGTGGCGCCTCGACGGGCCCAACACGTTCCCCGTCCAGATGACGGGCGGCGAGGACGCGACGGGGATCGTCGGCATCACGCCCGACGGGAAGACGCTCGTCCTGTCCCGCGACCGCAAGGGAGAGGAGAACCCCGGCCTCTACCTGATGCCGGCCGACGGCGGCCCGATGAGAGTCGTCCAGCACCTGCCGAAGGTCCAGACCGGCTTCGAGCTGATCAGCCGGGATGGCAAGTGGCTCTACTACCGCTCGAACGACGTCAAGCCGGACGCCTACGCGATCTACCGCTACGACCTCGCCACCGGCGCCAAGGAGCCGGTCTTCTCCGAACCGGGCCTCTGGGGCGTCGCCGACTGGCGCGACGACGGCCGTCTCCTCCTCTACAGGGCGACCGGCTCGCTGACCGGCGAGACCTGGGAGTGGGACCCCGTCAAGAAGACCAAGACCCCGCTCCTCGGCGTCGAGAAGAAGGGAGAGTACCGGGCGCAGTACGGCGCCAAGGAAGGCCAGCTCCTGGTGGTGACGCCGGAGTTCGGCGAGTTCCGCCGCGGCTACGCCTACGAAGCGGGCAAGTGGACGCCGATCACCCCCGAGATCAAATGGGACGTCGCCGGCGCCGGCCTCGACGAGGCCAAGACCAAGGTGTTCTACGTGGTCAACGAGGGCGGCTACTCGCGCGTCCACGTGCTCGACGCGAAGACGTTCAAGCCCGTCGAGATGCCCAAGCTCCCGCCCGCCGACCAGTATTCGTTCGGCTCCACCTCGCCCGACGGCCGCTTCACCACGTTCACCGTGGGGCGGGCGACCGCGCCGCCCGAGAGCTGGGTGTACGACTGGAAGGAGCGGAAGCTCGTCCAGTGGGTCGTGCCGAGCACGCCCGAGGTCGACACCCGCGGCTTCGCCGTCGCGACGCTCGAGACGTACCCCGCGCGCGACGGCACGAAGATCCCGGCCTTCGTCCGGCGCCCGAAGTCGTGCGACCCGGCGCCGTGCCCGGTCGTCGTCCAGTTCCACGGCGGGCCCGAGGGCCAGGCCACGCCCGGATTCTCCCTGGGCGCGCAGCTGTGGGTCGACTCCGGCTACGTGTTCGTCGAGCCGAACGTCCGGGGCAGCAGCGGCTACGGCAAGACGTGGCTCGACTCGGACAACGGCCCGAAGCGCCTGGACGTCCTGACCGACCTGGAGGACGCGGCGACGTGGGCGCGCACCGCGTTCGCGGCGAACGGCAAGGCTCCGAAGGTGGGCGTGATGGGCGGCAGCTACGGCGGCTACGCCACGCTGATGGCGATGACGCGCTTCTCCGGCGCGTACGACGCCGGCGTCTCGATCGTCGGCATCTCCAGCCTCGTCACGTTCCTGAAGAACACCGCGCCGTACCGGCGGATGCTCCGCGCCTCGGAGTACGGCGACCTCGACAAGGACAAGGACGCCCTCGAGAAGCTCTCCGCCACGACGTACATCGACAAGCTCGACCGGCCCCTCCTCCTGATCCAAGGCGCCTCCGACCCGCGCGTCCCCGTCGGCGAGTCGCTCCAGATGTACGAGGCGGCCAAGAAGAAGGGCGTCCCCACCGGCCTCGTCATCTTCCCGGACGAGGGCCACGGCGCGCAGAAGCGGGAAAACCGCGTGCTCCAGACCGGCCACGCCCTCCTCTGGTTCGACAAGTACCTGAAGGGGAAGGACTCCGGCTCGCCGGCTCCCAAGTGACCAAAGTAACCAAAGTGACCAAAGTGACCAAAGTAACCAAAGTGAGGAGCGCCGTGCCGGGCGCCCTCCTGCT
>CAYLNK010000152.1:0-14563 GCA_964384675.1 uncultured Holophagales bacterium | reverse complement strand
GGCCGGCGCCGCGGCACCGACCGCGACGACGGCAGCCACGGCGGAGGCCGGCAAAGCGCCCGCGAGCATCGGGGCAGACGCGGAGTCGGCCAGGTAGAGCCCGCCGGGCCCGGGCGGCGGCGGCGTCTCCGACCACCAGCACTCGGCCAGCCCCAGCTGCTTCAGCGCTCCCGAGACCTCCCCGCGAGAGAGGCTCTCCGGCCGGTAGACCGCGGGCGAGACGAACCGAGGAGATGGCACTTGCGACGGATTCTCCGCTCCGGCTCGAACCCGGGTCAACGCGGAGGGCCCGCCGCGGTGGCCGGGCGGAAGACCCCGCTCTCGCGTAGCGCGCTCTTGCCCAGAGCCCCCGAAGGCGGCGCCACGCGGTTCGGCGGGAACAGGATCGTGAAGCGGGCCCCCTTGCCACGGCCGTCGCTCGCGACGGTGATGCTGGCGCCGTGCCCCTCCACCACCGCCTTCACGATGGAGAGGCCGATGCCGAGCCCGCCGAAACGCCGGTTCGAGGCGGTCTCCTCCTGCCGGAAGCGCTCGAAGACGAAAGGCAGGAACGCCGCGTCGATCCCGAAGCCGTCATCCGCCACACAGAGCTCGAGCGATCCCTCGCCGGTGAGGCCCGCCCGCAGGGTGACCGTCGCCCCGCTCGGCGAGAACTTGATCCCGTTCGACAGGAGGTTCCAGAGGACTTGCTTGAGCCGCGCGGGGTCCCCGAGGACGGGCGGCAGCTTCGGGTCGACGTCGCACGCCACGGTGACGCCCCGCTTGGCGGCCGCGGGCGAGACCGACTCGAGCGCCGCCGCGATCGGCTCCTGGAGCCGTACACGGGTCGTGCGGATCTCGAGCCCGAACGTGTCGATCCGGGAGAGATCGATCAGGTCGGCCAGCATCCGGCTGAGCGTCTCCGCCTGGCCGAGGATCGCGTTGAGCGCGCGCTTCGTCTCCGGGTCCTCCCCCCGGGCGTCCAGCAGGACCTCGGCCCAGCCGACGATCCCGGTGAGCGGCGTCCTCACCTCGTGCGAGAGGTTCGCGAGGAAATCCTCCTTCAAGCGGTTGCTGCGCTGGAGCTCCTCGACGAGGCGCGCGTTGCGCAGGGCGATCGCGGCCTGCTCCGCAAGGAGGACGAGCGTCTCCACGTCGAGGGCCGAGAAGGCGCGCGGCCGCGCCGCCAGGAGCTCCAGCACACCGAGCCGCTGCTCGGCCACGCGGATCGGCACCGCCAGGAGGCTCCGGATCTCCGCGCCGCCGACGTTGGCCCTCACCCTTGCCCTCACCTCGGGCGGGTCTCCCGCCATCAGCGACTCGAGGTCGGTCGTCTCCAGGGTCACCGGGCGGTTCTCGCGGTACGAGACGCCCGCGCAGAGGAGGCGCTCCATAGGGACCGGCTCCGACCCGTGGCTCCGCTGCGTCGCGATGCCGAGGCCCGCCGCCGCGGCGATGGCGAGCTTCTTCCCCTCGCCCGCGACGACGTACGCGACCGCGCCCTCCGCGACCGGGAAGGCCCGGCAGGTCTCCTCGACGATGGCGGTGAGGACGTCCGGCGTGTGCAGACGGAAGTTCAGGAGCTGCGTCGCCCGCGCCACCGACTCCAGGACACGCGTGCGCTCCTCGAGCTGGCGCACGAGGTCCGCCATCCGGAGGGCGAGGGCCGCGCGATCCGCGAAGGCGCTCACCGCGCGAACGTCGTCGAGGCCGAAGGCGTCGAGCCGTTCCGACTGCAGATCGAAGACGCCCACCACGTCTCCGTCGATGCGCAGGGGGACCGCGAGCTCCGAGCGGGCCGGCGGCCAGCCGGGCACGTAGCGGGCGTCGAGGGAGACGTCCGGGACGTTCACGATCTGCCCCTTGGCCGCCGCGATCGTAAGTCCGGGGCCGTCGAGCGGCATCTCGCGCTCGCCCGCGTAGCCGGGCCACTCGCCGCGGCGGTCCCACTCGACCAGCCGGCGCTTCTCCGCGTCGACGAGTAGGAGGCGGCAGCTCTCCTTGCCGAAGTGGAGGAAGAGCGCGTCGATCACCTGCCCCAGGAGGACGTCCCGGCTCGCGGTGCGCGTCAGGAGCGCCCGCGTGGCCTCGGACATCGCGAGCGCCTCCTGCATCGACGCGCGCGCGGCCTGGGCGGCACGCCGCTGCTCGAGGGCGACGCCCGCGAAGTCGGCGAGGGACTGGAGCGTCGCCACGTCCTCCGGCTCGATCCGGCGGTTCACGCCGTCCCGGCCCACGGCCAGGAGCCCCGTGAGCCGCCCGCCGGGCCGCATCGGGAAGAGGCCGACGGAGCGGATCCCGAACGCGCGGAGCCGCTCGAGCGAGGCGGCGGCGCGCGGATCGGTCTCGAGGTCCTCCACCACCAGCGGCTCGCCGGTCTCGACGACCTGCAGGGGGAGCGGCTTGCGCCCCTGGGCGTCCGGCTCGAGCCCGAACCGCCGGTACGCCTCGGCGATGCCGGGCGGACCGTAGCCCCCGGCGGCGACGAGCGTGCGCCCGTCCAAAGAGAGCGTGCTGAAGCCGGCGGTGTCGAAGCCGAGCGTGGCGCGCAGGCCGAGGAGCGCGGCCTCGACCACCTCCTCCTCGGTCGCGGAGCGGTGAATCGTCTGGGCGAGGTCGAAGAGGACCCGCAGGCGGTCCCGCTCCCGCCCCAGCTCCGCCACCAGCTCGGTCTGGCGAAGGGCCGCGGACAGCAGCCGGACGGCCGTCCCGAGGAACTCCACCTCCCCCGCCGCCCAGTCGCGCCGCTCCCGCACGCTCGCCGCCGACAGGACGCCGCGGAGCTTCCCGTCGAGGCTGATCGGCAGGAGGAGGATCGACCGCGTCCCCATCTGCCGGAAAAGCTCCCGCTCGGGAAGGAGCTCCGGCTCGTCCTGCGCGTCGGCCACGGCGAGGGGCGAGAGCGCGAGCACCGTGGGCGCCACGCGGGTGCGCCAGCTCGTCATGTGCGCCGGCAGCGGCGGCACTCCCTCGGCCACGTACGAGGCCCGCCGCAGCATTTCTCCCGCCGTCGCCGGCCCCTTGAAGAGGAACAGCGTCAGCCGGTCGACCCCCAGGATCCGCCCCGCCTCGTCCACCGCCCAGTCGAGCAGCTTCTGGAACTCCCGCTCCTCTCCGAGGGCGAGCGCGAACTGAGACAGGAAGCGCTCGCGAACGACGCGGGACCCGCCCGCATCCGCATCGACGGCCGTCGGCATCGCGTCGATTATCCTCGGGCCGATGATCGCCCCCGACACGTTCGAACCTCGCCTGCCCGGATTCTCCTGGTCCGACCTCCACGAGCCCGCCGGACTGGCCCGCCTCGACCACGCCTTCCGGGACGAGCTCGCCCGGACGGAGCCCGCCCTTTCCGAGCGTCTGGAGCGCTATCGATCGGGGGAGACGCTCGCCCCGGCCGTCCTCTCCAGCCTCCTCGTGGACGCCGCCCGACCGCTCTCCCGCTTCGTCACGCGACTGTTCGGGGTCGAGGACGAGCACGAGGCGCTGCTCGCGCGCGCCGCGGGAGAGGGCCCGCTCTTCAAGTTCCGCTGGTGGGTCTTCCAGAAGCGTACCGTCAAGAAGTACCCGGACGCGGCCTCGATCGCGGCTCTCGACGGTCCTTCGATCGACACGCGCGGCGCGGCGCTCGTCGACCTCCTCACGGCCGGCGGGCCCGGCGAGGACCAGGAGATGCGGGTCGCCCGGGCCGGCTGGGACCTGTTCGACCTGGCCGGTTCCCTCTCACCGCTCAGGAGCAAGGAAGCGACGTACACGGTGGAGGCGGCGACCGCCCGCGTTGGGGCCCTCCGGGAACGGGCCGCGCAGGGGGGCCTCCCGATCGAGGCCGAGGACCTCGGGTTCCTCAAGGGGCTCGCCGAGCTGTTCGACGCCTACGCGTCGAGGCTCCGCTTCGCTCCGGAGCACCGTCACCGGACGGAGCGCTGGGCGTCGTTCGTGGTGCCGAAGCCGTTCAAGTTCGACGCGCTCGTCCCGACGCTGCGCACCCGCCCCGACCTGCCCGAGGCCCGGGTCGGGCTTCCGGCGCACGCCCGCGCCCGCGACGGCTTCTCCCTGACCGACCCGCGCAAGACCCCGCGCGAGGTGACCGGCGAGACCCACTACTGCCTCCTCTGCCACGACCGCGAGAAGGACTCGTGCCGGAAGGGCTTCGTGACCAAGGAGGGGACGGTCAAGGCGAACCCGCTCGGGGTGCCTCTCGCCGGCTGCCCCCTCGACGAGAAGATCTCCGAGATGCACGTCCTGCGGCGCGAGGGGAACGCCGTCGGCGCCCTCGCGATCGTCGTGGTCGACAACCCGATGGTCCCCGGCACCGGCCACCGGATCTGCAACGACTGCATGAAGGGGTGCATCTTCCAGACCCAGGACCCCGTCGACATCCCGCAGGCCGAGACCGGCCTCTTGACCGACGTCTTCTCCCTGCCCTGGGGCTTCGAGATCTGGTCGCTCCTCACCCGCTGGAACCCGCTGAACGCGAAGCGCCCGATCGCCCTGCCGTACAACGGGAAGAACGTCCTCGTCGTCGGCCTCGGGCCGGCCGGCTACACGCTGGCGCACCACCTCCTGAACGACGGCTTCGGCGTCGTGGCGATCGACGGGCTGAAGATCGAGCCGCTCCCCGAGACCCTCGTCGGCTCGGACGGCGTCCCGCCGGCGCCGATCCGCGACGTGACCCGGCTCTACCACCGCCTCGACCAGCGTCCGCTGGCCGGCTTCGGGGGCGTCTCCGAGTACGGCATCACGGTGCGGTGGGACAAGAACTTCCTCGACCTCCTCTACCTGAACCTGGCGCGCCGCCGCACGCTCCGGATCCACGGGGGGATCCGCTTCGGCGGCACGCTCACCCACGAGCAGGCGTTCGAGCTCGGCTTCGACCACGTGGCGATCGCGGCCGGGGCCGGCAAGCCGACGCTCGTCGAGATGAAGGGGAACCTGATCCGCGGCGTGCGCAAGGCGTCGGACTTCCTGATGGCGCTCCAGCTGACCGGGGCGTTCAAGAAGGAGGCCCTCGCCAACCTGCACCTGGACCTGCCGGTGATCGTGATCGGGGGAGGTCTCACCGCGATCGACACGGCCACGGAGGCGCTCGCCTACTACCCGATCCACGTCGAGAAGGTCCTGGCCCGCTTCGAGGCTCTGGTGGCCGAGAAGGGGGAGGAGGCGGTCTTCAGGGAGCTGTCGGTCGAGGAGAAGATGGCGCTCGGCCGCCACCTGGAGCACGGGCGGGCGATCCGCTCCGAGCGCCGCCGCGCCGAGAAGGCCGGCGAGACGCCCGACTTCGCCCGGCTCTGCCGGCTCTGGGGCGGCTCCACCCTGGCCTACCGCAAGTCGATGGAGGCGTCGCCCGCGTACCGCCTCAACCACGAGGAGATCCTGAAGGGGCTCGAGGAGGGGATCGTCTTCGCCGAGAACCTCGATCCGGTGGAGTGCGTGCCGGACGACTTCGGCTCGCTCCGCGCCGTGATCTTCAAGCGGAAGGACGGCACGACGATCGAGCTGCCGGCCCGCACGCTCCTCGTCGCCGCCGGCACCTCGCCGAACATCACCTACGGCCGCGAACGGGAGGACGGCCCGCCCCTCGACGCAAAGCGGAAGTTCTTCCGCCCGCACGTCGCGGTGAAGGGCGAGGACGGCACCTGGGGCGTCGTCCCGAAGGACGACGGCGAGGGCGCGTTCTTCACGGGCGCCGTCTCCGGCGGGAAGCTCGTCTCCTACTTCGGCGACAACCACCCCGTCTACGCCGGCTCGGTCGTCAAGGCGATGGCCTCGGCGAAGTTCGGCGCGCCGAGGATCCGCGAGCTCTTCGCGGAACGCCTCGACGCGATGGAGCGGGGCGACGCCCCGGTGCCGCCCGCCTCCGCCTGGGTCGACTTCCGCGCGACGGTGGACGACGAGCTCGAGGCCCGGGTCGTGCGGGTCGAGCGCCTCACGCCGACGATCGTCGAGGTCGTGGTGAAGGCGAAGGCCGCCGCGCGCGCCTTCGAGCCGGGCCAGTTCTATCGCTTCCAGAACTACGAGACGGACGCGACCCGGGTGAAGGGGCCCAACGGCGTCACCACCCCGATGCTGATCGAGCCGTGCGCCCTCACCGGCGCCTGGGTGCACAAGGAGCAGGGCCTGCTCTCCGTGATCGCCCTGGAGCTCGGCGTCTCGAGCCGCCTCTGCTCGTCCCTCAAGCCGGGCGACCGGGTCGTGATGATGGGCCCCACCGGCACGCCGACGGAGCTGCCCGAGAACGAGACCGTGATCCTGTGCGGGGGCGGGCTCGGGAACGCCGTCCTCTTCTCGATCGGCAAGGCGGCGCGGGAGAAGGGGAACAAGGTCCTCTACTTCGCCGGCTACAAGAAGGCCGAGGACTTCTACAAGCGCGAGGAGATCGAGGCGGGCGCGGACTGTGTCATCTACTCGGTCGACGCGCCGCCGATCATCCCGAGGAAGCGCCCCGGCGACTTCGATTTCCTGGGCAACATCGTGCAGTCGATGCTGGCATACGCCGAGGGGCGCCTCGGCAAGACGACGATCCGGATGGCCGATGCCACCCGCCTCATCGCCATCGGCTCGGACCGGATGATGGCCGCCGTCGGCGCGGCGCGGCACTCGGTCCTGGCGCCGCACCTCGATCCGCGGCACGTCGGCATCGGGTCGATCAACTCGCCGATGCAGTGCATGATGAAGGAGGTCTGCGCCCAGTGCCTCCAGCGCCACGTCGACCCGGTCACCAAGAAGGAGACCTTCGTCTTCTCCTGCTTCAACCAGGACCAGAAGCTGGACGAGATGGACTGGGGCCACCTCCGCGCGCGCCTCTCGCAGAACTCCCTGGAGGAGAAGCTGTCGAACCTGTGGCTCGACCGGCTCCTCGCCGCACAGGACGTTCGGAGGGTCTGAGGGGCTGAACCGGCGCGGGCCGCGTCTCGTGGATTCGCTATCATCGAGCCACGGGCTCGTGAAAGCGACTCTGAAGCTCCGAAGGGCGCTCCGAGAAGCTCCTGCGTGCGTCGCCGCAGGCGTGGCCGTGCAGCTGTGGCTGATGCGAGGGGCCGGTGCGCCGGTGAGGCTCTCCTTCCTCGTCGCGATGGCGACCGTCGTCGCCGCGTGGCAGCTCCCGGTGGCGGTGCTGCTGGAGGGCCGCCGGAACGACCGCCCCTGGGCCCTGACCCTGCTCCTTTTCCCCGGCGTTCTGGCCGCGATGCCCGTCGTCCGTCGGGTGACGGGGGGAATCCCGGCGATGCTCGCCCTCACGGTGGCCGTCGTCGTCCTCCTGAGCGTGCGGCTGCGCAGGCCAGGCGCTCCGTTCCCGTGCGCCGTGGCCGGCGCCATCCTGGGCTGGGCCGTCGGTTTCGCCGCCCTGAGGTGGAATTCGACGTGGGCGGTGGAGATCCGGGGTGTCCGGCAAGCCGAGCGGACGGCCGGGCTGGTCGTGCTGTCGGCGGCGCTGATCCTCGCGCTCGCCGTCGCGCTCGCGCAGCCCGTTCATCGGGCCCTGAGCGAGGCCGGCCGTCCCGCGGCCGCGCTCGTCCACCTGCTCGTCGCCGCGGCCGCGCTGACGACACCGCGGCAGCCGTCGAGGGCGCCGGGGAGCTTCGCGAAGGACCGGCCTCCCGTCGTTCTCGTCGTGCTCGACACCTTGCGGGCCGATCACCTGAGGTCGTACGGCTATTCGCGCGACACGATGCCTGCCCTGGAGCGTTTCGCCGCGCGGCATGCGCTGCGGTTCGAGCGATCGCTTTCCTCCGCCGGAGCCTCCCTGCCGAGCCATGCCTCGATGTTCACCGGCCTGCGTCCCTCGCGCCATGGCGGCCACGCGTGCGACGTGACCGTGGACCCGCAAGGGCCGTACCTGTATCCCGTTCGAGGCGACGTCCCGACGGCGGCCCAGCTCCTGCGTCGCGCCGGCTACTGGACCGTGGGAATCGCGGCCAACTACGCTCACCTGGCTCCGGAGCTGGGGGCGGGTCGTGGATTCGAATGGTACGACGCGACACCGGGCTGGCAGCTCCCGGCTTCGAGGCTGAACCCGTACCGCGGCCCGGCCAGCACCGAGAAGCTGAAGCTCCTGGGCCGCTGGTATCCGTTCTCCGACAGCAGGTTCTTCTCGCGTCCGCAGCCCGCCTCCGAACGCAACGCGAAGGAGATCGTGGACCTCGCGTTGTCGGCGCTCCACCGGGCCGGATCCGACTCGTTCTTCCTCTTCCTCAACCTGTTCGATCCCCATCAGCCGTACCGATCTCCGCTCTCGCACAGGCGGTTCAGCGCCCGCGGGTCCAGGGTCGAGACTCTGACGCTGGACGGGGTCGTCAAGGGTCACCCGGCCACGGAGCGTGAGGTCCGGGCCGCGGTGGACGCGTACGACGACGAGATCCTCTACCTGGACTCCCAGCTGGATCGGCTCCTCGGGGCCCTGGAGGCGCACCCCCGCTTCCCGGAGATGCTGATCCTCGTCATCGGAGACCACGGGGAGGCGTTCGGAGAGCACGGGGTCTTCGACCACGAGACCTCCGCCTACGACGAGTCCTTGCGCGTCCCCCTCTTCGTCAAGCCTGGCCGCCGCCCTCCCTTCGAGCCCAAGGGTGTCTCCACGACACCGTTCCAGTCCGTCGACGTCTTCCCGACGATCCTGGACCACGCCGGCCTCCCGGTTCCTCCCGGGATCGACGGCGTAGCGTGGGGAGCGGGCCGTGCCGTCTCGTCGTCCGAGGTCTACGCCTGCAGGCAGGAAGGCTTCGGGGACAGGTTCATGTTCCGGATGGACATGATCGAGGCGCGTCCCTGGAAGCTGATCGTCTCGTCGAAGGGGACACGAGAGCTCTTCCGGACCGACGCGGACGCCGACGAGAAGCGCAACGTGATCGCCCAGGAGCCCGAGGTCGCGGAGCGGCTGGAGGCCGTCTCGCGGGCCGCGCAGGGGGACCGGGCGGGGACGGATCCGTCGTACCGACTGCCGTCCAGCGTCGTCGACTCGCTCCGGGCCCTCGGGTATCTCAACTAGTTGCATGTAACGGCTGAATCGACAGCGCCTGCCCGGCTCTCAGCGGCGCTGGCGGCGTTGCGCCGACTGGGCGTAGAGCCAACTACAGCCTGTGTCGGCGCGCCTTGCCATCGCCAGCCGATAGCCGTCGCATCCACTGTCGCTTACAACCGTTACAAGCAACTGGTGGCGTGTTAGCGAAGAATCCGAAAGCGCCTGCTCGGCCCTCGACGCCGATAGCGGCGTTGCGCAGACGCTCGGCGAAGAGCCCACTTCAGCCCTCGGTCTGCGCGCCTGGCTCTCGGCGCCGATCGCCGTCGCATCCACTTCGCCTTCCTCGCTAACACGCCACTAGCGGTTCGTGTCGCGAGGACCCGGCCGGCGTAGGTCTTCAGGAGCGCCCCATCGTGGCCGGCGCCGACGAAAGTTCCTCGCGTCCGCCTCGCCCGCGAGGACCGCGGGGCGCTACTTCGACTCCCTCTTCTTGCACTCCTGCTGCTTGGCCACGACGGCGTCGACGCGCCCGGCGAGCCCCGGCGCGCAGAACTTCTCCTGCTCGTCCAGGAGGAAGACGAGACACTGCTGGTCGGTCCGGCGGCCGCAGAACGCGTCGGCCTCCTCTTCCGAGAGCCTCTCGAACTTGCCGATCGGGCTCCCCGGGGGCGGATCGGTCAGGCACTTCCGCTTGGTGGCCACGGCCTCGGCCACCGCGGCCACCAGCTCGTCCGCGCACTTCCCCGTCGCCCGGACGTTGTCGATGCGCTGCCGGAACGCCTCGACGCGGCTCTCGACCCCTTGCCTGACCCGCTCGCGGACCTTCCCGGGGAACCGCTTGACGGCCTCGGCGGAGCAGGCGATCCGCTTCTCGGTCGCCTGCTTCACGAGCGACGCGTTCCGCTGGGCGCAGAACGCCTCCTGCTGGACCAGGAGGACGACCTCCAGGCACTCGACGTCCGTCCGCTTGCCGCACTGCGCGTCCTGCTCGGCGTCGGTGAGCTTCTCGAACCGGTCGATCGGGCTTCCCGCAGGCGGGTCGTTGAAGCACTGCCTCTGGGCGTCCAGGGCGTCCTTCAGGGCGGCCCCGAACTCCCGGGCGCATGGCCGGTCGGGGAGCGCGGCGTCGAGCGCCCCGATCCGTTTCCTCAGGTTCTCGACCGTCTGCTCCACCCTGTCCTTCACCCGGTCCCGGACCTTGCCCCCGAACCGCTTCGCGGTCTCACCCGCGCACTGGGCTCTCTTCTTCGTGGCGACGGCGAGCAGCTGCGCGGTCCTGTCCCGGCAGAAATCCTGCTGCTGGTCGAGGACGTGGTCCTCGCACTCCCGGTCGTTCCGCTTGCCGCAGAACGCCTCGGCCTGCTTCTCCGAGAGCTTCTCGAAGCCGTCCAGCGGGCTGCCGGGAGGAGCGTCGACGAGACAGGCCTTGCGCGCGTCGAGCGCCCTGCCGAGGGCCGCCCGGAACTCGTCGGGACAGCTCCCGGGGCCACGCAGCGTGTCCAGCTCCTTCCGGAGCTTGTCGACGCTCGCGTCGATGCGGTCCCGGAGCCGCTCCCGGATCCGGCCGAAGAGCTTGGCCGAAGCGGTTCCCGACGTGCCGACGAGGGCCACGAGGACGAAACAGCTGAGCATCCGATCCTTGCGGGAACGCATCGGCGGCACCTCCTGGGAAGCTCGGGTGCCTGCATCATCTCACCGGACCGGGTGGGGGGGGCTCTCCGGGTCTCTCAGTCCGCCGTCTCGACGTCGTCGTCCGCGGACCGCCGCGCGGCCGGCACCGCGTGCGAGAGGACCGCCTCGGCCTCGATCTCCAGCAGGAATTCCGGGGCCACCAGCGCCGGCACGCGCACCGCGGTCAGCGCCGGCGCGCCCTCGGGGAACGCCTCGTTCAGCGCCTTCGTGAAGCCGTCGGCCACGGACGGCTCCGCGAAGTAGACCCGCAGGCGAACGATGTCCGACAGGCCGCCGTCCACGCGCTCGAGCGTCCGGGCGAGGCGGGCGAAGATCTCGACCGTCTGCGTGTAGGCATCCGGGCCGGACGCCCGTCCGTCGCCGCCCGCCGCCACCGTGCCCGATACGGCCACGAAGGAGCCGGCCCTCACGGCCCGGGCGTATCCGTAGTGCCGTTCCCACGGGTTGTCGGTCACGATCCGCTCGCGCTGCATCCCCTCACCCCTTCTGTGCCGGCACCGACGCCGAGCTCCGCTTGCGGCGGAACGCCGAGTCCAGGACGTACTTGCCCGAGCTGGACGGCGGGTTCCCCTCGGCCACCACGATGCGGTCCCGGCCCTGCGACTTGGCCTGGTAGAGCGCGCCGTCCGCCTGGCGCAGGAACGCGGTCACCGAGACCGCGGCGGAGATCTGCGGGTCGAAGACCGCGAGGCCGATCGAGATGGTGCGCCCCTCGGGCACACCGGGGACCACCACCGACGACACCGCCTTGCGGACCCGCTCGAGGCACGTCATGGCGTCCAGCGCGTTCGCCTCGGGAAGGAGCACGATGAACTCCTCGCCCCCGTACCGGACGGCGAGGTCGGTGTCCCGGATGGAGGCCCGGAGCGCCTCGGCGACCGCGACGAGGAGCCGGTCGCCCGCCACGTGCCCGAACCGGTCGTTGAACGACTTGAAGAGGTCGAGGTCGCAGACCGCCAGCGCCACGGAGTGCTGGTGGCGCCGCGCCCGCGCGATCTCCAGGTTGATCCGCTCGAACAGGACCGTGCGGTTGGAGAGGCCGGTGAGCGGATCGGTCGACGCCGCGACCCGCATCCGCGCGAAGCGGTCGGCCGCCACCGCCAGGAAGACGAGGGTGAAGAGCAGGAAGACCGGAGCGAAGAGACGGAAGTTCCCGGTCCTGCCGAGGAGGCGCAGGTCCTGCGCCATGTCGTGGAGGACGGCCAGGAACAGGAGCACGCTCACGACGAGGACCGGCCGGGCGTACGGAACGCGACGGCGCGTGTCCCGCACCAGGCACCCGAGCGTCTCGACGCTCCCCGAGACGATCGCGACGTAGCCCAGGCCGAGGAGGTGGTAGAGGTCGTCGACGCGGGGCCAGAAGAGGCACGAGAGGACGAGGCCGATCTGGACCAGGTGGAGGGCCAGGTGGAAGCGGCTGATGGCCCGCCCGAAGAACGTGTCGAAGAAGAGGAGGTAGAGGGAGAAGAGGACGAACGCGAGCGCGCAGTTGACCCGGAAGAGGAGCGAGAGGGAGATCCCCGTCTCGGCCCAGACGGAGTGCCAGGTCGCCAGGTAGACCGCGATCCCCGTCGTGTAGAGGAAGTAGTAGAGGAAATCGACCTGCTCCCGGGCCCGCAGGTAGAAGAAGAGCGAGAAGAGGCCGAGACAGCCGATCGCCGCCGCCAGGAGGGCGCGCGGAGCCTCGCGCCCGGTCCGCTTCCAGAAGGCGGACGCCACCGTGTCGAGGAACGGCTCCCCCGTCAGCCCCCCGGCCCTCGGGCCCGGGTTGTAGACGCGGATCGCCAGGAGATGCGGGCCCGGGCGGGTCGTGACGTGGGTGGGCAGCTCGTAGACCCGGTCGATCAGCGTCGCCTTCTCGTAGCGCGGCGGGAAGCCGCCGGTGCGGCCCACGAGCTGGCCGTCGAGGTACACCTCGTCGGCGTCCCGGATCTGCTCGATCGCCAGAGCGAGGGTCAGGCCCGAGACGGAAGGGTCGAGCTCGAAGAGGGTGCGGTACCAGCCGACCCCGTGGCCCGGGATGCCCGAGTCCTGCCAGGCGCCCGGCACACGGACCGGCTCGAATCGGAGCGTGTCGAGGCCGTCGACGCCGGTGAGGGGATCTCCGAGCGCGAGCTCCCAGGTGCCCGCGAGGCTCCACGGAACCCGGTCGACGTGGACGACCCCCGCGGACGTATCCGGAGCCGCCCCGCGACACGGCACGGCCGTGACGAGGAGCAGCACGAGGCTGCCGGCGAACGGTGCCCTCGGGAGCATCCCCTTCAGCATGGTCCTATTCGCGCTTGCAGGCAACGGTCCGGCTCCGCTCGGCGGCCGGGGCCTCGCCGTAGAATCGAAGCGTCCGGAGGAAGCCATGCTGCTGCAGAACCGCGTCGTCCTCGTCACCGGCGCCGGCCGGGGTATCGGTCGGGCCACCGCGATCGCCTTCGCCCGGGCGGGCGCTCACGTCGCCCTGATGGGCAAGACCAAGAAGAACCTGCTGGAGACCCTCAAGGAGATCAAGCCGCTCGGCGTCAAGACCGTGATCCTCCCCGGCGACGTGAGCGACGAGGGGAGCGTGGCCCGCTGCGTCGCTGCGGCCGAGCAGCAGCTCGGTCCGGTCGACGTCCTGATCAACAACGCGGGGATCTTCGCGATCGCGCCGATCGACAAGTGCGACGCCCTGGTCTTCGACCGCGTGCTCGACGTGAACCTCAAGGGCCCGTTCCTGATGTCCCGTGCGCTCCTTCCGGGGATGAAGAGCCGGCGCAGCGGCCACATCGTCAACATCGCCTCGACGGCGGGCAAGCGCGGATTCGCGGGAGGCGGCGCGTACTGCGCGTCGAAGTTCGGGGTGGCGGGCCTTTCCGAGGCGATGCGTTACGAGGCACGGGCGTTCGACGTGCGCGTCACCTGCGTCTTCCCGTCGACGGTCGCGACCGACATGATCGCGCGCGGGATGCCGGGCCACGACCTCTCGAAGGCGATCCAGCCCGAGGACGTGGCCAGCGCGATCGTCGCCGCGGTCTCGATGGAGGGGCGTGCCATGACGACCTCTCTGGAGATCTGGCAGACCAACCCGTAGGCGCCCTCAGTCGGGGTTCAGGCGATAGCCGAATCCCCGCACGGTCACCAGACGTGCGGGCGACATCGGGTCGCTCTCGAGCTTCTGGCGCAGCCTGTGGATCGTGACCGCGAGGAGCTTGTCGCTCACGTCGTCGTCCTCGCCCCAGATCGCCTGGAGGAGCCGCTCCTTCCGGACGGCCTGACCGGGCGTCTGGCCGAGCTGGAAAAGCACCTCGAACTCTCGCTGGGATAGCCCGAGGGGCGCCCCTCCGAGCGTCGCGTCCTTCCGGACACGGTCCAGGAAGAGGGGCCCGACCTTGACGGTGAGCGGGCCGCCGGCCGGACTGCGGCGCGTCTCGGCCCGCCGGAGCTGGGCACGGACCCGGGCCGAGAGCTCGTCGGGGTCGAACGGCTTCACGACGTAGTCGTCCGCGCCCGCGTCGAGCGCCTCGACCTTCTCGGCGGTCGATTGGCGCGCCGTCAGCATGACGATCGGACGGTCGGTGAGGGCCCGGATCTCCCGGCAGCACGCGATCCCGTTGCCGTCCGGGAGCATGATGTCGAGGACGATCAGGTCGAACGGCTCGCGCGCCGCCGCCTGGAGCGCCGCGGCGACGCTCGTCATCGCCACGACCTGCCACCCCTGCGAGGCGAACGTCGCCTCCAGTACGCTCAGGACGAGGTCGTCGTCGTCGACGACGAGGAGCCGAGGAACCTCACTCATCCGAGCGCCGGATTCTATCGAAGGAGGGACCCCGGAGCGGTGCGACCCGGAGGCGTGGGGGCCGGTCCCGGAGGCCCCCCCGGATCGCGGAAGTCCGGCCTCGCGGCCTGGAGCTCCCCGGCCAGGGGGGCACGGGGGGCCGGTCCCGGAGGCCCCCCGGATCGCGG
>CAYLNK010000151.1:0-14589 GCA_964384675.1 uncultured Holophagales bacterium | reverse complement strand
CGGTGGCTCGGGTCGGCGAGCGCCGCCAGCGTCCGGTCGAGGCCGCTCACGCCGGCTTCGGGTTCCGCAGGCGCTGGCAGAACCACCAGCGGTGGCCACCCAGGTCCACGCAGCCGTAGCTCCGGTCGGTCCAGTACTCCTCGCCGTAGTCCGACGTCTTGGGCTCGATCCAGATCTCGGCGCCGGCCGCACGCGCCCGCGCGCAGTGGGCCTCCACGTCGTCCACGTAGAGCATCAGGTTCTGGGTGTTCTTCCCGCCGACCTGCCCGGGGCTCGCCGTGTGCGTGTACTTGTCGCTCTTGCCGTCCGCCACCATGACGACGGCCTCGCCGTAGACGAGCTCGGAATGCTCGATCCGCCCGCCCTCTCCCTCGACCTTGAGGCGGACCTCGAACCCGAAGGCGTCACAGAGCCAGTCGATGGCTTTGGCGGCGTCGTCGTAATAGAGGGCCGAGGAGAGACGGGGCCAGCCGGGGGGAGAGGGTCTCATGGGGGCTCCTTTCATTCGTCTCGTCGAGAATAGTTTCAGAAACAAGAAACTATTCCCTCGCCCGGCCCCTGTCAAGGGCGACCGCTCGAGGCGTTCAGGACGGCTCGGCGAGAAGCTCCTCGATGCGGCGCGAAAGCTCCGACTCGCTCATCCGCGTCGGGGTGTAGAGACGCACGACGCCTTTCCGGTCCAGGAGCACGAGGGTCGGCGTGGCCGACGCGCCGTAGCGGACCATCGTCCCGCCGTCGATCGGGATCGGCACGCCGGCGAGGCCTTCGAAGGCCGCCCAGCTCTTCTCGACGTGGGCCTTCTCCTCGGCCGGTGCCGCGGGCTTGCCGCCCTCGCCCTCGCCGTAGAGACGCGTGGGGGCGACGAGCGCGAGGCCGCGTTCGGCGTACTTCTCGCGGATCCGGCCGAGGATCGGCGCCTGGGCCTTGCAGTCCCCGCAGCCGGGCGCCCAGAGGAAGAGGAGGACGGGTCGCCCCTTCAGATCGGCGAGCCTCGGGACGTCGGGTCCGAGGTGCTCCTCGAAGGTGAGCTCCGGCGCCGGCTGCCCCTCGAGCGTGAGGAGGTTGAGGTTCTTCCGGATGCGGGAGCAGAGGGCGATGTCCCGGGCCCGCGAGAGCTCCACCTCCAGGAAGCGCACCGCGTCTCCACGGCCGCCCCGCGCGAGCCGGAGCTTCCCCTCCACCTCGATCGCGGCGCCGAGCGGGACCACCAGCTCGGGCGTCTCCTTCGGGATCTCGCGGCGCAGCTCCGCGACGTAGCCGGCGGCCTTCTCGCCGCGGCCCAGGAGCAGGGAGCCGCGCGCGAGCCACCCGACGGCGTCGAGGTATTCCGCGTCGGCGGTCTTGCCGCGCCGGTACTCCTCGACCGCGGCCTCGCCGCTGGCGAGGTCGCCGGCGGAGATCTTGAGCCGGACGAGACGTGTCAGGTCGCCGGCGTGGGCGGTGGAGGCGAGAAGGAGCGCCGCGACGGCGAGCGTCGTCCGGCGGGCGGGGATTCCCGTGGCGGTGCGGAGAAGGCGCATGGAGTCTCCTGTTGCACGACGTGGCGTGTGCCCGAAGGGCGTTCGAGGAGCGCGAGTGCACTCGCCGTGCCAGGAGGACCGCCAGGCTCGGACGCCCCGCGCCGGAGGCTGGCCGGTCAGGAGCGCGGCCGCCGTGGACCGGGCTTCACGGGCCGTGGCTCCCTCGCCCGCGCCCGGGCGACCTGCAAGAGCTCCGTCCAGTCCGGGCCGCGGTCGTAACGGCCGGGGCCCACCTCGACCGCCCGGTGCGGCGGCAGGTCGCGCAGGGCCTCGACCTCGGCCCAGTCCGCCTCGGCCCCGGCCGGATCGCCGATGCCGAGCCGGCACTCGAAGCGCCACGCCAGGAGCTCGCGCCGTGCCACGCCCTCGGCCAGCAGCTCGTCGAGAATCGGCGCCGCCAGCCCGTAGAGGCGATCGCGCCTGAGCCGATGGGCCAGGACCAGCGCGGCGTCGAAGGCCGGCTCCCTCACCCACGGCTCCCCGTCGCGCAGCAACGCGAGGAGGGCCGTCCCGGAAAGACGGTGCAGGCGCGCCGGGTCGCTCGCCGCGATCTCCTCGTAGATCGAGACGAGCGCGGCGGCCGCGCCCGCCCGCTCGATCGGATCCGCGTGTGCGTGGAACGGCAGCACCACCGCCCGGATCGCTCCCTCCAGCCCCCACCGGGACCTGCGGGCGGTGACCTCCTCGGCCTGTGTGCGGCGAAGCGCGTCGTCGTTCAGATCCGGAGGCAGACGTGCCGCCAGGGTCTCGCCCCAGGCGAGGGCCGCGCGGATCCGCGCGACGGGCTCCTCGAGGTGCGACACCGCCGACTCGGGCGCCCCGGTGGCGCGAGGCTCCGTCGGACAGCCGCGCATCGAACGCCGGAGGCAGAGGCGCCCCTCCTCCTGCTCACCGGCTTCCAGGAAGGCGAGCCCCGCGCCCATCAGGTCCTCGGCCAGGAGGTCCTCGCGGACCCAGATCCGGCCCGGCTCGGCGCGGGCGCTGCGGTCCCAGTCCTGCGGGTCGGTGCCGGGCAGCCACTGGGAGAAGGGCTGCGGGTAGCCCGGCGCCAGCACCTCGGCCCAGACGCGACCCGCCAGGAGCGGGTGGGCCGAGAGGCGGCCGACGATCTCGCGAGGACCGAGACGCACGACCACGTCGCGGCCGCGCCGCTCCACCGCCAGCTCCGGCAGGACCCAGCTCTCCGCTCCGTGGACCTCACCGAACACCGCGACGGCTCGGCGCGCGGCACGCTCGATGGCGTCCCCGTCTCGCATCGACGTCCGAGTCTACGGTTCGCGCGCTCCGGCATGGACTTCCCGCGGGCGGGCCGCAGGTGCCCCCACCAGGGCGCTCGGCCCCGTCCAGGCCTCCCGCTCCCGCTCGGGCGCGAGCCGCCGCAGCTCCTCCACGTATCGCGCGATCGCGCGGGCCTGGCTCGCGCCGTCGAGACCGGCCTCCGCGACCACGGAGGGACCCGAGCCGCTCCCCAGGAAGTGCCCCCTCGTGTACGGATGAAGACTGTGGGCCCGGCCGAAGTCCGAGCGGATCCAGCGGTAGAGGGTGGCCAACGTGAAGCCGGTGACTCCCATGGCGACCCTCGCCTTGCTCTCGGGGAAGATCTCCTCGCGCCGTGCGGCGGGCAGCGCGTCGAAGAGCTCGGCGCTCGCGATCGAGTAGACGTCGATGTCGAGACCCGAGGCCAGGAGCCGGGGCAGGGCTTCCTCCACGAAGGCGTAGGTCACGGCCGACTCCTGCAGCACGACGACGCCGTCGGACGTGCCGCTCGGCCGGCGCAGCTGGTAGACGCCCTGGACCGCGTCTGCGGCGGGCGCGAGGCCGAGCGCGGCGCGATCCGGCACCCTTTCCGCGGGACGCGTCACGAACGGCACGATGACCGCGGGGCGCCGCACGAGCGCGGCCGCCAGGAGCGGGTAGATCTCCTGGGGCTCCCAGGGCGTGAGCGTGAGGCTCGTGCCCGCCGGGAAGTTCTCCTGTAGCAGCTGCAGCGGCTGCGGGTCCGCGTGCGTCGGACCGTCCTCGCCGGTCTTCAGGCCCGCGTGAGCGCAAACGAGGATCATCGGGCGGAAGGGTCCACCGTCCATCCCCTTCCTCGCCTGGTTGCCGATGGCGTGCAGCCGGGCGGCGATGTGGCCGAGCGGCGCCAGGAACGCCCCGTAGGAGGAGCCGATGCCGACGTGCCGGCCGAAGGACGAAAGGCCGGAAAGGACCCCCGCGATCGCGTCCTCGCAGATGCCCCCGACCGCGAGGAGGCGCGAGCCGGGGTTTCCAGGGACCTTGAAGAAGCCGGACGGGAAGCCCTTGCCTCCCTCGCTCACGCTCGTCGACCCCAGAAGGTCCGCGGCCGCGATGAAGAGCGCCCCGCCAGACGCCCGGTTGAGGTGATCGAGCGCCTTGCCGAGCTGGCCCCGGAGCGTGGTCTCGCTCCCGGGCGCGAGGACGAGCGCCTCGGGCACGCCGGGCTCTCCCGCCACCTCGAACACCCGGTTCACGTCGGGCGCGCCGGCCCTGGGGCGCCGCGCACGCCGGTCGAGCCGCTCGCGCGAGGCGCGGAGGCGCCCCGCCAGCTCCTCGGCCAGCGGACGGTTCGCCTCGACGAGGCCGCGCACGATCAGGAGCGATTGCCAGAAGCACTCCTCCACGACGTCACTCTCCCGCCCGCCCGAGCAGCGCGTCGCGCCGGGCTCGCACGCCGGGATCCGGAGGTCCCCCTCGCGGAGAGACGGAAGCAGGGACTCGTAGAAGCCGCTCGAGCAGAGCTTGTGTCCCGCGCCGTGGGACGCGCGGCCCTCCACGCCGTACAGGTACCCCTTCGTCGTCCGGTAGATCACCGCCGTCGGCTGGCCGTTGGCGATCGTCATCGCCCGCTCCTGGGCCCGGCAGATGGCGTCCGGATCGAGCCCGTCGGGGACGAAGACCACGTTCCAGTCGTGCAGGTAGAAGAGCTCCATCGGCGTCCATTGCACGTAGTCGCCCGGAGCGCCCCCCTCCCGGGTGACGTGGTCGGAGTCGATCGACGCCTGGTTCCAGTCGACGTGCATCACCACGTTCGAGAGACCCGCGGTCCCCGCGAACGCCAGCGCCTCGGCGACCCGCCCGGGTGTCAGCCCGCCCTCCCCCTCGACGACGTGGACGTAGGGCGCGTCGCTCCCGTACGTGTCGAGCGCCCCGAGCGCCAGGCCGAACGACGAGGCGACGCCCACCCCCGAGGCCCCGGTCGCGAGCTTCACGAAGGGAGTCGACGGCGTGGGATGGCCGTCGAGCGCCTTGGCTCCGAGCGCCGAGAAGAGCGGCGTCCTCGTGGCCGGGTTGCGGCGGAAGCCGAGGAGGTCCTCGAGCCTCAGCTGGCGCGACTCGTCCCGGGGCAGGAGATCGGGCGCGGCGACGCGCAGGATCTCGTTCCGGAGGGCCCACATCGCGTACAGGCCCATCGCCTTGTGCCCGGCGGCGTACGAGAGGACGTCGGCGTCCTCCCGGTCGGGCCTCGAGACGTCGTGGTCCATGGTCCCGAACAGGAGCGCGGCCACGAAGCGCCCGGACGAGATCGAGCCGCCCGGGTGCCCCGAGGTCGGTACGTAGTTGTAGAGCATCGAGCAGAGCGACCGGTAGATCGGCTCGAGCGCCTCGATCGGCGCCGACCGTGCCGAGGGGAGCGCGAGAGGACGCGCGCCGATCTGGAGGAACGCCCCGCGGCGCGAGCCGAACGGCACCGACGTTGTCATGACATCACCTCATCTCCTCAGGCGTGTAGGGGGTCCCCCGAGCGGAGCCACGCGGCGAAACCGGCGCGGTCCGCCACGGCCGTGGCGATCCGGAAGACCGCCTCCTCGAGGTCGGCCATGCCGGTCGCGATGGAGAGCCGCAAGTAGTGCCGGCCCTCGCACCCGATCACACCGAACGACTTCCGGTCCATCGTGGCGACGTGGTACCGGTAGAGAAGGAACATCTGGAGCATCGTGGACGGCGTGGTCCGCGCGCGAGCCTCGTCCGGAAGGGCGCTCCACGCGTCGATGGCGCCGAGCCTCTCGCACGCTCCGGCGACGTTCGGGAAGACGTAGAAGGCGCCGCGGGGCTTCTGGCAACGCACGCCCTCGATCCGGTTCAGCCCCTCCACCACCACGTCGCGGCGCCGCTGCAGCTCGGCCACCATGCGCGCGATGCCGCCGGGGCTCTCGGGCGAGGTGAGCGCCACCAGCGCCCCCATCTGGTTGTACGGCGGGACGCAGGTGAAGTAGTTGATGTTGAGCGTCTTGAAGAGCTGGGCCTCCTCCGCGGTGGGGAGGACCGCCCAGCCGACGCGGCCGCCGGTCCAGGAGTACGTCTTGGAGGCGCCGCCGACGAGGATCGTCCGCTCCTCCATGCCGGGGATCGACGCGATCGACTCGTGCCGGGCGCCGTCGAACAGGATCGCCTCGTACACCTCGTCCGAGAAGACGCGCAGGCCGTCGGATCCGCGCGAGAGGACGACGTCGGCGATCCCGGCGAGCTGCTCGCGGCTGGCGACGCCACCGGTCGGGTTCGACGGGAAGTTCAGGTAGAGGAGCTTCGTCCGCTCGGACACGAGCGGGGCGAGGTCCTTCGCGGCCACGTTGAACCCGGTCGACTCGTCCAGGTGGTACGGGACCGGCCGCGCGCCGACGAACCGCGTGAACGACTCGTAGATCGGGAAGCCGGGGCTCGGATAGAGGACCTCGTCGCCGGGATCGCAGTACGCCTCCTGGCAGAAGCCGATCGGCGTCTTGCCCCCCGGGAAGACCACCACCCGTTCGGGCGAGATCCGGAGCCCGCGCCGCTCCCCCATCTCCGCGGCGATCGCCTCCCGGAGCGGCAGGAGCCCCTGCGGATCGCAGTAGTGGACGAGGTCGAGGTCGAGCTGCCTCTTCACCTCGTCGCGGATGTGGCCCGGGAGCGGGAAGTCCGGCTCCCCGAGGTTGCACTTGATCACCCGGTGTCCGCTCTCCTCGAGGCGCCGGAGGTGCGGTCCGATCTTGAACGCGTTCTCTGTCCCGAGGAGGCGGAGGCGGGTGGAGAGCACGGCCGTCGACCGGGCCGCCGGTGACGGTGACGGGAGAGTCGAGACCATCGGCGCACCTCCGAGCCGGGCCACGAGCAGGGCTTCTCGCCAACGTGGGGCCCGGAACGGGAAGGGGCAATAGTCAATCCGCTCTATGCCGAGGCCCTGAAATAGCCTCTCGAGCTCCTATTTGGGGCGTGATCCGCGAGCGCCGGCTACTTCCCCACCGGCCGCGTCACCAGCGGCGTGAAGCGGTCGTTGTCGGGGCCGAAGCTCTTCACGAGGTAGCCGATCAGCTCGTCCTTCTTCGACTCGGGCACCTCGGCGCCCCAGCCGATCATCTTGGTGACGCTCGCCGACCACTTCTTCTCGTCGAGCCGCTGCTGCCGGAGCATGTCGGCGGAGTGGCAGGCGAGACAGGCGCCGGAGGCGACCGCTTGGCCCGGGCCGGCCGGAAGCTCGGAGAGCTGCATCCCCAGGGACGGGAGGCTCTCGTCGAAGCTCGCGGGCTTCGCCGTCTTCGCCTTGGTCGCGGACGTCATCGGGCCGGCGGACGCCGCGGGCTGCTGGCCGGAGGCGGTGAGCGCGATCACGACGGCGAGGCCGAGCGGAACGAGCCTTCTCACCCGGTCACCTCCACGTCGACGGTGTGCCAGCCGTTGTAGAAGTAGCCGCTCTGGTTCCACACCGCGTCCTTCGGCTGGACGCTGCCGCGGCTGTCGGTCGCCCGCGCCACCAACGTGACCTTGCCGGGCGCCGCCGGCTTCCAGACGTGGCGGAAGAGGCGCCACGCGTACCGGTCGTGCGGTCCCTCGAGCGCCGCGACGGCCCACGTCTCGCCGCCGTCCGCGCTGATCTCGACCCTGGCGACGTCCGGGGCGCCGGACAGCGCGATCCCACGCAGCGTGACGGACGTCCCCGCTTTGACCGTCGAGGGGTAGTCCGTGAAGTTCGACTTCACGAGGAGACTGGTGACGGGGGACATCTCCTCCGGCTTGAACGCCACGCCGGGCGCGCCGGGGACCTTCGGGTACCGGTACGCCACGTCCATGAAGAAGCCCTTCTGCGCCTCGGCCTGCGGCGAGATCCGCTCGAGCCACTTCATCCAGTGGTCGCCGGCCCAGCCCGGCACGACGAGGCGCGCCGGGGCGCCGTGGAGCGCGGGAAGCGGCTCGCCGTTCATCTCGTACGCGATGATCCCGTCCTCCAGCGCCTTCTCGATCTCGAGGCTCCGGTGGAACGGCGGGACCTTGCCCGGCGGCTTGTCGGTCCCGAACGTGTGGAGGTGCTTCGCGGCACCCTTCAGCCCGGCCTTCTGAAGGACGTCCTTCACGCGCACACCGGTCCAGCGCGCGTTCCCGACGGCCCCGAACTTCCACTGCACGCCGGGCACGACGGGCTTCTGGAAGAAGCGGCCGTTCCCGGCGCACATCAGGACGCAGGTGGCGCTCGCCTTCGGCAGCTTCTTCAGGTCGGCCAGGCTGAGCTTCAGGGGCTTCCCCACCTCGCCATCCACCGTGAGCGCCCACTCCTTCGGATCGGGCATCTGCGGGTGCCAGTGGTGCCGGACGAAGAAGAGGTCGTTCGGCGTCAGGTAGCTCTCCCCCAGGAGGTCGAGCGGCGTCTCCGCGTCGACGGTGTAGCCGTTCACCTGGAGCATCCGGCGAGGCTTTCCGGCGCCCGCACCGAGCGCCGGGAGCGTGGTACCGGGGAAGGCGGCGGCCGCCGCGGCGGACGCCGCGAGCGCCGCGAAACGCCGTCGCGAGAGACCCGGGCGCGGGTCGGTCATGCGTCTTCCTCCGTCGATCGTGCCGCGCGCAGGCTACGCCCGATCCGCCATCGGAGGAAGGCCGTGCGCGGCTGGAGCTCCCCTTCCGGCCGGCCGAGAATGGATCGCGACGAACGGCGGGAGGAGCGAGATGACCGTGCTCTCGAGGAGCTTCGGGTCGGTCGTCGGATGGCCTGTGGCCGCATCGCCGAGGGCCCTTCGAGGAGTTGATCGACCCGGCGACAGGCCGCACGAAGGTGCGGAGGGTCGACACGCGCTCCACCCGCTACGCGATCGCTCACGTCCTCGGGTGCAGTCCACACGGTCCGTTACCTCTCGCGGGAATCCGGGCGAATCAGAACCCACGCGTGAGTGTCGTGCCGGCCCCGACCACCGGCAGCGCGAACGGAACGAGGCGGCCCTCCTTCCAGCAGAGCCAACGGAGGCCGGCGCTCTCGAGCGGCTCCCGGAACCGGAACGCCACCTCGAGCGGGCGGCCGTCGCCCGTCGTCGAGCGGATCTCCGCCACGTAGTCGGGCCGCTCGACCCTCTCCCCCGCCGTGAAGCGGCGTCCGGGCCGCAGGAAGGCGCCGTCGAGCTCGTGGTGGAACCAGCCGGGCCCGGTCGTGATCACGAGCGTCCGTGCGTCGGGACGCTCGACCCGGCTGGCCGTCGCGAGTGAGCTCAGGAGCGCCATCCGGCGAGGCGTCGGCGCGTCCCCTCGGGCCGTCCTCATCAGCTGGAGGTACGCCAGCAGGAACTCGGTGCCGTTCACGAAGACGAACGTCTGACCCGCGACCTCCGGCCCACGCGGAGCCTGGCGGGTCACGGCGGACGTGACGGTGCCCAGCACGGGAAGCGCCCCCACGGAGACGGGCACGAGGAGCGCCGCCAGCGGACCGTGGAGGACGAGGAGCGCGCCCGCGAGGCGCCGCTTCGGGGCCGGGGACGGCCCCGCGAAGGGCCACACCCCGGACGCCTCGAACCACGTCGCGAGGAGACCGCACGCCCCGACCGCCGGGAAGAGGAGGAGACGGCTCTGCGGGAACGTCGTGCAGAACGGGACGAGCGACAGCACCATCCCGAGGCACCAGAACCTCGCGCGAGCGTCGCGGCGAAGGAGCCCCCGCAGCACCCAGGCGAGGCCGCAGACGAGGAGTCCGCAGACGGCCGCCGCCGCGATACGGGGCGCCGGCGGCAGGAACATCGAGAGGTCGACGGGTGCCCGGAACAGGAGCCCGCCGAGAAAGAGCGGGGCACGCTCGACGAGCGCGCCGAGGAAGCGGAGCGGCTGTTCGCCGGGGTCGAGGTACATCGAGGCACCGCTGGCCCCGAAACCGAGCGCCCGGTACGCGACCTGCCACAGCACGACGAGCGCTCCGCACGGGACGACCGACCGGAGCCGCTCGATCCACGGGCCTTCCTCGCACGTCACCTGCCAGGCGAGGACGTACGCCGCGGCGGCGAGCGCGGCCTCCCCGCAACCGAGCCCGACCGCCAGCAGGGCCAAGGCCAGGAGGAGGTGACGCGGGGCACGCGTCCGGCGCCAGACGAGGTGCGCCCGGAGCGCGGCCACGCCGAAGACGAGACAGAGGAGCGCGCTGCGGTTCGCGAGCCATCCCGCCACCACCACGTGGGATTGCTCCACGGCGAAGAGGAGCCCGGCCAGGCCCGCGGCCCCCGGGGCGAGCACGCCGCGGTACAGCATCGCGACGATCCACACCCCGAGCGCGAGCCAGACGAGGCTGTGCAGGTGCTGAAGGAACGGGGAGTCGGGCCAGAGCGCGTCGTCGAGGACGTGGGTGAAGGCCGAGAGGGGTCTTCCGAAGCGGATGCGTGTGGACGCTTCGGTCCACCACGCCGTCTCGGGATCGAGCCTCCAGCCGCCCTCCTCGGCCGGGAAGAACGCGTACAGGTCGCGAAGCGGGCGGGCGTCCGTCCACCCGCCGAGGCGGAGGAGGACGATCCGGTGGAACCAGTCGTCGGCGATGAAGCCGACGAAGAGCGCGGGCATCATCAGCAGGGACGCGAGGCCAGCGAGGAGGAGCGGCGCGCGCCGGTCCTCGAGCCACCGCCGGAGCCGCGTCCCGCTCAGCGCGGCGGACACGTCTGCCCGGAGGGCTGGACCGCACCCGGCGAGAGGACCGGAACCTGGACTCCGGCGTCGCGGAGGAGCCCGAACTGCAGCATCGACGTGTTGAACCACCAGCTCAGCTTCCGGAGCGGCGTCGACGGGTGGCTCGGAAAGCCGATCTTGTTCTGGAGGATGAACGCCGCGGGGTCGGCGGCCCCCGGCGCGAGGTCCGCGCTGGTCCAGACCGCGGGGTCGCGGCGCGTCCTGGTCCAATAGGTGAACGTCATCATCGAGCAGAACGCGAACTCGTTCTGCAGCTGGACGAGCGACGCGCCCTCCGTCGGGAACGGACCGATGGGTCCGCCCTGATCGAGCTTCCCCTGCCGCGCGAGCCCGCGCAGCGCGGCGGCCGTCAGCGCGGTGGCATCGGTGCAGTGCTCGGTGTCGTCGTACTGGCCGTAGTTGCCCCGCGTCCCGCCGGCGAAGAGTCCCGAGCCGTAGAGCGGGATGAGCATCCGGGTGTCCTGGCCCCTCGAGACGTCGTAGCAGACGGAGGGCGCGAGGAAGCTGTCGGGAAGGGGATTTCCCTGGAAGTAGCTCGACCCGACGTCGCGCAGGAACCGTCCGAGGCGGACGAAGATTTCGTCCACGCGCGGATCGGCCGTCTGCGCCTGGTAGAAGAGGAGGCTGTCGATGAGGAGCTCGCTCATCCAGCCGGAGCACCACGGCTGGCTCGAGTCGCCTTCGTCGTGCTGGAGCGCGGTGTGTATGAAGCAGTTCTGCGGCGGGAACGGCGGCGCGTTCGGATCCAGATTGATCGCCACCAGCTCCGACTGCTCCTTCGTGGTGACGTGGCGGTACGCGGTGTCGAGCACCTGCTCGAAGGCGCCGAGGTAGGCCCTGTCGTCCGTCAGCCGGAAGCCGTAGTAGAGCCCCTCGAGACCCGTGCCGAGAAGCCGCTCGGTGAAGAGCTTGTCCACGCCGCGGAGATGCCCCTGCCGGTACGGGCCGATCGTGAACGGCTCCGTGTTCCAGAGGTCGGCGATGGCGCGCCCGGAGGCGAGGGCCCCCTCGTCGCCCGTGAGCGCGTAATAGGCATAGATCCCGCGCAGATGGGAGTACTTCACGTCGGGGTCGGCCTTCCCGGTGAAGATGCCCCGGTTCGCGCCGTCGAGCGTGATCCTCGAGCTGTAGTACGAGCACGTCCGGAGCGCGTGCCGCAGCATCGCCGGGTCGCCGGCGTGCGAAGACGCGGTGAGGAGCGTCGCGCACCGGTCGTAGAGCCAGCCCTCGAAGTTGGTGGCGGGATCGAAGACCGCGACACCGTCGGGGTGGAGCGGATACGTCTCCTCGTAGTACGACGAGCGGACGAACGGCGTGAGCGCTTCGGAGAGGAACTTCAGCCCGCCGCTCCCGGGGTCGGAGGCGACGTCCTCGGCGCTCACCTGCGGACCGAGGAATCCGGAACGCGCGAGGTAGCCGGGCGGGAAGTGCGCGATGACGGCCGGCTCGCGACCGGCGTGGATCGTGACGGAACGCGGGTTCGACTCCTTCAGCCGGTAGACGTCGCCCTCCTTCACGATCGTCCGGTCGACGACGGGCGCCGTCTCGTCGGACGGCCGGCTGAGGGTCGCGAACGGGACGACGTAGGCGGGCGGCAGCGAGCCGCCGCCGTCGAACGCCACGTCGACGCTGAGCGTCGGGCCCGGCATCAGGCTCGCCGGGAGCTGCACGAGCACGGCGCGGAGGCCCGTCGGCTCGCCGTTGGCGTCGTGATCGCGGAGAAGCGGCTTGACGTGCGCGTCGTTGACGCGCACACCGCCGATGCTGACGCGGATCGCCGCGGTGTCCGAGACGGTGCCGGGCGCGAGCGGCAGGCCGAAGGAGACGGTGTCGGTGCCGGGGAAGATCCGTTCGAGCCGGACCCGCGGTCCGGCTCCCTGACCCGCGAGGTCCATCGCGACGAACGCGCCGTCGTCGCTCCGCTGGCCCGGCGCACCTCCGTCGTTCACGACCGCGTAGGAGAGGAACGGGTTCGTGCCGGACGTGCGCGTCACCCGCGCGTACGCCGACCGGGAAGCCGGCGCGGCCTGCGACAGGATCGAGCTGAGCTGCGTCCAGCCTCGCGCCGGCACCGTGATCCCGGGGACGGAGCCGGCGAGGACACCCGTCTCCCCGTCGTACAGGTCGACCCGGAACGTGGAGGCGCTCGCGTCCCCCTCCCCCGTGTTCACGATCGCGACGTTCGAGCGGTTCTCGCCGTCCTGCCGGAGGCCGTAGAGCCAGGCGGTGTCGGTGGCCGAGCTGCCGTACGGCACGCCCGGATAGAAGAGGCCGAAACGTCCACCACCGCCCGGGGAAGACGTCCTCGCGCCGAGCACCAGCCCCGACACGTCCCCGCTCGACGCCGCGAGGAACACGGCCCCGGCGAACGTCTGTCCCGCCGCGCCGACGCCCGGCACCCCCCGCGCGCGGAGCGTCTCGACGAAGCCGGCGACGACCCGCTGCTCCCCCGGCGCGAGCGCGAGCGTGAGCGACGCGGCATTGCCGGGCGCCTGGATCGCCGAGGCGACGTACGTCAGCGTGACGCTCCGCGCGGCGCCGAGGTTGGTCACGACCAGCTCGGTGGTGTACGGACCGGCCTCCACCGCGACCGGCAACGTGATCCCGCTCTTGCCCGCGCCGGCCGCCGCGAGGACGGGCGGTACGAAGGAGCCGTCGGAGCTCCCCTGGTCGTTGACGACGGCGTACGCCGTCCACGGCGCCGTCCCGCTCACACGCTCCACCTGCGCGTACCCGTTCGACAGCGCGAGCCCGTTCGAGGCGAGGACCCCGTCGAGCTGACCGAAGGCTCCGGGCGCGAGCGTCACGTCGGGCAGGACCTTCGACCGCGGCGTCGAAGAGGGGTCGCCCGAGAACACGGTGACACGCAGGACGACGCTTCCTTCGGTGGCGGCGCCGGCGTTCACGAGCGCCAGGTTGGAGCGGTCGGTCGCCGTCTGCCGGAGCCCGCAGAGCGTGACCGGTCCGACCGCCGAGGACGGCGCGAGGGCTGCGTACGCGAGACCGGCCCGCCCTCCCGCGACCGCGGTCGTCGTCCGCACCGTGGCCGCGCCGACGGAAGGCGCCGAGAGGCCGGTGAAGCGCACGCGAAGCGTCCCGCCCCGGCTCCCGGAGGTGGGCAACGGCACGCCGAGCGACGCGAGGTAGTCGATCGCGCTCGCGACCGTCCTCTGCCGCCCCGCGGCGAGCGTGTCGCGCGCGGTGCCGCCCCCGCCGCCGAACGCGGCGGTGTACGTGAGGTCGACGGTCGCGTCGGTCGTCCCGCGGTTGGTCAACGTCAGCTCGGACGTGAAGAACGAGCCGTTCAGCCCCTCCCCGGAGAGGACGATCGGGACCACCACCTCCTGGTCCCAGGCCCCCAGCGCCGACGGGACCGGATGGACGGCGTTCGCCGGGAGTGACTCGAGCGACGACAGCCACACGACCGCCGCGAAGACAGCGCGAACACGCTCCCCACGGAGGCGCACGTCCGACGTTTTCATCGACAAAGTCTACGCGAAGCGACGGCAGCTGAACACGACGGCCGATCCCTCGCGGGCGGCCGCCGCTACCAGTCCGTCGGCTTGTAGTCCTTCAGGAATTGCCCCCAGACGTGCACGCCGGTCCTGATGCCGGTGACGATCGGGTCGACGATCCGCGCCGCGCCGTCGACGATGTCGAGCGGCGGGTGGAACCGCTGCTCGACCATCTTCTTCGCGGCGATCTCCACGGGGTCCTCGTCGGTGACCCAGCCGGTGTCGACGCTGTTCATGTGGATCCCATCCGCCTGGTAGTCGGCTGCGGCGGTGCGGGTCATCATGTTGAGCGCGGCCTTGGCCATGTTGGTGTGCGGGTGCCGGGTCGTCTTCCACTTCCGGTAGAACTGCCCCTCGACCGCCGACACGTTCACGATGTGCTTGTCGCGCCCCGGCGTCTTCATCATCAGCGGCTTCAGGCGCGCGTTGAGGACGAACGGCGCGACCGCGTTCACGAGCTGCACCTCGAGGAGCTCGACGGACGGCACCTCGTCGAGCAGGAGACGCCACGAGTTGCGCCCGCGGAGGTCGACCTGCTGGAGGTCCTGGTCGAGGCGCCCTTCCGGGAAGAGGTCCTTCTGCGCGAGGAGCTCCTCCGGCAGGAGCGGCACCTGGGACAGCGCGGCCGCGTGCGT
>CAYLNK010000150.1:0-14667 GCA_964384675.1 uncultured Holophagales bacterium | reverse complement strand
CCCCCCGTGCCGCGCGTGCCGGACGAGCCGCGGGCGCCGCGCGGACCCGCCACCCGCTCGTCCCGCTCCGAGCGAGCGACGATGCGTCCCACCCCGGAGTCGTCGCTCTCCCAGATGTCGTTCCGCGAGGCCGACATCGAGCTGTCGATGATGGCCCCACGTCCGCGCCCTTCGGGTCCGCCCACTTCCCGGGAGAGCGCCGACCCGCCGAGCCTCGCCGGCTTCTTCCCGCGCGCGGTCGCGAACCTCGTCGACCTCGTCATCCTGATGGCGATAGACCTCCTCCTGTCCTCGCCCGTGTTCCTGATCCTGTTCTTCCGCGTGCCGGGGACGGGACCGGACCTCGCCCTCTGGGGCGTGAGCGCCCTCTGCGGGATCCTGATCCTGGCCGCCAACCTCTGGTACGTCGTGGGCGGCTGGGCCAAGAACGGCCGGACGCCCGGCAAGTCCCTGCTCGGTCTCGCCGTGGTGACGAGCGAGGCGCGGATCGGGCCGGGGCTCGGATGGCGGATCGCGGTGATCCGGCTGCTCGGGGCGGGAGTCGCGGTGCTGCCTCTCTTCGCCGGCTACCTGATGGTCCTCTTCCGCAAGGACCGGCGCGGGCTGCACGACATCCTCGCGAACACCTGGGTCGTGCGGTCCTGACGGTCCGGTTGCATGTAACGGCTGAATCGACAGTGCCTGCTCGGCTCTCGGCGGCGCTGGCGGCGTTGCGCCGACTGGGCGTAGAGCCAACTACAGCCTGCGTCGGCGCGCCTTGCCAACGCCAGCCGATAGCCGTCGCATCCACTGTCGCTACAACCGTTACAAGCAACTAGAAGGACAGCACGGACGCGAGCGCCGGGGAGACCAGGATCTCCTCGGGCCTCCGCGCCCCTCCCCGCCTCCGGTACGACTGGAGGAGCCGCCTCGCCTCGGCCAGGAGCGACGCGTCGGCCCTCCCTTCCAGCAGGTACCGCGAGCCCTTGGCGACGGCGTCGACCAGGTCGGCCAGCGGCGCGCCTGGTGCTCGCTCCCGGAACCGGGCGAGTGCGGTGTCGACCTCGCCCCAGCTCGCGGTCTGGAGCGCCCGGAGGGCGGGGGCCAGCTCCGCCAGCTCGGCGGCCGGCACCGGCACGACGAGACGCTCGGGAGCTCCCGGAACCGGCGTCGCGGGCGTCCGGGATCGGTCGGGAACGGGTGTCGCCCCCGGGCTCGTGAACCCCTCCGCGGGGATCGACACGGCGGCGGTCTCCGGGGGCCGCGTCGGCGTCGGGACGGGGGGCGGGGACGGTGGCGGGTCGGTCGGCTTCGGCCGGCGCGCGGCCTCCCGCTGGTCCAGGCGGGTTAGCCGCTCCGCCAGGTCGCGGCCCTCGGGCCACCTCTCCACCAACCCCGCGGCCCTGGATCGCAGCAAGGCGTCCCGCGCCCGCGCCTCGTCGCCGGTCTCCATGTAAGCGACCCCGAGCCAGTAGTGCGGGTCGTACCGGTCGACGAAGCCGCGGGTCGTGCCGAGCTGCTCCTTCGGCTGGGTGTGGCCGGTGGCCAGCGCCTGCTGGAGGAGCCGTACCCCGTCGGCGTAGCGCCCCTTGCGGACGGCGTCGCGCCCCTCGTCGAAGGCCCGCGCCGCCGCGTCGGGGGGGAGGATCGCCTGGGCGAGGGCCGGCGCCGTGGCGAGGAGGAGGGCCGCCAAGAAAAGGCGTGGGGTGAACCCGCCGGTGCGACACTCCCAACGCCTCACGAGGCGATTCTATGTGCCGACTCCATTCGCTCGCCGCCGCTTTCCTCCTCCTGGGCCTCGCCTCGCCCGCCGCCGGGCAGTGCCAGGTCGACCGCGCGTACCTCCAGGGCCCACAGAGAGTCATGGCCGGCGAGCCGTACACGATCTCCTGGACGAACGTGCTGACCGGCCCGCGCGACTCGTACACCGTGGAGCGCTCCACGAGCCCGGAGTTCACCAGCATCGAGCGGTTCCAGACGACCCGCCCGGTCCAGACCTTCAAGGCCCCGGCGTCCGGGTCGCTGTACCACAGGGTCCTCTTCGCCGCGTCGTGCCTCGGCGTGGGCCAGCCGCCGCCGTCCTCGAACATCCTGACGATCGAGGTGGCGGACTGCGCTCTCACCGCGGTGCCGGGCGCCCTGAACGTGACACCCCAGCATCCGCCCGCCTTCACCACCTACGTGGTCTGGTGGGGGCCGGGTGACGCCGAGCCGATCGGCGGCAAGCCGCTCTATCGCCTCCGCCGCACGACGACCTACGAGGTCAAGGAGTCGGTCTCGGAGTCGGTCTCGGCTGCGTTTTCCGACGCGCCCGGCGACTACTCGTACCAGGTGCGCCTCGAATCCGCGTGCGGGGCGGCCGGACCGTGGTCCGTGCCCGTCAAGGTGACCGTCGGAGGCGCCCTGGGGAGCCTGGTCCTCGTCTCCGACGCGGCTCCGATCGACATGGCGGTGGCTTCGTCTCTCGAAACGACGTTCCAGGTGCGCAACGCCGGTACCCAGACGGTGACCGTTACGATGGCGGCGGGACCGTCCGTGACCGTGCGATCCCCGTCCTCGGGCTTCACGCTCGCGCCGAACCAGACGCAGAAGGTGGCCGTCGCGTTCGGGCCGATCCCGGCGGTCTTCCCGGCGCCGACGCTCCACAGCTCCGTCGAGCTCCGCTCCAGCGTCAACGAGACGCTGAAGGTGCCGGTCGGCCTCTTCGGGGGGCTCATCGCCGAGACGCCGGTCACCTGGGACGCCGCGCAGGTGGAGATACCGCGGGACGGCAGCCCCGTCGTCGCGACGTTCACGAACACCGGCGCGAAGACCGCGCTCGTCTTCGGCAGCCTCCCGGAGCCGTGGCTCTCGGTCGAGTCGACGGACGGTCAGCCGTGGGACCGACCGATGGCCGCGGGGGAGTCGCGGACCGTGCGCGTGCGGGTCGACCGGTCGAAGCGGCGCGCGCCCGACGGCACCGAGACCGGGCGTGTCACGCTCACGACCTCGGGGTTCCCGGGTGAGGCGAAGGCCCTGACCGTCCTCGACGACGGGCCGCCCCTCGTCCCGTCGATCGGGCCGGTGGAACCCCCTCCCGCCCAGGGCGGGACGCGGATCCTGTACGCCTCGCTCCCGAACGCGGTCGACGCCCGAGGGGTCGGCCGCTACACGGGTGACCTCTGGGTCTCGAACCTCGACTCGGTGTCGTCCACCGACGTCCAGCTCCTCCTCACACCGATCGGCCAGAAGGGGCAGACCTGGCGCTTCGTGCTCCGGCTCGCGCCCGGCGAGACCCGACGGTACCGGAACCTGATGGGCTCGCTCGTCGGATACGAGGGGGCCTGCGCGCTGGAGCTGCGCTCCGCCTCGCCCGCGGTGAGCGCCACGGCCCTCGTCTCGAACGTGCCGTTCGAGAAGGCGCCGGCCGGGCGCGTCGAGGGCGGCACCGGCTCGGGCACCGGCTCGGGGCAATACGGCTTCGAGCTGCGCCCCGTCTCGCCCGGCGAAGGGGTGAAGGACAGCGACCAGCTGTTCGTCCTTTCCGGCCTCGCCCACGACGCGCGGCGGCGGACGAACATCCTTCTCACCGAGACGTCCGGGTACGACACCAAGGTGCGCGTCGAGCTGTTCGAGTCGACGCGGGGCGATCCGGTCCTGGTGGGCGGGCAGCCGGTGAAGATCGAGGTGTCGGTGCCGGCGCTCGGGACCGTGCAGCTGAACGACCCGGACCTCTTCGGCGCGACGTTCGTCGCATCCAACAAGGCGCCCTATGCGAAGGTGACGTGGCTGGAGAGCACGGTCGGCTCGGACGGCGTCTACCGGGGATCGGTCGTGCCGTTCGGCACGGTCATCGACGACGGGACCCAGGACGCGTCGCTGCGGGTGGGTGTCTCCCCCCGGAAGCTCGACCCGAACCCGTCGGTCGAGGCGACCGCGCCGCTCGCGGTCCGGACCCCGCAGGCGGGACTCCCGTTCTCGGGAGGACCCGCGCCGCTGCTCCTGCCGGTCGCGCACGCCATCGGCGGGCCGCTCGCGAGCGGTGAGAAGCCTTTCTGGCGGACGCGCGTCACCTTCACGAACACGAACGAGCAAGAGCAGCGGACGGTGCGCTTGCGGCTCCTGGACAAGTCGGGAAACGCGACGAGACTGGATTTCCAGTTCGGGCTCACGGCGAAGGCCGTCTTCGTGAGCGACGATCTCCTGGAGGAGTACTTCGATGCCTCTGGCGACACGCCGGTGTACGGCGCGGTCAAGATCGAGGCGGTCAAGAAGACCGACGGCTCCGGGGAGTGGCAGAACACCTGGGCCGACGTGGACGTGCAGACCGAGACCTACACGGTCGACCCGAGCGCGCCCGGACGGGGCGAGTTCAAGACGGGCATGGAGGGCTTCTCGTACCTCCACGGCTACTCGTCGTTCCAGTCGAACCTGGGGACCGTCCAGATCGAGGGGGCGGAGAGCTCCTCGAGCTTCCGGACCAACCTGATCCTGGAGGAAGTCGGCAACGCCTACTGCGGTGTGGCGGTCTCGGCCTATCGCTCCGGCTCCTTCGTGCCCCTCGCCACCAAGCTCGTCACCCTCGCTCCGCTGGACTACGTCTCGAAGGACCTCTTCCGCGACATCCTCGGCCTCGACCTCGCGGACCTGACCGACATCCGAGTCGTGGTGAAGCAGATCGACGGCGACGGCGTCTTCATGGCGTTCGCGTCGAAGATCGACCTGAAGACCGGAGACCCCGCCAACCTGTTCCTGCGGCCGGCCTCGGCGGGGACCGGGAGGTAGGCGTCCCCGTCGCGTAAGCTCGCGGCGTGGCCGCGGGCTCCGTCGAGTCGATTGCCCATTACCGCGTGCTCCGCCGGATCGGGCGGGGCGGGATGGGGATCGTCTACAAGGCGGTCGACGAGCGGGACGGCCGCAACGTCGCGCTCAAGGTGATCCGAGAGGCCGAGGCGGCGGCCGACGACAGCGCCGTCCACCTGCGCGAGGCGCGCGTCCGCTTCGACCGCGAGGCCGAGATCCTGCGCGGCCTCCTCCACGTCAACATCGTCTCGTTCTACGAGATCGGCGAGGAGGACGGGACGCCGTACCTGGCGATGGAGTTCCTGGAAGGGAGCTCGATCGCCGCCTTCGCGGGGCGCCCCTATACGGAGACGCTGCCGCTCCTGATCCAGGCCGCCAACGGGCTCGAGTACCTGGCCTCTCGTGGCATCGTCCACCGCGACCTCTCGCCCGACAACATCTTCGTCATCGAGGGAGGGAGCGGAGAGCGGATCGTCAAGCTCCTCGACTTCGGCGTCGCCAAGCTGTTCGAGGCCGCGACGGGACTCGAGTCGCTCACCGCCACCGGCTTCTTCCTGGGCAAGGTGGCGTACGGCTCCCCCGAGCAGCTCGGGCTCCTCGGGCACGGCGCCGAGCTCGACTGGCGGAGCGACGTCTACAGCCTCGGGGTGATCTTCTTCCAGGTGCTCGCGGGCCAGCGCCCGTTCGAGGGGAAGGCGCCGGTCGAGTACATCGCCGCTCACCTCAACTCGCAGCCGCCGCCGGTGGCGGCCCCGCCCGGGTCACCGCCGCTCCCGATCGGCCTCGTCCGGCTGATCGGCCAGATGCTCGAGAAGCGGCGCGAGGACCGGCCGAAGAGCTGGCGGGAGATCGTCGACGGGCTGGTGGCCGCCCTCCGCGACGCCGGGCATCCCGGTGCCGATCGGCTCGTGCTGGGGCGCGAGGGGGCGCGCGCCGACACGCCGACCGGCACCACGTCCCTGGTCGGCCCGACCACACCGCGCAGCGAGACCGTGATCACCACGACGTCCCGCGCCTCGCTCGCCCGCGCGGCGGCTGGTGTCGTGCTGCTCGCCGCGATCTTCGGGTTCCTCGTCTGGCGCGCGTTCCAGCCCGCTCCCCCGAGGACGACGCCGGCGGCGACCCCGGGCCCCCGGCCCCGCGTGACCGCCGCGCGGCCGCTCGTCCCCCAGTTGCCGGGCGCCCTCCGGATCCACGCCACGCCGTACGCCCGCGTCGTCTCGATCACCGACACCCGCACCGGGCTGCAGGTGCCGCTCGACCCGGGCGCGACGACGCCGCTCGCGCTGGCGCCGCTCCCGCCCGGCCTCTACCGCGTCGTCCTCACCTGTCCGGCGCTCGACGGCAAGTCCGTCGAGCGCGAGGTGACGGTGACCCCCGGCGAGCCGGCCCTCCTGGCCGAGCCCTTTCTCGAACCCGAAGCGCTGCTCGAAAGGCTCCGATGAGACGTGCCGTCCTCGCCCTCGCCCTCTTCGCCTGCCCGGCGTCCGCGCAGATCGAGTCGGCGCTGCTCTCGAAGGTGGCGTTCAACCTGACGAACCCGGGCGGCAAGTCGCTGGCGATGGGCGGCGCGTTCACCGCGATCGCCGACGACGCCACCGCCGCCGTGGCGAACCCCGCCGGGCTCGGCCTCCTCTCGGGGTTCGAGTCGGCGATCTCGCTCAAGCGCGCGGACGACGTGCTGGAGCTGGTGACGGCCCGCTCCACCGCGACCGGAGCGCTCACCGCGGCGTATCCGGGCGTGCGGGGCACCAATTCCGATCTCCGTGACACGCGTTCCGAGGTGGAGTTCGCGAGCGTCGTGGTTCCGGTGTCGTCACGCCTCGTCGGGGCGGTGAGCTACGCCGAGAACCTCCGCTTCCGCGGCGACGCCGGACCCGACGGCTACTCGTACGTCGAGCTGCGCGACAACCGCTCGGGCGGGACGACGCGCCGCGACTTCCTGTACGAATACCGCGAGTACGGGGCGGTCTCGCTCACCAGCGAGCAGCTGGTGCTGTCGCTCGGGTACCGGCTCAGCGAGCGGATCCGGCTGGGCGCCGGCCTCTCACTCTCCCGAACCACCTTCGACCTGGAGGGCGATGCCGCCGGCCCGCACCGCGTGGTCAACCGTGTCTTCACGTCGCCGCTGTCGGTCGAGGTCAAGCAGACGACGCTCCAGGTGCGCGACTTCGGCGGCACGGAGCCCGGGATCCTCCTCGGCGTCCACGCCGATCTCCTCGCCGACGGGGCGCTCACCGGAGGGCTGGTCCTGCGGGCCTCGCGCCGGTCGAGAGGGACGCTGGTGCTCGGGGGCGATGTCCCGGCCGTCCTCGCGTCGCAGCGCGAGCGTGAGTTCTCGTTCGGCGTCCCGAAGGACGCGGCGGTCGGACTCGCCTGGCACCCGCTGCCGGGGCTGACGATCGCCGCCGAGGCGCAGTGGATCGACTACGGCGACACGGCGCGCGAGCCTCTCCCCGTCGAGACCTACCGCGGCTTCGCGGGTCCGAGCCCCGGCGTCTTCGTGGAGAACCTCCTGGCCGAGCCTCAGGCGCCCGGCTCCGTGGTGGTCCCGAGGCTGGGACTGGAGTACGTCTCCGGCGGGAGCCGGGCGCGTGTGGCCGTGCGCGCCGGCTACCACCGCGAGCCGGCGCACGGTGTGACGTCCCGCCTGATGGCCCGCGACGGCGCCGGGACGCCGTACCCGGTGACCGACCCGCCGTTCTCCGCCGCCGTGGAGACCGTCTACGACGGCGGGCGGGCCGACGACCGCTTCTCGGGCGGCGTCGGCCTCACCCTGGACCGGAGGCTCTCGCTCGACGTGGCGTTCGACGTGGGCCGGGCCTCGCGCCAGCTGGCGGCGTCCGTGTTCTATCGGTTTTGACGAGCTCCCCCCAGGGCCCGCCCCTAGCCGAGTGGCTCGAACCTCCCCTGGAAGAAGCGTAGGGCCGGCGGCTCGTAGACGAACCGGAGCCCCTTGATCTCGTGACGTCGCTGGTAGAGGCGGGCGATGCCGTCGGCCACGGCGCGCATGTGCTCGTTCGAGTAGACCCGGCGCGGGATCGTCAGACGGACGAGCTCGAGGGCCGGGCGGTAGTTCCTCCCTTCGTGGTCGCGTCCCTTCGAGACGTTGCCGCGCTCCATCACGCGGACGCCCGTCTCCAGGTAGATCTCCGACGCCAGGCGCTGGGCCGGGTACTCGTCCTGGTCGACGTGCGGCAGGAACCGCTTGACGTCGATGAAGACCGCGTGGCTCCCGGTCGGCGCGACCACCGGGACGCCGGCCTCGACGAGGCGCGCGGCCAGCCACGACGCCTGCTCGACGCGGGTCCGGATGTAGCGCTCGTCGAGCATCTCCTCGACGCCGCGGGCCATCGCCGCGAGGTCGGCCGCGGGGAGCCCGCCGTCGCGCACGCCGCCCTCGTAGATCCGGAGCTTCTCCTCGGCCGCCCGCGCCCACTCGGCGTTGTCCTTGAACGCCAGGAGCCCGCCGATGTTGATGAGGAAGTCCTTCTTCCCCGACACCGTGCAGCCGTCCCCGTGGGCCATCATCTCGCGCACGATGTCGCGGATCTGGGTCCCGTGGTAGCGCGGGTCGCGCTTCTTGATGAAGTACGCGTTCTCCACGGCGCGCGTCGCGTCGAAGAGGACGGGGATCCCCTTCGGCCGGCAATAGGCGTACACCTCGCGCAGGTTGTCCATGCTGACCGGCTGGCCTCCGGCCATGTTCACCGACAGCTCGAACGAGAGGTAGGCGATCCGTTCCGCGCTCCGCTCCCGGACCAGGGCGTCGAGCTTGGCGAGGTCGACGTTCCCCTTCCACGGGAACTCGCTGGCCGGGTCGTGCGCCTCGTCCACGATGACGTCCACGAACGTCCCGCCCGCCAGCTCCTGGTGGGCCTTGGTGGTCGTGAAGTACATGTTGCCGGGGACGAGCTGGCCGGGCCGGATCAGCACCTCGCTCTGGATCTGCTCGGCGGCCCGCCCCTGGTGCGTCGGCAGGATGTACGCGTAGCCGTAGATCTCCCTCATCGCGGCGACGAATCTCAGGTAGGCGTCGCTGGTGGCGGGCGTCGCGCAGGCGCCGTCGTAGGCGGCCCACTGGTTCGTGCTCATCGCGGTCGTGCCGGAGTCGGTGAGGAGGTCGATGGAGACGTCGGCGGAGCGGAGGAGGAACGTGTTCCAGCCCGCCTCGCGGATCGCCCGCTCCCGCTCCTCGCGCGTCGTCCGGGCGATCGGCTCGATCGTGTGGGCGACGAACGGGTAGCAGTCGAACTCGTAGGTCGCGAGGTCGGCGAAGACGGAGCGGAACCTGAGCTGGTCGTTCCAGTCGCCGTCCGTCTCGACGTCGAGCGGGGCGATCCGGTCCCGCTGCCTGAAGAGCGCGATCACCGCGTCGGCCACCTGGTCGAGCTGCCAGACCGTCAGGGCGAGGCGCGGGATCTGGACCGGCAGGAGGTGGTCGCGCCGCGCGTGGCCGGGAGGCACGGCCCGCACCCCGGCCGTCTGGTAGAGCGCGGCCGCCAGGGCGTGCTCCGGGTACCGGGTGACGTGAGGGAGGATCTCGTCGGCCTTCAGGTAGGCGCCGTCGCAGCCCCGTTCGAGAGGGACGCCGGCCTCGCGGAGCCGCTCGGTGAAGCGTTCCGTCTGGTGCATGACCCACTGGACCTCGGCTTCGTCGGCCATCTCGGCGAGGCCGCGGGCGAGGACCTCCATCGTGCGTCCGGCCATGCCGCCGTAGGTGTGGAGCCCCTCGTACAGGACGACCTCGTTCATGAAGCGTTCGTGGTCGGCCGGGTTGTCGGTGGCGAGGAGGCCGCCGGTGTTGCACTTGGCGTCCTGAGCGCCGTCCAGGAGGACGACGTGCGCCGTCTTGGCGATCGCCTTCACCAGCTCGGCGATCGAGCGGTCGGCCTGCCCCCCCTCGTGCCGCTGGATGTACCAGGCGTTCTCGATGACGCGGGAGACGTCGAGGACGAGCCGCAGGCCGTGCCGGTCCGCCAGCGAGCGCACGCCCCGGAGGTTCGTGAGACTGAACGGGTGCTGGCCGTCGGCGAAGCACTGCATCCCGATCATCGCGGCCTTCCGCGCGGACAGCAGCGCCTCGAGCCGGGCGAGATCGACGTTCCCGGTGAAGACCGGCTCGGCGTGGTCGCGCACGTCGGCGATCTCGATCCCGCGCGGCGCGTGGACGTCGATCCGACCGCGGGCGTTGCTCGGGATGAGCGACCCGGGCGGGGTCAGCGTGGCGACCAGGAGCTTCACGGCGCCGAGGGAGTTGTGCGTCGGGCAGACGTAGGTGTGACCGAGGACCCGGGTCACGACCTCGCAGAGCGTGTCGAAGTTCCGGGCGCCGGCGTACGCCTCGTCGCCCACGAGCTGGCCGGCGATCTGCTCCTGGCTCATCGCGCTCGTCCCGTACGACAGGAGGTCGAAGCTGATCTGCGACGGCGTCAGTTCGAAGACGTTGAAGCGGGCGCGCAGGAGGCTCCGCTTCCGCTCCTCGAGCGTCGGGAAGGAGATCAGCCGGACGGTCTTGATCTTGTGGGGCTCGTGGGGCGGGCAGGCGACGGGCATCTTCGGCCTCCTGTCCCGGTATCGTAGAAAGGAGGGCGCGCCCTGGGAATGCCGATCGTTAGGTGTGTGTCGAATCTGCCTAACGAATGGCGCAGAATGGCGAAATGCAGCTACCGAACGACAAGCTCCTGGACGCCAAGGGGTGGAAGATCCTCCGTGAGCTCCAGCTGGACGCGCGCCTCTCCTTCGCCGAGCTGGGGCGGCGGGTCGGCCTCTCCACCCCCGCCGTGGCGGAACGGGTGAGGAACCTCGAGGCGGCCGGCGTCATCGTCGGCTACCGGGCGGACCTCGACCTCCACCGGCTCGGCTTCCCGATCCTGGCGATCATCCGGATGAGCGCCGTCGGCGACGTCCTCAAGCGGATCACGGCGGCCGTCCAGTCGATGCCCGAGGTGCTCGAGTGCCACCGGGGAACCGGCGCCGACTCGTTCATCATGAAGGTGGCGGTGTCCTCGGTGGAGCACCTGGAGAGCCTGATCGACCGCCTCACTCCGTTCGGAACGACGGCGACCTCGATCGTCCTCTCCTCGCCGGTGGAGAAGAGGCTCGTCGAGCGGGGCGGGGCCGAGCAGGCGAAGGCCGCCCGCCTGCCCCGCCCGGCGTCTACCCGATGATGGTCTTGAAGTAGTCGATGGTCTGCCGGAGGCCCTCGTCCAGACCTACCCTGGGCTCCCAGCCGAGGCGCTCCCGGGCCTGGGTGATGTCGGGCCGGCGCTGCTTCGGGTCGTCCACCGGGAGCGGCTTGTGGATGATGGTGGACGCCGTCCCGGTGATCGCCTTGATCGTCTCGGCGAACTGCATGACGGTCAGCTCGGTGGGGTTCCCGATGTTCACCGGGTCGACCGCGTCCGACAGGAGGAGCCGGTAGATGCCGTCGATCAGGTCGGAGGCGTAGCAGAACGAGCGGGTCTGGCTGCCGTCGCCGAACACGGTGAGCGGCTCCCCGCGGAGCGCCTGGCCGATGAGCGAGGGGACGATCCGGCCGTCGTTCGGGCGCATCCGGGGACCGTAGGTATTGAAAATCCGGACGATCCGGGTGTCGACGCCGTGGAACGACCGGTAGGCCACCGTCATGGCCTCGGCGAATCGCTTCGCCTCGTCGTAGCAGCCGCGCGGGCCGACCGGGTTCACGTTCCCCCAGTAGCTCTCGGGCTGCGGGTGGACCAGCGGGTCCCCGTACACCTCGGAGGTGGAGGCCAGGAGGAACCGGGCCTTCTTGGCCCGGGCCAGGCCGAGCGCCTTGTGGGTCCCCAGAGCTCCCACCTTGAGGGTCTGGATCGGGATCTGGAGATAGTCGATCGGGGACGCCGGGGAGGCGAAATGGAGGATGGCGTCCACCGGCCCTTCGAGGTAGATGTACTCGGTGACGTCGTGGTGGACGAACCGGAAGGCGGGGCTTCCGGCCAGGTGGGCGATATTCCGGGTGTGGCCGGTGACGAGGTTGTCCAGGCCGACCACCTGGTGCCCCTCCGCGATGAGCCGGTCGGTCAGGTGGCTTCCGAGGAATCCGGCCGCGCCGGTGACGACGATTCGCATCGCGTAGATTGTAAGGGCCCGGTTGCGGCCGGTGTGGAGCAGAATAGGCGGTCGGGAGCGGAGGGAGGAGAGGAAGAATGCGGAGAAGAGCGGCGGTCGTGGCCGGGGTGGTCGCGCTGACACTCGGGGGGGTGGCGGCGCGGGCCGAGATCATGGCGATCCAGGGGACCTGGGTGCTCGACGCGAAGGCGAGCAAGGACGTCCCGGATCAGATGAAGATGATCGACCTCAAGATCACGCTCAAGGGAATGGAGCTGACGACGCAGCGCCAGTTCGAGGGCGCGAACGTCGGCCCGCCGTTCGTCATCGTCATCGACGGCGTCGCGCGCGAGCGCGAGATCGCGCCCGGGCAGAGGGGTAGCGTCCAGGCGCAGTGGAAGGCCGGCGGCAAGCTGCTCGAGCAGATCGTGAAGACGAAGGCGTCGAACCTGATCGACGTGACCCAGACGACCCTGATCACCGTGTCCGAGGACGGCAAGGTGATGAACCGCGTGCAGACCACCATGCAGGCGGGCGACGCGACCGAGCGCGTCTACCTCTACCGGAAGAAGCAGTAGTGATGCGGGGGGGCGTTACACGTCCCCCCCGCACCCCCCCGCTCGTTCACGCGACCAGCGCCTTTCCGCTGGTCGCGTTCACACGGGACAGGCGTGCGGTCAGCTCCGACCCAATCCCACGTAGTTCCAGCCCAGCCGGCGCATCTCGGCGGGCTCGTACAGGTTCCTGAGGTCGATGAAGTTCTTGGCCCGCATCGTTTGCTCGAGCCGGCCCAGGTCCAGCTTCCGGAACTGGTTCCAGTCGGTCGCGAGGACCAGGGCATCGGAGCCGTGGACGCAGGAGTAGACGTCCTCGGCGTACTCGATCTCGGGGATCTCCCGCCGCGCGTTGTCCATCGCGGCCGGGTCGTAGGCGCTGACCGTCGCGCCCCGGGCGAGGAGGTCCCGAACGAGACGGAGGCTCGCGCTGTCGCGGATGTCGTCGGTCTCCGGCTTGAAGGCGATGCCGAGGATGGCGACGCGCTTCCCGCCGACGTCCCCGCAGACCGAGGTCACCTTGTCGACCATCCGCGCCTTGACGGCATCGTTCACGGAGAGGACGGCCTCCATGATCTGGAACGTGTAGCCGTGCTTGCGGGCGAGGTCGACCACAGCCGACGAGTCCTTGGGGAAGCAGCTGCCCCCGTAGCCGGGCCCGGGGCTCAGGAAGTGCGGCGAGATCCGCTTGTCGAGGCCCATCCCGCGGGCGACGTCCTTCACGTCGGCCCCCATCCGCTCGCACATCGCGGCCATCTCGTTGATGAACGAGATCTTCAGGGCGAGGAAGCCGTTCGACGCGTACTTGATCAGCTCGGACGACTCGACGTCGGTCACCACGAACGGCACGCCGGCCATCGCGAGCGGCGAGTAGACGTCCTTCACGATGGCGACCGCCTCCTCGTCGCGCGAGCCGATCACGACCCGGTCGGGGCGCATGAAGTCCTCGATGGCCGAGCCCTCGCGCAGGAACTCCGGGTTGGAGACGATGGAGAACTTGTGGCGGCCGTTCTTCGTCCGGAGGATCTCGGCGATCTGCGCGCCGGTGCCGGTCGGCACGGTCGACTTCGTCACCACGACCTTGTAGCCGTTCATGTGCTCGGCGATCGACTCGGCCACCTGGAAGATGAACGAGAGGTCGGGCGAGCCGTCCTCCCGGGGCGGTGTGCCGACCGCGATGAAGATGACGAGGCACCGCTCGATCGACTCCTTGAGGTCGGTCGTGAAGCGCAGGCGGCCCGCCTTCTCGTTCTTGTGGATCAGCTCCTCGAGCCCCGGCTCGTAGATGGGCGAGATCCCGGACTTCAGGAGCGCGATCTTCTTCTCGTCCTTGTCGACGCAGGTGACGTCCATCCCGAAGTCGGCGAGGCAGGCACCCGTGACGAGGCCGACGTAGCCGGTCCCGACCATGCAGATGTTCATGAGGGGAGACTCCTTGGCGAGCGGTCGCGTCGGCGCACGGGCGGACCCGGCGCGGAGGCGACCGGAGTCTAGCAGGGGGAATCAGCGGCGCCGGAAGAGGCCGAAGAGGTCCCGGCGCGAGACGGGACGCGCCTCCTCCGCTGGTCCGCGCCCTGGCGTCGGGCGGGCGGGAGGAGCGGCCGTGCCGAGCCGCGCGGTGACGATCTCCTCCAGGATCGACTCGAGGTCGCGGGTGGGGGAGAAGCCGAGCGTCGCGAAGGCCCGCTCCACGTCGGCGATCCGGGGGGACCGGGGCGGCGTCCCGGGCTCGCCGGCCAGGATGACGGGCCGGTCGAGACGGTAGGCCAGCCGCTCCACGATCGTGCGGGGCGAGATCGCCAGGCCGCTGCCCAGGTTCAGGGTCCCGGTCGGGCGGCGCTCCAGGGCCAGGAGGACGCCGCGGGCCGCGTCCGCCACGTGCAGGTAGTCGCGGTCTGCGTCGTCCGCGAGGGGGACCTCGTCGTGGGCGAGGAGGGCCTCGATCGCCTCCATCGGGAAGCGTCCGATCGGCAGGGCCGGCCCGATCAGCTCGAAGACCCGGAAGACCACGTGGGAGAGGCCGCTGGCCGCGACGGCCCGCTCTTCCGTCGCCCTCGCCTGGAGCTCGGCGTCGTCACCGGGGGCAAGCGGCTCGTCCTCCGCCGCGCGCCGCCCGGGAGCCGGCGGGGGGCCGTAGAGGGACGAATCGGAGAGGTGGACGACGTACCCCACCCCCGCGGCCGCGGCCGCCTCGAAGAGGCCGCAGGCGCCGGGCGGGTCCACCCGGGCGGCGTTGACGAGGACGGTCTCACCAGGTCTCAGGCCGCCGGCCGTCACCATG
>CAYLNK010000149.1:0-14669 GCA_964384675.1 uncultured Holophagales bacterium | reverse complement strand
GACGTCGCCCGGAACGTCGCGCGGAAGGGACGGACGGTCGAGATCGGCGCCCTCCTCGTCGACGAGACGTGCGGCGCGGAGGCCCTCTCCGACCTCGCGGCGCGGCTGCCGTTCCCGGTCCGGCCTCTCGCCGCGCTGGCGGAGCCGGCCTCGGTCCGGCCGCCACGCGCGCCGCGGCGCGCCCCCCTCGCCGGTGTGCAGTTCACGTCCGGAAGCGTGCTCGCCCCGCGCGGCGTGCGGATCTCCCACGAGAACGTCGTCGCGAACTGCCGGGCGATCCAGGCGGAGACGGGTTTCGGACGTGACGGCGTCTGCGTCGGCTGGCTTCCCCTCTTCCACGACATGGGCCTGATCGGGCTCCTCGCCTCGTCGCTCGTCGCGGGCGGGCGGCTCGTCCTGACCGACCCGTCGCACTTCGTGAGGGACCCGCTCTCGTGGCTGCGCCTCATCTCCGAGCACCGCGCCTCCGACACCATCGCGCCCCACTTCGCCTACGCCCTCGCCGCACGGCGTGCCGGCAACGCGCCGCCCGGGCTCGACCTCTCGTCCCTGCGTCAGGCGCTGAACGGCTCGGAGCCGATCACGAGGGCGGGCCTCGACGCGTTCGTCGAAGCGTTCTCTCCCTACGGCCTGGCGCCCGCCGCGCTCCGCCCCGCGTACGGGCTCGCCGAGGCGACCCTGGCGGCGACGTTCGCCCCGCGCGACGGCGGGTACCGGTACGTGACCGCGGACCGGGAGCGGCTCGAGACCGAAGGGACGTTCCAACCGGCACCGTCGGGAGGCGGGCGGGAGATCGCCTCGGTAGGCGTCCCGGTCCCGGGGATCGAGCTGCGCCTCGTGGACCCGGCGACCGGGCGTCCGCGGGACGCCGGCCACGTCGGCGAGATCGAGCTCCGCGGCCCGTCGATCTCCGACGGCTACGCCGGCGAGCCGCTCCGTGCGTCGCCCTGGCTGAAGACCGGAGACCTCGGCTTCATGCACCGGGGAGAGCTCTACGTGACCGGCCGCCTGAAGGAGCTGATCAAGGTCGCGGGGCGCAGCGTGATTCCGCAGGACCTGGAGGACGTCGCCTCCGGCGTGCCGCACGTGCGGGCCGCGGCGGCGTTCGAGATCGAGCGCGACGGCCATGGGGCGCCCGGCCTCGCCGTCGAGACGAACCGCACGGGGGTCGACCCGATCACGTTGGCGCTCCAGGTGAGGCGCCGCGTCCTCGAGACGCTCGGCCTCTCGCTGGGAGGCCTCTGGCTCGTGGCGCCGCGATCGCTGCCGAAGACCTCGTCGGGGAAGCTCCAGCGGCGCACGGTGGCCGGACGGGCCGAATCGGGTCTCCTCGGCCCGCCGCTCTGAGCGTCAGCCGCTCGCCGAAGCCTCGAGGACCCGGTCGACCATCTGCTCGAGAGTGTCCATCCGCTCCGCCCCGAGGTCGGTGTTCGGCAGGGACACACCGAACGCGGTCTCCACGTAGACCGCGATCCGCGTCAGGGCGAGGGAGTCGAGCACGCCACCGGTCAGGAGCGGGAGCTGGGGTCCGAGCGGGTAGTCCGGGTTCTTCAGGATCTCGCGCCGGATGAAGTCGCGGAGCCCGTCGGTCACCTCGTCTCGTGTCATCTCCCCTCAGAACCCCTGATAGACGAATGGTCTCATGCCGCTCCGGCTCGCCACGACGATGGCGAGGACGGCGCCGGCGGCCAGGGCCAGGCGCGCGGCCCGCGGCCAGGAAAGGAACGGCGTCTCCTGTCCCGTCCGGGCCTGCAGGCTGTCGATGAGGAGCGACACGAGGATCCGCCAGCCGCATCCCAGGAGCGAGATCCTGACGACGGCTCCGGGCGCCAGCGTCGACAGCCGCCGCCAGAACGCCAGGGCCCTGTCGATGGTGGGCGCCTGGAAGAGCACCAGCGCGAACCACATCAGGCCGACGCCCACCACCGCACGCCCCCACACCGCCGCGCCCGCGCCGCTTCCCGCCGGCGCCCGGCGATGGCGGGCCGTGTAGAGCGAGTCGGCGGCCTGGAGGGCCCCGGTCAGCACGCCCCAGAGGACGAAGTGCGCGCGCGACCCGTGCCACGCGCCGCTGGCCGCGAGGGTCAGGAGCGGAGGCAGGACGACCGCGCCGAACGTCGCCCGGCCGCCGGTGCGGCGCAGCAGGCCGCGGCTCACCGGGTAGTAGACGTAGTCGCGGAGCCACGTCGAGAGCGAGATGTGCCAGCGCGTCCAGAACTCGGCGACGCCCTTGGAGAAGAACGGAGACCTGAAGTTCGGAGCGAGCTCGATCCCGAACAGCAGGCTCACCCCACGGGCCATGTCGCTGTAGCCGGCGAAGTCGTTGTAGAGGGAGAACCCCGAGACCAGGAGCGCGACGAGGAGCTCTCCGGCCGAGAACCGCCCCGGCGCCGTGAAGAACGGCAGCGGCCTCCCGTCCACTCTGGCCAGGGCGGCGAGCCCGTCTCCCAGGACCGCCTTCCGGAACGCCCCGAGGAGGAAGAGCGCGACCGCTCGCACGACCACCGCGTCGTCGACCGTCCGGGAGCGCCGCAAGGTCTCGACGAACGGGCGGGAGCGCTCGATCGGGCCGGCCAGGAGCTTCGGGAAGTACGTGGCGTAGAGGGCGACCTCGAGGAGCGTGGCCGCCGGCGCCTGTCGCCGCCACCGGTCGACGAGATACGAGATCAGGCCCAGGCAGACGAACGACACGCCCACCGCGCGGAAGGGACCGGGCAGCTCCCGGGCGCCGAGGAGGAGGACCAGGTTGACCCCGACGCCGAGCGCCAGGAAGAGCTCGGCGCCGGGCCTTTGCAGGCGTTCGGCGACGGCCCACGTGGCGGTCGCCGCCGCGACGAGCACGCCGAACGTGGCGAGGCCCCAGGACAGGGCGAAGCCGAGCGACAGGAGGAGGAGGACGGCCGGCTGCGCGCGCCGGGGGACCGTCCAGAAGAGGACGAGCCCGCCGGCGAGGAACGCGAGGAACGAGACGGAGAGGAAGGTCACGGCGATCCTGCCGCCGGCAGGTCGATCGAGCCGGTTTCGGCCAGCTCCGCGAGACGTTCCCCCAGCCAGCGGCTGTAGATCCGCGCTCCCCCGATGCCGAGGTGCCCGGCATCCTGGTAGACGTCGTCCGGCAGGAGCTCCTCGGGAGGGGACAGGACGAGCGGGAGGCCCGCGTCGTGGGCCGCCTCCGCCATCGCGGCGGCGTGGAGGGGGAGGCTCCGCCGGACGGGTGTCGGCCGGACCGGCACGATCGCCACGACCCCGCGACCAGGCCCGATCTCCTCGAGCAACGCCCGCAGGAGGTCGACGCTGGGCGGCCAAGGAGGCACGTCGTCCATCAGGGGGGGCTCGTCGAGGGCCGCGCCGCCCCCTTTCGGACCGGCGCCCGGCCTCCTCCGGAGCGGGAACTGACGATCGCCGGTCGGGCCGATCTGCGATTCGGCCCTCCACCCGGCCTGGCCGCGGGAGAGGGCGTTCCAGCGCCGGAGGCCGCTCCACCGATCGAGCAGCCAACCCTCGACGTCTCGCTCCCCCGCGCGGTACCGGAACCAGGGCTCCTCCTCGACCACGCCCTCCAGCCTCTCACCGCCCGCCTTGGAGAGCGTCACGTCGCTGGTCACGTACAGGAGCAGACGGGGAGGGCAGGGGTCCTTCCGGAGGATGCGGATCAACGCGATGACGACCTCGTTCGGCGCGCCCGACACGCCGAAGTTGAACGCGCGGAGCCGCCGCTTCAGACGGCGCCGCACCCCGTTCTCGAGGGCGTCCGGCCGCACGCCCTCCGCCGCCAGGGACGACCCGATCACCACGACGTCGAAGGGCCCCTCCTCGCGCGAGCTCCGGCGGTACGCCCGGTACTTGAGGTCGAATTCCGGGATCCTTCGCGTCCACGTCTGGGGTACGACCTCGTCGACGCGGGGCAGCCGGTCCGTCGCCTCCACGAACGCCACGATCGCGGCGAGGACGAGGAGCGGCGCCGTGAGGAGCGATGGAGTGACGCCGAGGCTCACGCCGGGACGGGGATCCGGGATCGTGGTCAAGGCGGCGCCAGCAAGCCCCGGGCTCGGCCTTGCGTTTCCGCCAGCCGGATCAGGTATTCGGCGATGCGCACGTTCGCGAGCCGGGTGGGGTGACCGTCGCCCGCGATGTGGTATGCGCCCCGGCGCTTGGCGTGGTCCCTGATCAGGTCCTCCCACGCGAACGCGGTGACCCCCCGGCCGTGGAGACGGCGCAGCATCCGATCGAGCCGCGGTCTCGCCGTTTCCTGGATGCTCAGGACGACGACGAACGGCGACCGGTAGCGCTCCTCCACGATCGATCGGGCCCGCACCAGGAGCTCGAGATAGAGGTCATCCTGCTTCCGCGTCGACTGCAGCGCCGGCTCCAGCCTCTGGAACAGAGCGGACCGCCGGAGCCAACCGAGAAGGCGGCCCGCCTTCTGGAGATCCGCGACGCGGCGCAGCTTCCCTGGCGCGACGACCTCGTAGCCCGGGCCCATCATTCCCCACTCGTGCCCCCCGACCGGCCTCCGGGGATCGAAGTAGCTCAGGTAGACCGCGAAGAACGGTCGGCGGCCTGCCAGCACGGGCTCCTCGAGCCGGTGCTCGAGCAGGGCGACGGTCTGATGAGGGCCCCAGCCCGAGCCGGCCAGGTTGAGACCCTGGTAGCGCCCCTGGGAGCGTTCCGTGAACAGGGACGACGCCGTGTCCTGGTCGTTCAGGTGGAGCCCGAACTGAAACGAGTCGCCCAGGAAGAGGGCCACTGGAGCGGAAGGATCGGCGGCCCGCGTTCCGTTCCGCCACCCGTGAGGGTCGGTGGAGAGACAGACGTCGATGAAGGCGCCGTCCTTCATCCTCCCCGCCCGGCCTCGCTCCGTCACCTCGACGTTCGGGACGTAGCTCCAGCCGAGGAGAGGGTCCTTCCGGCGACCGGTCGCAGGGGTGCCCGACGGCCCACGAGTGAGCATCACGCCCCACGGCGCTCCACCGTGCTTCGCCTTCGCCCGGGGCTGCGGACGCTTCCGCGGAGCCGCTCGCCGCGCGAGAAACCAGGCGCCTCCCTCCCCGACGGACAGGATCAGGAGGGTGGAAGCGGCGACGACGGCGGGAGCCCGGATACCGCGGCGCCGGACCGCCAGCCAGAGGCAGAGGGCCGAGGCCAGGAGGAGGATCGGAAGCACCGGACGAGACAGCCCCCGCCAGGACGCGAAGGCGAGGCCGGCCGCCGAGAGGCTCACGATCAGATCGACGCCGGCCTTCGCGCGCCGACTCCCGCCCACCTCCGTCATGCGCGGCGGATGGTAGATCACCTCGACCGGATCGTCAGCGCGAGGCGCGGGCCACGAGCAGCGAGGCGAGGTCCTCCGCGCCCTGGGCGGGAGGTCGAGCGGGACGGGCCCGCCTCGAGAGCTCGGGCCGCAGGACCACCGTGCCCTCGGTCGAGGAGGGGAGCTTTCGCAGGAGCCTCCGGTCGACGTCCTCGGCCAGGACCAGCAGGAGCGGGGCGTGATGGCGCTCCTCGAAGATCCGCCGGGCGCCCTTCAGCAGCGCCGCCTCGAGGGCGATCGCCTGCGGAGGGACGCGCGGGCTCCTCGGCCGGAGCCACGACAGGAGGAACGACTTCCCGGCCAGCCACGCCCTCGGCGACCGGCGGGCGCGCCCCCGCCGGAGCCCCGCCGGGACGACCTGCTCGTCCTTCCCGAGGCGGTACGCCGGGCCGGCGCGCGTCGGGGCGAGGCCGGCCAGCGGACGTGCGTCCCCGGAGCCGACGTAGACCCCGAGCGCGACCTTCCGGCCAGCCAGGGCCGCCTGCTCGAGCTCGTTCTCGAGGATGGCGTACAGGTGATTCGGGCCGCCGTCGGGGAGGCCGAGATTCACGCCTGCCAGGCGACCGGCCGAGAGCGCCTCGACCTTCGCCGCGATCGTCTCCCGGTCCTCGAGCCCGACGCCGAACGCCGCGGAGTCCCCGAAGACGACGATGGCCGGGGCGCTCGCCGGGGCCACGGGAGGCGCGCTCCGCCAGCCGCGGCCGTCGATCGAGTAGCGCACGTCGAAGGAGCCCGCACCCTGCCGCCGCACGTCCCTCAGGCTCGAATCCGGCGACGGCACCGAGCCGAGGGCCGGGTCGAGCCGGAAGGCCCGGCGAGCCGAGGACCCCTCCTCGATCTGGAAGCGCGCGGCACCGGCCCGGAAGACCCGCACGGCCACCGTCGCCTCCAGCAGCCAGGCGATCGCGAGGAGCGCGGCGCAGGCCCCGAAGAGGAGCGGCCTGCCCCGGCGCGCGGCCCGGATGGACAGGAACACGGCGACGGGGAGCAGGAGCAGCAACGGCAGAGGGAAGAACGCGAGAGCCAGGGCCACCCCGACGCCGAGCACGGCGCGCCAGACCGCCCGTCGCGAGCCGGGGCGACCCTGGTGCCGCGGCCCTACCACTCGAGGCGCGCCCCGATCTGGACCAGGCGGGCCGGTCCGTACACCGTCGGCTCGTCGAACGTCGGGAGATTGGCCACGCCTTGCCGGGAGAGGACGTTGCGGGCGTTGGTCACGTTCGTCGCCGTGACCGTCAGCTCCGCCGACAGCGGTCCGTTCAACGGAAGCCGCCGCGAGACGCGCACGTCGAGCGAGAACAGCGACCCCAGCTCCCCGGCGTTCCTCCGCACACCCTCCGGCCGGTCGGACAGCGGATCGCCGTTGGCGTTCCGGTCGAAGCCGGCCGTCACGTTGTACGGCCGCCCGTTCTGCCAGTCGAGGATGGCCGCGAGCGTCAGGTCGCGGGCCCACCACCGCGTCTCGGCCGCCGGCGTCCGGAAGACCGCGGTCGCCACGACCTTCTGCTCCGGGGACTGCACGGAGCGGGCCCGCTCGTCACCCGGGTCGAGAGGGTCCTGCGGCTGGAACTCCGTGAGGAAATCGATGTAGTCGTCCTCGGCCCGCGCGTACGTGTAGTAGGCGCTCGCCTCCAGCCTCCCGGCGATCCGGCCCTTCAGTCCGAGCGTCGCGCCCGTGTACCAGGAGCGCCCGGACGACTCGTAGAGGAAGTAGTCGCCGAAGCCCGGGATCGGACGCCGTCCGCCGACGACCGGGTTGACGTTGCGCGCGACGATGACGTTCCTCCCTCGCGCGTGGACGGCGTCGACGCTCGCCGTGAGAGCGGGGCCCAGCGCCGCCTCCGCCCCGAGGCTCGCCTGGTCGTTCTCCATGCTCTCGAGCTCGCCCGGCCTGAGGACTGTCCCCGGGACGACGGACTGTCCCGCCTCCGCCTCGGTCGCGAAGCGGTGCGCCGGCAGCGCCCAGGGAACCGTCGGCCAGAGGCCCGGGCTCGTGGCCGGCACGCCGAGCGCCCGCACGTAGGTGCGCACCTGGACGCCGTTCTGGACGGTCACCACGAAGCCGGGTCCGATCGGCGACACGCCGTGGAAGCGCCCGACGCCGCCGCGGAGGCGCGTGTGCCCGGACAGCGCGAGCGAGAACGAGAGGCGCGGCGCCACGTTGTCCCGATCCGCCGGGAACGGACCGGCCGGCGCCTCGTAGTCGTAGCGCACGCCGGCCCGGACCAGGAGCGACGGCGTCACGTCGAGCTCTCCCTGGAGGAAGCCGGAGACCTGCTGGGCGCGTCCGCCGCCCGTCGGATCGCCGAAGGCCTGGATGAAGACGGCCGGCAGACCGCGCGTGAACGCGTCCCGCGCGGAGACGCCGTTCGCGCCGAAGGGGCCGGGCGCGAGCGCCGAGAAGCGATACACGCCGAGGAAGAAGTTCGGGAGGGTCGTCGTGAGATCCGTCCGGTCGATCTCGGCCCCCGCCTTCAAGCGGACGCGCCCCGAGCCCGGCGCGAGCGAGAACGCCCCGGCCAGCTGGTAGATCCTCGAGCGGCGTGGCTGCGGGAGGAGCCGCTGGCTCCCGAACGTGGCGACGCCCTGGAGCGTGACCGACGGCGCGCGATCGACGTCGAGGGAGGCGACCTCGTAGTCCGCGTCGCAGAACAGGGCCCGGACCTCCGCGTGCGCCCCGGAGCCGAGGATCGAGACCGCCGACGCCGCGAGGGCGGTGTCTCGCGAGAGCCGCTCGCCCCCCGCGCTCTTGGCGGTGAGCCCGCCCCAGGCCAGCTGGTTCCCGTCCCGCCCCTTCGACCAGCTCCCGCGGAGCGAGCCGGTCACGGAGCCGGAGGGCGAGCCGTCCAGCTTGACGATCGCGGTATCGCCGCGCATCTCGTACGGCACGTTGCCGGTCTCGATGCGGAAGCCCTGCGCGCGGATCAGCGCGGCGTCGGCCTCCGCGATCGTGACGGGGTTGGCCGTGTCGACGCCGGCTCGTTCATAGGCGCCGAAATAGAACAGTCGGTCCGCGAGGAGCGGTCCGCCCAGGGATGCGCCGAAGCGATGGTCCGCGACCGGCACCGTCTCCCGCACCAGAGGGTCCCGGGCCGCGAGCTCGTCGCCCCGGTACGAATAGAACGCGCTCGCGTGCAGGTCGTTCGTTCCGCTCCGCGTCAGGAGGCTGACGACGCCCCCGCTGGTGCGCCCCAGCTCGGCGCTGTACGGGTTCGTCAGCACCTGGTACTCGAGCACGGCCTCCTGGGAGAACGTGCCGCGGACCGAGCCGGACCAGAGGTCGTTGTTGTCGGTGCCGTCGACGAGGACGGTGTTGTAGCGGGGGCTCTGGCCGTTCAGAGAGAGCCCGGACGTGGCGGCGGCCCCGTTCTGGGGGCTGCGGTCCGTCGAGACCCGGGGCGTGGTGAGCGCGAACGACAGGTAGTTCCTCTCCACGTTCGGGAGGCTTTCGATGCGCGCGCGGTCGATGGTGGTGGCGAGGCTCGTCTGGCGAGCGTCGAGGCCTTCGGCCGTGACGGTGACGCTGGCCGCGACGCCGCGCCGGAGGACGAGATGGACTGCCCGGGTCGTCCCCAGGGATAGCTCGACCTCCCGGGAAGCGGGCTCGGCGAAGCCCGCCGCCTCGGCGCTGACCACGTAGCGACCCGGCGGCAGGAGCGGGAAGGAGAAACGCCCGTCGGTCCCGGCGTCGGCGCCGCGGAGGAGCCCCGTCCCGAGGTTCCGCACCGAGAGGCGCGCGGACGGTATCGTGGCCCCCGTCTCGTCCCTCACGTCGCCTCGCAGGTCGCCGGTCGTGGTACCCAGGGACTGAGCGGCCACGGGAAGCGAGAGCCAGAGGACCGGCACGACGGCGAGCGGAGAGGGAAGGCGGGTCATCGCTTGCTCCTCCGACGCCTGGACTATAGGGGAGCCTGGCTCCGCTCGAACTTCTCCCGATTGGCCGCGCGGGCGATCTTGCCGTTCGAGGTCTTGATGACCCAGCCGGAAGGCACGAGGAGGACCGCCGAGAGGACCACTCCGAACCCGGTGAGCACCCGGCGGCGCACCTCGATCTCGAGGGCACGCCGTCGGTCCGGAGGAAGCGGCTCCCGCAGCTCCGCGACCACCACGAGGCCTTCCGTTCCGAGCGCCTCGTCCGGCACTCCGAACGCGACGACGCGCCCGGGGCGGAGCTCGGTCAGCTGTACGGCGGCCTCGACGTCGTCCGGGTAGAGGTTCTTCCCCCCCACGATGATGAGGTCCTTCTTCCGGCCACAGACGTACAGCTCGCCCTCGACCAGGTACCCCATGTCGCCGGTGACGTACCAGCCGTCGCGGATCACCTGGGCGGTCAGGTCGGGACGCCGGTGGTACCCGTCGAGGACGAAGCCGCTCCGGAGCTCGATCTCGCCGACCCGCCTCTCGCCGACCGGCCGGCCGCCGTCGTCCACGATCCGGAGGGTCACACCGGCCACCGGCCGGCCGTTGCTGACGAAGGTGACGGCGCCGGGTGCGTCCGCGGCGCACGGCTCGGCCCGCCCCTCTTCCAGGAGCGGGGCCGGCGCCACCCGGTCCACGCGAGGCTCCTCGCCGAGGCGGGTGAGGGTCGCCGGCCCGCTGATCTCGGTCATCCCGTAGCCCGCGGCCAGCGTCCCCTGGAAACCGTACGGCTCGAGCGCGGCGCGGAACGACGCGAGGCTCGCGGCGCGCACCGGCTCGGCGCTCACGACCACGAGGCGCAGGCTCGAGAGGTCGAGCCCCTCGCGGTCCTTGTCCCTCAGGCTCCGCACCGTGTGGTTCAGCGCGAAGTTGGGCGTCCACGTCAAGGTGCCGCGGTGGCTCTGGATCGCCCGAAGGAACGACCCGGGGCTCCGCGCCCACGCGAACGGCGACAGGTGCACGACAGGGATCCCGGCCACCGCCGGCAGGAAGAGCGTCGTGATGAGGCCGAGGTCGTGGAAGAGCGGCAGCCAGCTCGCGACGACGTCATCCGGCCCGATCCGGAACGTCGAGACCAGGACCTCCAGCTGCGCCAGGATCGCGCGATGCGAGTGAGCGATCCCCTTCTGCAGTCCGGTGGTCCCGCTGCTGTAGATGAGAGCAGCTGGGTCGTCCCCGCCCGGCACCCGTTCCCTCACGGACCCAGGCGTGGCCGCGAGCAGGGTCTCTACCGTCACCGCGCGACCCGGACCGGGCGACACCTCCGGCAGGAGGTCCGCCCCCGCGACCACCAGCGAGGCGCCCGCGCTCTCCATCAGGGCACGCAGCTGGCCCCGGTAGATCGCCGGGTCCAGCTTCTCGGTGGGCCCCGGGAAGATCGACGGGAGCGCCCCGAGGCGAAGCGCTCCCCAGAACACGAACGTCAGCTCGAGGGAGTGGGGCAGCAGCAGGAGGACCGGCTCGCCGGGCCGCGCTCCGCAGCCGGAGAGCGCGGCGGCGTACCGCTCCACCTCTCCGGCGAGGCGGCCTGCCGACACCCGCTCCTCCCGGCCGTCGTCCCTCACGAAGACGAGGGCGCTGCGCTCCGGGTCGTGACGGGAGGCGTCGAGGATCGGGGAGAGGAGGGAGTCAACCGCCACGTTCACCCGGCGCGTGGAGGAGGACCCGGTCGGTCATCTTCTCGAGCGTGTCCATGTTCTCCACGGTGAGCTCGATGTCGGGGATCACCACGCCGAACGCCCTCTCCGCGAAGACCGCCACCTGCGAGAGAGACATCGAGTCGACGACGCCGACCGAGAGGAGCGGCTCGTCCGGGGCGAGCGGGCGCGATGGGTCCCTCAGCAGCTCCTCCAGGAGGAACCCGCGGAGGCCGGCCCTCACGTCCTCGCGCGTCACGAGACGATCGGGAGCGGCAGGCCGCCGTCCACACCGATCACCTGCCCCGTGATCATGGCAGCGCCCTCCGAGCAGAGGAACGCCACGAGGGACCCTACCTCACCCGGCTCGACGGCCCGGCCGAGGGGCGTTCGCGCGACCGCCTGTGCCATCCGGTCCTCCCCCGCCTGGTACGCCACGGCCTCCGTCCTGACGAGCCCGGGAGCGACGCCGTTGACCGTCACCCGGCGCGGCCCGAGCTCCACCGCCAGGTAGCGCACCAGGGCCTCGAGCGCCGCCTTCGAGGTCCCCACCACCGAATACTCGGGGAAGACCCGCGTCGCGCCGGGCGTCGAGACGACCACGATGCGCCCGGAGCCGCTCGCCGAGAGCGCCGGTACCGCCGCCTGCGCCGCGATCCAGGGGCCCCGGAAATTCACGGAGAAGACGGTGTCGATCACCTTCAGCGGCGCCTCGGCCACGGCCGTGCGCCGCCCCGTCCCCGCGTTCAGCACGAGGAGATCGAGGCCCGAGAGCGCCTCGACCGCCTCCGCCACGAGCCGGGCGGTCGCCTCGGGATCGCCCAGGTTCGCCGGCAGGGCAACGGCCCGACGTCCCAGCGCCTCCACCTCGGCCACCGTCCGGGCGGCGGCCTCCGCGTTCACGCGGAAGTTGAGCGCCACGTCCGCCCCCTGCGCGGCGAGCGCGAGCGCGATTCCGCGCCCGATGCCACGGGTCCCGCCGGTCACCAGGGCGCGCTTCCCGGCTAGGGGCGCCGGCGCATTCATCGACCGGTCCCCCAGACGAACGCCAGCGCGCCCCAGGCGAGGCCGGCCCCCATCGCCGGCGTCACGACGCGATCCCCCGCGTGGAGCGTCCCGGAGCGCGCTGCCTCGTCGAGCGCGATCGGGATCGAGGCTCCCGAGGCGTTCCCGACGTGGTCCAGGTTCAGGAAGAAGCGCTCGGGAGGGACGCCGAGCGCGGCGCGCCCGGCCTCGATCAGACCCCGGCCAGCCTGGTGCGGAACGAACATCTCGACGTCCTCCACGTTCCAGCCGGCGCGAGCGGCCCCGGCCCGGCACGACTCGACGAGCTTCTCGATCGCGAACGACTCGACGGCCTGATGGTCCCATGCCCCGTAGTGGCGGCCGAGGCGGACCATCTCCTCGCTCGCCGGCTCCTTCGTGCCGCCCCCCGGGACCCAGAGCGCCTTGCCGCGGCTGCCGTCGCCGGCCGTGTGGAAGCCGCGCAGTCCGTACGGCGAGCCGGGCATGTCCTCCAGCACGACGGCCCCGGCCCCGTCCCCGAACAGGCACTGCATCCGGAAGTCGCGCGGGTGACAGTGGATCGAGAAGGCGTCGCTCGAGACGACCAGCGCGCGGGACACCTGCATCGCGTCCATCAGCGCCGCGGCCGTGAGGACGGCGTCCACGAAGCCGCTGCAGGCGGCGTTCAGCTCGAAGAACTTGAACGACGCTCCGAGCGCCGCCTGGACGAGCGCCGCGGACGACGGCTGCCGGTGGTCCGGCGTGAAGGTGGACATCACGAGGAGCCCCACGTCGGCGGCCGAGACGCCCGCGTCCTCGAGGGCCCGCCGGGCCGCCCGCGCCCCCAGGTCCGACGTCCCCTCGCCGGGGGCGACGCGGTGCCGGCTCGACACGCCGAGCCGCTCGACCGACCACTCGTGCAGCGAACGGCCGGCGCGCGCCCGGTCCCAGCCGACACCGCTCGCCTCGATCTCGTCGTTCGTCACGACCCGCGCCGGCAGATCGCTGCCGGCTCCGGTGATCACCTTCGACACGCGGATTCAGTGTACGCGGCGGGAGAGCCCCTTCCAGAGCGGCTCGCGGAGCTCCGCCTTGCTGACCTTTCCGGTCCCGCTCCTGGGCAGCTCGGCCCGGATCTCGACGTGCCGGGGAACCTTGAAGGCGGCCAGCCGCTCGCGGCAGAACGCGACGAGCTCCTCCGGCGTGGCGGCCCCGGCGGGACGGAGCACGACCGTCGCGACGGGCGACTCGCCCCACCGCTCGTCGGGGGCGGCGACGACCGCGCACTCCTGGACCGCCGGGTGCGTCAGGAGCACGTTTTCGACCTCGACCGAGGAGACCTTCTCACCACCCGAGATGATGATGTCCTTGGCCCGGTCGACGATCTGCACCGAGCCGTCCGGGTCGAGCGTCGCGAGGTCCCCGGAACGGAGCCATCCGCCGTGCAGAGCGCGGGCCGTCTCGTCCGGGTCGCGCCAGTACTCCTTCATCACGGTGTGCGACCGGATGAGGATCTCGCCGACGGTCCGTCCGTCCGCGGGCACGTCCCCGCCTTCGGAGTCGACGACCCGCACCCGCGTGCCGGGCACCGGCCACCCCGTCCGCGAGCGGCGAGCCAGGCTCTCCTCGGACGTATCGGCCTCCTCCAGGTGCCGGCGCGGGACCGCGAGCGCCACCAGCGGAGACGTCTCGCTCAGGCCGTAGCCGACCATCGCGCTCGGGCAGAGGCGCTCGCTCATCGCGCGAAGGAGCGTGGGAGACGCGGGGGCGCCCCCGGCCATCACGAAGCGCAGGCTGCCGAGGTCGTACCGGGAGAGCTCGGGGTGGGCGAGCAGCGTCGCGTGGATCGCCGGCACGCCGATCAGGTGGGTCACCCGCCACCTCTCGATCAGCGAGAGCGCCAGCTCGGCGTCGAGCTTCCGGAGCATGACGTGGGTGGCGCCGACCATCGTGAAGACGTGCGGCTGCCCGAGGCCGTTGGCGTGGAAGAGCGGGATCGCCTCGAGGACCACGTCGGCGTCGCACGCCCGGAGCGCGACCGCGTTCGCCATGGCGTGCAGGTAGAGGTTCCGGTGCGTCAGGACGACGCCCTTCGGACGCCCCGTCGAGCCGCTCGTGTAGAGGATCGTCGCCGGATCGTCCTCGTCGACCTCGAGCCCAGACGGGGACGCGCTCGCGGCGGCCAGGAGCTCCTCGTAGCCGGGGTCCGGCCCCGGAGCGGACGCCTCGAAGACGATCCGGCGGGTGAGGGACGGGCAGAGAGGAGCGAGGCTGGCGACGAGCGGCGCGAGGCCACCGTGATAGAGCAGGGCCGTCGCGCCCGAGTGCTCCGCGATCGCCGCCAGCTCGGCCGGCCGCAGCCTCGGGTTCAGCGGCGTGAGCACGGCGCCGGCCCCGAGGACGCCGAAGTACGCCTCGAGCATCTGGTGGGTGTTCGGGGCGAGGACCGCGACCCGGTCGCCCCGCTCGACACCGAGCGCGCGGAGCGCGTTGGCGAGCCGGTGGGTCCGTTCGCCGAGCTCGGCGTACGTGAATCGACGATCGCCGTCGACGACGCCCAGCTTGGGACCGAAGTACGTCTCGGCGCGGTCGCGGAACTCGAGCACGGTGAGCGGCAGGTTCATTTCTCGTCTCCGGAGCCTCGCGCGGGCTCCTCGATTCGGGCCGGATCCTATGGTGCCGCGCCCGGGTGCGGGGGAGGACCCGCGACGAGGCCCGGGCGGACCCGTCAGGCCGAGGCCCGCCGCGCGTCGCGGAAGCGCCCGCGGCGAAAGATGCCGTCTCGCCGCATGGTGACG
>CAYLNK010000148.1:0-14676 GCA_964384675.1 uncultured Holophagales bacterium | reverse complement strand
GGCGCGGCCTCGACGGCGCGATCGCGGCCGCCCGCTCACGCGACGGCTGGCGGACCCTCTCGATCCGCATCCCGGCTTCGTCGGACGCCCCTCTCGTCGTCAGCGTCGACTCCGGCACGGGCGGCCAGCCGCAGAAGCGGGGTCAGCTGACGGTGGATCGCGAGAGCGGCGCGGTGATGAAGTGGGAGCCGTTCCAGGCGGGCACGCCAGGCCGGCGGGCGCGGGCCTGGCTCCGGTTCCTCCACACCGGCGAGGCGCTCGGCCTCGGCGGCCAGATCGTGGCCGCGATCGCGTCCGCCGGCGTCACGGTCCTCGTCTGGACCGGCCTGGCGCTGGCGTTCCGGCGCTTCTTCCGCAAGGCGCCGGCGACCGCGGCCGTGAGCCTGGCCGCCGAGTAGTGGTCATCGCTCCTGCAGGTCCACCGGGGGCAGGACGGTGCCGTCGCCGGACCGGTTGTCGACCGAGATGACCCAGGGGTGCACGGGCCTCATCGCCGTGATCGTGAGGCTCACGGCCGAGAGGTCCGTGCCCTCCCCAACGCCCGACAGGACACCGTTCTCCTGGTGCCAGCCGAATCCGGGGAGCGTGACCACCGTGCGGCTCAGCTCCTCTCCCCGCGCGTCGCGCACCACGAACGTCGTGTCGACGGGACCCGCGCTCGGGTTGTAGACACCGGCGTTCACGCGCGCGCTGCCCGCGTCGGGGCTCACCAGGCCCAGGTACTCGGCGGACGTCCGGGCCTCCTCGCGGGAGAAGACGGGAAGTGAAGCGCCGTTGCCCGGGCTGGCCGGGTGAGTCGTCACCACGCGGGCCTCGGCGCGGATGGGCCCCTCGCCCGGGTAGTAGACGACCTCGAGCGCTCCGTACCGCGGCTCCAGCCCGACGGCGCGGCCGAGCACGTCCTCGAAGACGCGCGACTCGCGCGGCGCCAGGTGGTAGACGGTCGGCTCCAGGTCCACGCCCGGGCGCAACGCGTCGCGGAAGCGCAGCGCGAACATCCGCGGCGCCGGCGTCGGGTTGTGGACGACGACGTCCGTACGGAATCGCTCGCCGCGCGCGCCGGTGACCGCAGCCGCGTTCGGCACGATCCACGCTTCCTCCTCGACGGAGAGGCGCAGGAGGACGTCGTCGAGGAACGCGCTGTACTCGTCGGGTCCCTGCGCCCGCGCCAGCACCATGACGATGGCGGAAACGGCCCCCTCCGGCGCCGGTGTGCGCCGCAGCTCCTTCGTCTGCCACGCCGCCCCGCCCGAGAACGGGAAGTCGAGGGACGGCAGGCCGCGCAGAGGTGTCCCCTGGCAGCCGGCCGCGGGATACCAGGTGACGCGAACCGACAGCCCGCCTGTGGCGCGGGGCGCGCTCGGAAGGAACGCCGAGGCGGCGAGGTCGTAGAGCCGGTAGCCCTCCACGGCCACGCACTGGAGGAGGACGTCGCGGTCCACCGCGTCGTTCTGGACGTCGATCCGCGCCGAGCCCCGCGTGGAGGCGCCGAACGGCGACCAGCCGACGCCCTCCGAGCGCGACCAGCCGGAGAGGTTCGTGTCGAACGAGCCGTTCCCGACGAGGTTCGGCTTGGCGGCGGGCGCGGCCGTCGCCCCGAGGAGGAGCAGCGAGGCGAGGCCGACCGTGAGGAAGCGGGGTGCGTGGGACGTCATGACTTGGGTCCTTTCGCGCGCGGTCCGCGTCACGGGATCTGCGGGTCGTTGACGGGCGGGACCCAGGTGGGGTCGCCCGAGGTGCTGTCGATGGCGATGACGAACGGGTGCACGGGCCGGGACGACGCGAACGACGCGAACGCCCCCCTCGTGGTGTCGAGCGACGCACCCGCCGCCGCGAACAGGTCGTTCAGCTGCAGCCAGGCCCCGGGGGCGACTCGCCGCACCACGGTGCCCAGGAGCCGGCCGTCGCCGTCGTGCGCGGCGAACGCGATGGTGGCCTCGGCGGGTCCGGGGTTCATGACACCGGCGTTCACGCGGCGCGAGGCCGACGGCTCGGCGCCCGAGAGCCCCAGGAACAGCGCGTCGGTGAGGGCCTGGGCCTGGCCGCGCGCCGGCACCGACATGCCGTTGCCGGGGTTCTCCGGGTGCCGCGTCGTCGCGCGGGAGAAGGCCTGGAGCGGCCCCTCCGCGGGGTCGTATTCGACCTCGATCGCCGACGCGAACGCGTCGCGGTGGAACTCGGTCGAGAGGACGTTGGGGAAGACCCGCGTCTCGCGTGGACCGATCGGGTAGGCGATCGCCGCCGAGCCGCACGGGACCCCGCTCGCGCAGCGCAGGCGGAGCACGAAGCCCCGGGCCACGCCCTCCGGGTTCCGCACGTAGAGGTCGCTCTGGAACCGCTCGCCGCCGGCCCCGAGGACGTTGGCCGCCGTGGGGACGATCAGCGTGGTGGCGGCGGGTACCGGCTCCAGCGACACGTCGTCCAGGTAGAGGCGCGCCGGCTTACCGCCGGACCGCGCGAGGACGACGACGGAGGCGGACGCCGCCCCTTCGGGCGCCGCGATCCCCTCGGCACGCACCGTCTGCCACGCCACCGCCCCGCGGAAGTCGACGTCCAGGTCGGCGCCGCCGCCGAGGGCGTCGGACGCGCAGCCCGGGCTCTCGTGCCAGAGGAGGCGGATCGAGAGTCCGCCGACGCTCGCCGGGTCGTACGGCACGCGCCCGACCGCGGTCAGGTCGTATCGGAGGCCCGGCTGGACGGCCGCGCAGGTACGGAGGGCGGGCACGCCGATGCCGCCGAACGTCCCCTGGAGCTGGGCGGCACCGGGCGAGCGATCGCCGTCGGGACTCCAGGTGACGGGCGCGACGACCTCCCAGCCGGAGAGGTCGGTCGCGAAGCCGCCGTTCTGAAGGAGGTTCGCCCCGGGCGCCGAGGAGGCGAGCGCCGACGACGCGAGGAGGAGGGTCGTTGCCAGGCCGGGTGGGCGGGTGCGGTTTCTCATGGCGCCCAACGTGGGTCGCGGGGGCCGGAATCGCCTCACGGCGGGCTCATTTGTCTCTCAGAACGGCATCACGGGACTTCGTGATGTCACTCAACCTTTTCCTTTTCAGGAACTTGGGCCGCCCGAGCGGCCGCCGCCTACCGCTGCTTGTAGACGTCGGTGTTCAGGTACTTCAGGCCCGAATCCGCCATCAGCGTGACCACGGTGGCGCCCGGTCCCAGCCGGCGCCCGACCCGGATCGCGGCGACGACGTTCGCGCCGGACGACGTACCGGCGAAGACGCCCTCCTCGCGCGCCAGCCGACGCGCCATCTCCTTGGCGTCGGCGGTGCTGACTGGCTCGATCGAGTCCACGAGGGACGGCTCCCAGAGCGGGGGCGTGTACCCGATCCCGACGCCCTCGATCTTGTGAGGCCCCGGCGGCCCACCCGAAAGGACCGGTGACTCGGCCGGCTCCACCGCGACGATCTCGACGTCCGGCCTGTGCCTCTTCAGCACCGTCGCGACCCCGCGCGACGACGCCCCGGTGCCGACGCATTGGACGAACGCTCCGACCGCTCCGTCAGCCTGGCTCCAGATCTCCTCGCCCAGCGGGAAGTAGCCCGCGATGCTGTCGTGATTGTTCAGCTGGTCGGTCCAGTACGTGTTCGGCTCCAGGCTGAGCCCCCGGGCCACCTCGATCATGTCGAGGATCAGCTTCTTCGTCGTGAGCCCGCCCTCGCTCGGGACGAGCGTCAGCTCCGCGCCGAACGCCGCCATCTGGTCCAGCTTCTCCCGGGCGAACGCGTCGGACGTGACGATCTTCAACGGGTAGCCCTTGGCCGCGCAGACGAGGGCGAGCGAGGCCCCGGTGCTACCGCCCGTGTACTCGACGACGGTGACCCCCGGCCTCAGCCGGCCGTCCTCCTCCGCTCGCGAGATGACGGCCAGCGCCATCCGGTCCTTGACGCTGCCGGTCGGGTTCTCCCACTCGAGCTTCACGAGGACGTCCGCGCAGCCCGGCGGCACGACCTTGCGGAGCCGGACGATCCTCGTGTTTCCGATGGCCTGGAGTACGTCCATGAGCTCGCCTCTCACTCCCTCATCATCCGACGGATCGCCCCGGACTCCTCGAGGTGGGCGAGCAGCGCCTCGGCCATGACCCGGTGCCCCTCGGCCGAGGGATGGGCATCCGTCGGGCTCAGCTTCCAGGCCGCCTCGCCGTCGGCGATCCCGTTCTCCGAGCAGTGCCGCGTCCAGGCGGCCTCGGTGTCCAGCGCCGGCAAGCCGAGGCCGGTGACGACCTCCTTCACCGCCGCGTTCCTGCCGAAGTGGTTGCACAGCACGACGACCTCGAACCGATGCGCCTCGCTCAGCCTCCGCAGCTCCCGCATCGCGCTCCGGTACGACTCCATTCCGACGAGGTCCCGGTACTCCGGCGGAACCCTTCCGGGGTTGTCCTCGAACCCGCTGCCGTCCGGCGCTTCGGGGGCTTCCCTCAGCTCGGGCGGCTTCATCCCTCCCCGCAGCTGGCTCCACAGGAAAGACCGCGGGGACAGGTAGTCCCGCCGGTCGACGATGAAGTTGGGGAGCGAGAGGTCGTTCCTCACGTACTGGATGACGACGAGGTCGGGGGCGTAGCGGAGGCCCTTCTCCCCGAGTGTCTCGACCTCCATCACCGTGTTGTAGCCGGGCACCGCGGTGTTGACGACCTCCCAGGTGCGCTCGGGATGCTTCGCCTGGAGCCGCTGGCCCAGGACGCGCAGGTAGCCCTCTTCCGCCCGGACGCCCCACCCGAACATGATCGAGTCGCCCAGTCCCACGACGCGCACGGTCGCGGGCTTCTCGAACGCGATCGTCCGATCGCGAAAGCCGTGGGCGTTCGTCTCGACGGGCTGATCCATGAACCGAACGGACAGGCCCGGAACGAGCTCGTAGACGATCCGGCGGTTCGCGCTGGGCCGCAGCATCTGCCCGAGCGTCGCGGCCTCCCCCGCCTTCGGCAAGGACGCGGAGCGCCCGAGTTGACGGAGGTCGCTCCGGTAGGCGATCAGCCGCGCGCCGGCCTCCAGAGCGAACAGCGTCGCGGTCACCGAGACCGTCGCCAGGAGGAGCCGGAGCCAGCCGCGGCGGCCCGTCATCCGGCTGGACTAGCCAGCTTCCGCCTGGCCCGCGCGGTACGGGCTGAAGCGCGGGTTCCACTGTGCGTTCCGGACCAGGGCCGCGAGGTCGGCGTCGGGGAGGAGCCGGCCCAGCCCCGCCTCCCGCGCCTCGATCGCGACCGCGGTGGCGACGCGCACCGACACCTCGCGGATCGACTCCATGTCGGGGAGGAGCAGGCCTTGCTCCTCCTCGGCCGGCGTCACCATCTCGCTGACGGTGCGGGTGGCGGCGAGGAACATCGCGTCGGTGACCTTCGGCGCCCGCGCGACGAGCGCGCCGAGGCCGACGCCCGGGAAGATGAAGAGGTTGTTCCCCTGCGACGTCCGGATCGTCCGGCCGTTCCAGTCGAGCGGCGGGAACGGGCTCCCCGTGGCCAGGAGGCCGCGACCGTCGGTGGCGCGCGCCAGCTCCTCCGGCGTGCACTCCGTGCGCGACGTGGGGTTGGAGAGCGCCATCACGACCGGGCGATCGGTGTTCCGCGCCACCAGGTCGAGGATCTCCGCCGAGAAGAGACCCCGCTGGGCCGTGACACCGATCAGGACCGTCGCCTTCGCGTTCCTCACGACGTCCTCGAGGCCGATGCGCGAGGGCGAGTCGAGGCGCCAGCCCTCCACCGTGTCCCGCCGCTGCGCGTAGATCTTCTGCTGCGGCTCGAGCCCCGGATCGTCGTCGACGAGGAGCCCCTGGATGTCGATGGCGAAGAGGCGGCGACGGGCCTCCTCCTCGGAGAGCCCCTCCTCGCGCAGCTTCGTCCGGATCATGTAGCAGATCCCGGAGCCGGCCTGGCCCAGCCCGACCACGACGAAGCGCTGGTCCGCGAAGGTGCTCTTCTTGATGCGGACCGCGGTCATCAGCGCGGCGAGCGCGGCGGCGCCGGTCCCCTGGATGTCGTCGTTGAACGAGAGGATCCGCTCGCGGTACCGGGAGAGGATCCGGAACGCGGTGTGCTTGGCGAAGTCCTCCCACTGGAGGAGAGCGTCCGGGAAGTTGCGCCGCACGCCCAGCACGAATCGCTCGACCAGGTCCTCGTAGGCGGCCCCGGTGAGGCGGCGGTGGCGGCGCCCCATGTAGAGCGGGTCGGCGAGGAGCCGCTCGTTGTTCGTGCCGACGTCGAGGCAGACCGGGAGACAGACCGCCGGATGGAGCCCTCCGGCCGCCACGTACAGGCTCACCTTGCCGATCGGGATCCCCATCCCGTCCGAGCCGAGGTCCCCGAGGCCGAGGATCCTCTCGCCGTCCGTCACCACGATGAGGTAGACGTGCGGCACGTTGACGGCCTGGAGGATCTCGTCGATCCGGTCGATGTTGTCCGGGCTCACGAAGACGCCCCGGAACCGGCGCTGGATGTGGCTCATCTCCAGGCACGCCTGACCGACGGTGGGCGTGTAGACGATGGGCACCATCTCCGTCAGGTGGTCGCAGAGGAGCCGGTAGAAGAGCGGCTCGCTCCGGTCCTGGAGGCCCATCAGGAAGATGTACTTCTCCATGTCGTCCGGCTTGCGCCGGTACGCCTCGAGGCTGCGCTCGACCTGGTCCTCCATCGACGAGTAGGCCGAGGAGAGGAACCCGTCGAGCCCGAGGGCGAGCCGCTCCTCGCGCGTGAAGCCCGAGCCCTTGTTGAGGCGCGGGTCGTTCAGGAGCTGCTGCCCCCGGAGGTAGACCTCGTAGTACTCCTCGCTGGTGAGCGGGTCGATCTTGAAAGAGAACGTCTTCATGGCTCTCCAGGCGCGCGGCCCGGAGGGCCGCCGCGTTCTGGATCGTAGTCCCGTGGCTAGGGCGACTTCGAGACGACGGTCCCCTTGTAGAGCGCGACCCAGGCAACCGGATCGGTCCGGGAGCCCCAGTACCAGAACCGAAGGTCCCCCTCCGCGGCGGGCGCGGGAGTCGTGATCTGCGGGACCCCAGGCGGCCGAATGTCGGAGACGAAATCCGGCTCCCCGACCACCGCGCGAACCTCGGCCTGGGACTGCCCCGAGGTCACGGCGCTACGGACCCGCTCCGCGGCGACCTGCGGGTCGGTCCGTGGGCCGCTGGCGCAACGCGAGGCTCCTGCGATCACGTTGGCGGCGGTCAGGAGGGCAACCACGATCGACGGCGTGAGGCGCCTTCGCATCTTCACCTCCTGCGGCTCGGGGCCCGGGAGGCTCAGCGCTCCTTGGCGGGCGCCTTCGGGAGCTTGGACGCCGGGCAGGCGTAGACCGAGCCGGAGACGACGCGGCGAGCCTGACGCGGTCCGTCGCCTCGCTCGCTGGCCGAGGGAAGGGCCTCGGACTCCGGTGAGGACGGGAGCACGAGCACGACGTTCCCGCCCATCCTCGCCACGTTCAACCGCATCTCCGGAGACCGGATCGCGGGGACGTCGGTGGAGATGTCGTTCAGGTTGAGGGAGATGATCCCCTTCGACGCGCAGCCGGCGACGGACTCGCTCCTGGACACGACGGGGACGTTCGGCGGATCCGCGGCCCGGACGGCGGGCGACGCACAGAGAAGCGAGAGCGATCCACCGATCGCGAGATCGCGAAGAGACAGGGGCATGGTGCACCTCCGTTGATCGAACGCCGCAACAACGATGCCAGATCGGCAGTCCGGGCCGGAGGACATCCGGCGAACGGCGACCGTCAGGAGGCAGCCGATGGCAGGCGGGCTCGCAGCCACCGGATCTGGCCCCTGTGATTGGTCTCGTCTTCCGCCACGTGGAACCAGGCCCAGTGCGCGTTCATCCGGGGATCGCGCTCCAGCGGCCGCTCCAGCCAGGCGTCGTCACGCGCGGCGAGCGCGGCGAGCGTGGCCTTTCTCGTCGCCGCCAGCTCCTCGAGGTACCACGGGAGGTCGTGCCCCCGGAGGCTCCGTCGTCCCGCCTCGCCCAGGTCGAGAGCCGCCGACCAGCTCGCCTCTTCCTCGGGCGAGGGCTCTCGCCCCTCGAACGTGAAGAGCTGGTAGTAGCGCTCCACCGCGACCGCGTGGGAGAGGAGCGCGCCGATCGAATTGCTCGTGGCGTCGTGGAGATGGTCGAGCTCGCGCGGGCCGAGATCACGCACGGCCGAGATCAACGTCTCGCGCACGTACGTCAGCATGCACACCAGGCGGCCGATCGTGGGGGTGTAGCCCGTGACGGGCTCGATGCGCAGGAAGGACACTGACTCTCCCTCCGGATGGTGGGTGCCGGCCAGCTCTAGCCGGCGGGATCGTGCTCGGTCTCCGACGAGGCCCGCCGCAACGTGGAGAGGACGGAACGGAGCAGGGTCGAGAGCTCCGGGTCTGACGCGATGCCCCGGGGATCGAGCTTCCGGCCCGTCAGGGGAACGGGCGTCTGGTCGACGACGCGGGCCCCCATGATCCGGAGGGTTTCGACGAGGGCTCCATGAGCGATCGTCGCTTGCGGCCGGGCGTTGATCACCGCGACGGGCTTCCCGTTGATCTCGATGCCGCCGACGAGCCAGTCGAGCGCGTTCTTCAGGACACCGGATACGCCGTGGGCGTACTCCGGGCTGCAGATCACCACGGCGTCGGCGGCGCCGATGCTCGACCGCCACGCCTCCACCGAAGCGGGAAGCCCGGCCTCCTCGACGTCGGAGTTGAAGAACGGAAGTCCGTCGAGCGGCTGGTGAAGCGAGACCGCGACGTCCGGCGGCGCGAGGAGGCCGAGGGCGTGAAGGACGGTCGTGTTCGACGAGGCCTCTCTGAGACTGCCGGACACCGCCAAGACGTGCGTGACGCTCATCGCCCGATACTGTCGCCCAGGCCGCGCGCCCCGGCAAGCTCACGCGCCCGGGCGCCGCCCCAGCAGCTGGCGCACCCGGCCCGGCGTCGCGACGTCCTCCTGAAGCGCGCGGACGACGAGCGTCAACGCCGGGACCCCGAGCCCGCCCGCCACGACGAGGACGCCGCCGTCGATGGCCCTCCGGAGGGCGCTCGCCTTCACGACCCGAGCGTCGGCCCCGCGCGCGCTCGACAGCGTCGCGTTCGGCTCCGCCGGCAGCGCGGCGAGCACGCATCGCTCCCCGTCCTCCGACCAGGCGACCACGACCCAGCGCTGACCCGGGCGCTTCGAGAGCGTCGTTCCGACGAAGCAGGCCCCCGGGATGCTCATCGAGCCGAAACCTACGGCAGGCGTATCCAAGACGCAAGTTCGTTCGGACCGGGGAAAGGAGGCGACGCGCGGCGGTGATAGCCTGGCAGGGTGATGCGGAAGGCGGGCGCGCTCCTGCTCATCGCGGTCGTCCTGGTGACGGCGGTCCTGGTCTGTGCGGACACGACTCCGGCCACGCTCACCGCATCCACGAGCCTTCTGCCGCCCGCTCCGGCGGTGGAAGACGGCACGCCCCCCGTCTACGTCTCCGGCTCGACCGGCGCGAGCCCCACCGCGCTCCTTCGCGGCCCACCCGCGCTTCCTCGTGCGACGAGGAAGTCCGGGAACCCGTGGAAGGAGAACGTATGCGACGGAAGCAGTGGCTCGGGGCGGTCTTCGTCTATCTCAACCTAGAGCTGGCGGCTCTGCTGGGCGTGCCCGTACGACCCGATCAGGTGGCGGAGATGACGCGCCTCCTCGGGCAGACCACGGTGGCGCGCGTGGAGCGACAGGACGCCGGAACGGATCCGCCGCCGGAGAAAAGGGGAGGAAGGGGAAACACATGAGCGTGACCGACCGATGCGCTCACCTGACGGCTCCGATCGTCGTGCCCGTGACCCGGAAGGAGACGAGCGGCGCCGTGGACGAGCCGGTTGACGGCAGGCTCGACCAGGCGTGCACCCCGTCATGAGCGACAACCGCCACCCTCAGCCGGATTTTCGGACCCTCTTCGAGTCCGCGCCCGCGCCCTGTCTCGTACTCACGCCCGACCTCTCCATCGTCGCGGTCAGCGATGCGTACCTGAGGGCCACGATGACGACCCGGGAGGGGATCCTGGGGCGGGGCCTCTTCGAGGTCTTCCCGGACAATCCCGAGGACGAGCACGCCACCGGAACGACCAACCTGCGCGCCTCGCTGGGGCGCGTCCTCGCGAACCAGGCCGCGGACACGATGGCCCTTCAGAAGTACGACATCCGCCGCCCGGAATCCGAAGGCGGCGGGTTCGAGGAGCGGTACTGGAGCCCCGTCAACGTCCCGGTCCTCCAGGACGGCCGGGTGGCCTACATCATCCACAAGGTCGAGGACGCCACGGAGCTGGTGCGCCTGGCGAAGGAACGGCTCGACCAGAGCGTCCTCGCCGAAGAGCTGCGGACGCGCGTGGTCAAGGTGGAGGCCGCTCTCGTCCTGCGGGCTCAGGAGGTCCAGCAGGCCAACGCCCGGCTCGAGCTGGCCAACCAGGACCTCGAGCGGCGCGTCCGCGAGCGCACCGCGGAGCTGGAGCTGGAGCGCGGCAAGCTGGCCGCGGCCTTCGAGAACACGAACATGGGCCTGGTGCTGAGCGATGGCGAGGGCGGGAGCCTCTCGATGAACTCGGCTGCCCTGAGATTCCACGGCTACGCGTCCACGGACGACATGCACGCCAAGCTCGACGAGTACGCCGACGAGTGGGAGCTCACCGACGCCGACGGTCGGGTCATTCCGTTCGGCGACTGGCCCCTGTCGTGCGCGATCCGCGGCGAGTCTTTTCAGGACCGGGAAATCCACCTGCGGAACCTCGAGACCGGCTACGAGTGGACCTGCAGCTACACCGGCATGCCCGTCCGGGACGGCGGCGGCGACGTCAGCCTCATCGTCCTCACTCTGCTGGACATCACGGAGCGGATGGCGCTGCAGGAGCGACTTCGCCGGTCGAACGAGGAGCTCGAGCGGCGCGTCCAGGAACGTACACGCGACCTGCAAGCAGCCAACAGCGAGCTGGAGGCGTTCAGCTACTCCGTGTCTCACGACCTGCGCGCTCCGCTGCGGAGCATCGACGGCTTCAGCCAGGCGCTCCTCGAGGACTATGCCGCCAGCCTGGACGACGTCGGGCGCGGCTATTTCGGCCGGATCCGCGCCGCGGCGCAGCGCATGGGGAGCCTCATCGACGACATGCTCATGCTGTCCCGGATCTCGCGAGCCGAGCTCGAGAGACAGGAGGTCGACCTCACCGCGTTGGCGCTGGAGCTCGTGGACGAGCATCGGCGGCGAGATCCCGGCCGGCACGTCGCGTTCACCGCCGAGCCGGGGCTGGTCGCCCGGGCCGATCCGCGCCTCCTCCGCATCGCGCTCGACAACCTCATCGGCAACGCCTGGAAGTTCACCCGCGGCAGGACCGAGGCTCGCGTCTCGTTCGAGTCGTCGCGCTCGGATGGTGACGTCGTCTACGCCGTGCGCGACGACGGCGCCGGCTTCGACATGGCCTACGCGGGCAAGCTGTTCGCGCCATTCCAGCGCCTGCACTCCCCGCGCGACTTCGAGGGCACCGGGATCGGGCTCGCGATCGTGGCGCGCGTGATCCGCCGACACGGCGGGGAGGTACGGGCGGAGGCCGAGCTGGGGAAAGGGGCGTCGGTGCTGTTCACCCTCGGCCCGGCGTCCGAGGCGGGCCACGGGAAGGCGACGGAATGAAGCGGGCCGCCCGGCCAGGCCGGTCGATCGCCGGGACGTTCGCGTACACTCGATCGAAGTCCCTGGGTCCCCGGGTCTCCCTTCCCCAACCTCGCTTGGAGGAAGCGCCATGTCAGCCACCCTCCTGGCCGTTCATCCCGTCCTGATGTCGAGCGACGTCTCCGCCTCCATCGCGTTCTACTCGCTCCTCGGCTTCGACGCGACCTTCCAGGACCCGGCCACGGCGCCCACCTACGCCGCGGTTACCCGTGACGACGTCACCCTGCACCTCCAGTGGAACGCCGACGCCTCGGACGCGCCCGGCCGCGACCGGCCGGTGTACCGCTTCCTCGTCACGGACGTCGACGACCTCTTCCGCGCCTTCCGCTCCACGGGGGCACTCCCGGACGACGCGCTCGACGTCGGACCGTGGTCCAGACCGGGCGACACGCCGTGGGGCACGCGTGAGCTCCATCTGCGGGATCCCGACGGCAACGGGCTGCAGTTTTACCGGCCCCGCTGACCCGAGGCCGCCCGGGACCGGATCCCGGCAGGTGCGCCGAGGAGGGACTTCCCCACCCCCGTCCCGCCCGAGGCGTCAGAGCTGCTGCCAGTAGGTGCCACGTGCAGGAGCCGTGGGTGCGCATCCCCGGTCTCGGTCCGTCGTCTCCGGCCAGCTCTCCGTTCGGACCCCGGGGCTTCCTTCGGGCGGTGCGGGCGAGGGGTGCGCCTCGCGGGGCGCCGCGTACGTCGGCGCCTGAGACTCCGAGCGGACCTCGGAGCCACACGCCGGACAGGCTCGGGCCCCGGGCGCGACGGCCGCGTGGCAGGTCGGGCAGAGGAGCGAGGTTTCGATGCCGGATGATCGCACCGCGAGGGGGGAGAGGCGCGGTGATCGGTCTCACCCGCTCGCCCCCCCCGCAACCTTCACTTCTTCCGCTCGTAGATGAAGTCGTATTCGTCCGTCCAGGTGCGTCCCCCGTCGGTCGAGAGCTGGGAGTGCTGGCGGACGCGATCGGGGCTCATGTTGGTGAACGTCAGGAGCCGCTGGGAAAGGACGCCCTTGTCGTCGCGCTTCGGCTCCGTCCGGAAGCGCATGGCGGCGTCCTTGTATTCGCCGTCCACGAAGTGCGTGATGCCCCCGGACTGGTCCACCCAGGTCTGGTGCCACCGCTTCCGGTCCTGGTCGAAGACGTTGAAGCTCTTGCCGGACCAGCCGGTCGACCCGGTCCAGCTCTCGAGGAGGACGCAGCCCGACAGGATCTTCTCGATGCGGCTCTGCCCGACCTGCCGGTCGACGCCGTTCGGATGGACGTTCCACTCGCCGACCCAGAAGTCGAACTCGGAGGACTCCTTCTGAAAGAGGCACGGCTCCGACTTGCGCGCCGCCTTCTCCTTGAGGGCGGCGTAGCGCGGATCGCGGCGGAGGCTGGCGAGGTCCGTGTCCTGGTCGAGCACGGCGGGTGTGAAGCCTCCGTTCTCCACGGCCTTCGTGAGGTGGGCGAAGGCCTTGTCGGTGGCCCCGGCGCGCGCGTGGGCGCAGCCGGCGTTGTACATCGTGCGGAAGTCCTCCTTGATGGCGAGCGCCCTCTCGAACGCGGCGGCCGATTCCGCGGCACGTCCCTCCACGTTGATGAGGACGCTGCCCAGCCGCACCCAGGCCCCCTTGTTTCCCGGCTCCGCCTTGACGATCGCCTGGAGGGCCTTCACCGCGCCGTCGGCGTCCTTCCGCTTGATCATCTGGTCGACGGCGGTGAAGTCGGTCGGGTTCTGTGCGACGAGCGGCGGGTCGCTTCCGAGGGCGAAGGCCAGGGCGAGGGCCAGGGCGAAGGCGTGGACGCGAGAGGCACGTGGCATGGTGGTCTCCTTTCCCGGCAACGTACGGCGCGGCGCGGCGCGTGGCTCGCGATTCCGTCTGAGATGGAGATGAAATCCCTCTGAAACAGCGACTTCGCTTCGGACCGTTCGAGCTCGACGCCTGCACCGGGGAGCTCCGGCGCGACGGTGAGGTGGTGCGTCTGCCGCTCCAGCCGGCCCGCGCCCTGGGCCACCTCGCGGGACGCGCGGGCGAGGTCGTGACCCGGGACGAGCTCAGGGCCGTCGTCTGGGAGGGCGAGGTCACCGTCGATTTCGAGACCGGGCTGAACACCTGCATCCGCCAGGTGCGCCGGGCGCTCGGCGACGAGGCGGGCACCCCCCGTTACCTGGAGACGCTGCCGAAGCGGGGGTACCGCTTCGTGGCGCCCGTCGACGTGGTCGAGGAGGACCGGCCGGCGCGCGAGGGCGGTCGGGCGGACGCGCCCCCGCCTCCTGGCGCGCCGACGGGGGAAGGGTCGCCGGGTGCCCCTGCCGGTACGGGGGGCGGAGCGCACCCGCTTCGTGGCGTCCCCGGCGCCTCACCCCGCTCGATCCCGGGCGCCTTCCCCGGCGGCCCGACGGTCCTCGGCGTCCTCGGTCTTCTCGCCGTCCTTGCCGTCGCGCTCGCCCTCGGCTGGCGGGGCCGGGCGGCCAGGAGGAGCGGCCCGCCCGGCGTCACGGTGATCGCCGTCCTTCCGTTCATCAACCTCTCCGGCGACCCGTCGCAGGAGTACCTCGCGGACGGTCTGACCGAGGAGCTGATCGCGCGGCTCTCCGTCAACGAGCCGAGCCGGCTCGCCGTCATCGCCCGGACCTCGGCGATGGCGTTCAAGGGGACGACGAAGACGATCGCCGGGATCGCGCGCGACCTCCGCGCCGACCTCGTCCTCGAGGGGAGCGTGCGGAAGGAGGCGGGGGAGCTGCGGGTGACGGCGCAGCTCATCCGCGCGAGCGACGAGACGCATCTGTGGGCCGAGAGCTACGACCGGCCGGCGGCGAGCCCCCTGGCCGTTCAGGACGACCTCGCGCGCCGCATCGCGAGAGCGGCGGCGGTGCCGTTCCGGGAAGGCGGCGCCGGAAGAGCGGCGCTTCCGAGGGAGGCGTGGGACCTCCTCCTGAAGGGCCGCTACGCGCTCAACGAGCGGGGCTCCGCCGTGGCGAGCGCGGTCCGCCTCTTCGGCGCCGCCGTCGAGGCCGCGCCGGACGTCGCGGCGACGCACGCGAGCCTGGCCGAGGCGCTC
>CAYLNK010000147.1:0-14689 GCA_964384675.1 uncultured Holophagales bacterium | reverse complement strand
CGCGGCGGCGGCCGAGGCCGCCCGCGCCGTCGACGTGACGCTGCCGCCGCGCGCTCCGCGGGTCGGCCGTCTGCACCCCCTCACGGTGGTGCGGCGCCGGATCGAGGCCGCGTTCCGCTCGCTCGGGTACGCGGTCGCCGACGGGCCCGAGGTGGAGAGCGACTGGTACAACTTCGGGGCGCTCAACTTCCCGCACGACCACCCGGCGCGCGACGCGGTCGACACGTTCTTCGTCGAGGGGGGCGGGACCGGCGACGACCGGCTCCTTCTCCGGACACACACCTCGCCGGTGCAGATCCGGACGATGCTGAAGCACAAGCCGCCGATCCGGATCATGATCCCCGGCCGCGTCTACCGGAAGGACGACATCGATCCGCGCCACTCGCCCGTCTTCCACCAGATGGAAGGCCTGGCCGTGGACGAGGGGATCACGTTCGCCGACCTGAAGGGGACGCTCGGGGCGTTCGCCAAGCAGCTCTTCTCGGCGCGCACGAAGGTCCGCTTCGGCCCGACGTTCTTCCCGTTCGTCGAGCCGGGCGTTGACGTCGCCATCTCCTGCGTCTTCTGCGAGCAGAAGGGGTGTCGGATCTGCTCCGGCTCCGGCTGGATCGAGATCATGGGCGCCGGGATGGTGCATCCGAACGTGCTGGCCGCCGGCGGCATCGATCCCGAGCGGTACTCGGGCTTCGCGTTCGGGATGGGGATCGACCGCGTGGCGATGCTCGTCCACGGCATCCCCGACCTGCGCCTCCTCTTCGAGAACGACGTCCGGTTCCTCGACCGGACCTGGATCTAGGGTCCCTCGCCCATGCGCTTCCGTCTCGAGTGGATCGCCTCGTACCTGTCCGGCGCCGACCCGATCGACGCGCGGCAGCTGGCCGAACGCCTCACCGCCGCCGGCCTGACCGCGGAGGGGGTGGAGGGCGAGGGCGCCGGCGCCGTCCTCGACCTCGAGATCACCGCGAACCGTCCCGACGCCATGAACCACCGCGGCGTGGCGCGGGAGGCGGCGCTCGCCATCGGACGCGCGTTCGTCGACCCGCCGGCGCCCGCCTTCGCCGAGGGTTCGACGCGGGCGGAGTCGCTCGCCTCCGTCCGCATCGACGAGCCGTCGCTCTGCTCGCGCTACTCGGCGCGTGTGATCGAGGGGATCCGCGTCGGGCCGGCGTCCGCCGCCGTGCGTGAACGCCTCACCGCCATCGGGGCGAGCGCCATCAGCGCCCCCGTCGACGCCACGAACCACGTCCTCTGGGACATCGGCCAGCCGATGCACGCCTTCGACCTCGACAAGCTGGCGAAGGGGCCGGACGGCCGGGCGCAGATCGTCGTCCGACGGGCCCGGGCGGGGGAGACGCTCGTCACGCTCGATGGCGTCACCCGCACGCTGGCGCCCGACCACCTCGTCATCGCCGACGCCGAGAAGGCCGTGGCGCTCGCCGGCGTGATGGGAGGGCTCGACACCGCGATCGGACCATCGACGACCCGGATCCTCCTCGAGTCCGCCCACTTCGATCCCACCGTGGTGCGCCGGACGGCGCGGGCCCTCGGGATGCACACCGACGCCTCGCACCGTTTCGAGCGCGGGACCGATCCGGAGACGACGGTCGAGGGGCTCGACCGCGCCGCGCGGCTCATCGTCGCGGACGCGGGCGGCACGGTGGCCGCCGGCCGGATCGACGTCGTCGCCCGGAAGAGCCCGCGGCTCGAGCTCACGCTGCGCTCGGAGCGGCGCGACGCCTTCCTGGGGATGCGGATCGACAAGTCCCACGCGTTCGCCATCCTCGAGGGGCTCGGCTTCGAGCCGCGCACGGACGGTCTCGGCCACACGGCGGTCACGGTACCGTCGTGGCGGGTGGACGTCGGGATCGAGGTGGACCTGATCGAGGAGCTGATCCGCTGCGTCGGCTACGACCAGCTGCCCGAGACACTGCCGGCCGGCAGCGTGCCGGCGGCGTCCGACGAGAGATCGTCGCTCGAGGACCGGGTGCGCGATCTCCTGGCCGGCTCGGGCCTCGTCGAGGCGCAGACGTACTCGTTCGTATCGCCGCGCGAGAACGAGCCGTTCCGGACGCTGGCGCCCGGGGATCCCGTGGTGCTGGCGAACCCCCTGGGGGAGGCGTACTCCGTCATGCGGGCGACCCCCCTCGCGGGGCTTCTCGCGTCGGCCCAGCACAACGTCCGCCGCGGCGCGCGGGACCTCGCCCTGTTCGAGGTCGGGCGGGCGTTCGGACGGGACGGCGCCGAGATCCGGGAGCGCCGGTCCGTGACGTTCCTCCTCCACGGGCAGGAGGGAGGCCACTGGTCCGAGACCGCGCGACCGGTCGACTTCTTCGACGGGTCCGGGGTCGTGGCGGCGCTCTTCGCAGGTCTCGGCGCCACCGTTCCGGCCTTTCGCGCCGAGACGTCGCCGTTCCTCACCCCCGGCCGCACCGCCCGCGTCGTCGCGGCCGACGGCACGCCGGCGGGCTGGGTCGGCGTCCTCGCGCCGGGGATCGCGACGGCGTACGACCTCGTCGAGCCGGTGGTGGCCGACCTCGACCTCGCCGCGATCGTGCCGTTGCCGCCGCCGACGTCCGTGGAGATGCCGTCCCGCTTCCCGGGGAGCGACGTCGACGTCACGGTGACGCACCGGATCCCGGTCCCGTTCCGGGCGCTCGTCGACGCCGTGAAGCGCGACGCTCCGGCGGAGCTCCTGACGGTCGACGCCCGGAGCCGCTATCAGGGCGCCGGGGTCCCGGAAGGATTCGTGAAGACGTCCCTCAACCTCCGCTTCGGCTCGCCGGAGCGCTCACTGTCCCGCGAGGAGGTCAACTCCTGGCGGGATGACGCCGCCCGGCGGCTCCTGGCCCTCGGCGAGACCCGGATCGACGGATTGGAAGGACTCTGATGAGCAAGAAGGCTGAAGCCGCCCCCGCACCCGAGGGACCGACGATGGACGAGGTCTTCGCCCAGCTCGAGGAGAAGGTCGACCGTCTCTCCTCCCGCGTGAGGGACCTGGCCGCCGAGAACGCTCGCTTGAAGGGCGCGATCGTGGAGACCGCCGCGGAGCGGGACCGGCTGAAGAAGGAGGTCGAGGAGGCTCGGGAGCTGGCGGTCCTGCAGGGGGACGAGGCGTCGGTCAAGGTGGCCCGCTACGAGGAGGAGCGCCAATCGGTGCGGACCCGTATCGAACGCCTGATCAAGAGCTTGGAGGAGTCCGGGGAGCCGTCCGCTTCAGCGGAGTAGCCACGGCCGCGTGCTATCCTCCCGGCCGATCGGCGCCTTCCGTGGGCGCCGGCACGGGGCGGAGAGCAGATGGACAACCGGCGGCCGGGGGTGACCCAGGTGGAGATCTTCGGGCAGACCTATTCGGTCCGCGCCGCTGGGGATCCAGGCTACATCCAGGAGCTCGCCGCCTTCGTCGACGGCAAGATGCGCGAGGTGGCCGAGCACGCGCCGACGATCGACGCCACCAAGATCGCCATCCTGACGGCGCTCAACATCTCCGACGAGTTCCACCAGTTTCGAGCACGAGCAAACGAGAGCGATCCGGGGCGGTTCGAGAAGAGAGCCGGCCGCCTCGTCGAGAAGCTCGATGAGATCCTGAAAGCGTCCTCCCGGGGCAACGCCGAGATGATCGGGACCCTGCGCGGTGCGTGATTGGGCAATGTCCTTGAACCGATATGAGCGTCAAGAGTTCTCCGCATTCAGGCCGCCCTGTGATGCCTCCCGCCGGCTCGCGCCGGCCCGAGGAACTGATGGACTGCCCCGGAGGGCTCGCCCTGCTTAACGTAGGGTTCAATCGACGACGCTCACACGGCCGAGGCGGAGTCCCGATCCGGAAGGCACCCGCCTTCCCGGCGCCCCCGGGGGGACATTCTTCCGAGGAATCGACCTAGGACCTCATCGACCCCTTCCCGACCCGGACCGCCCTCGATAACGAAGATCGAGGGGGATCGAGACCCGTGAACATTGCTTTCATCGTCCTGGGGCTGGTGCTCGCGGGCGGAGGCGTCTACTTCTTCTTCCAGGGGGCGAAGGCCAAGAAGGACGCCGAGGCGGCCCAGGCCCTGGCCCAGATCGAGTCGAAGAAGGCGCTGGAGACCGCGCAGCTCCAGCTGAAGAAGGCCGAGGCCGAGGCCCAGAAGGCCGAGCTCGATGCCAAGGAGCGCGTCCTCAAGGCCCGCGAGTCGGCCGAGGCCGAGATCGGCCGGCGGCGTACCGAGCTGAACGACATCGAGAAGCGGATCCTCCAGAAGGAGGAGCTCCTCGACAAGAAGCTCACCAACGTCGAGAAGCGCGAGACCGAGAACGAGAACCGCGCCACGAACCTGACCAAGCGGGAGAAGCGGGCGGACGAGATCGCCGAGAAGGCCCAGGAGGACGCGAGCGCCCTCGTCGCCGCTCAGCGGGTCAAGCTCGAGCAGATCGCCGGCCTCACCGCCGACCAGGCCAGGAAGGACCTGATCCGCGACCTCGAGAACGAGGCCCGCCTCGAGGCGACCGGCATGGTCCGGCGCATCGAGGAGGAGGCCGTGGAGACCGCCAACCAGAAGGCGAAGCGGCTCCTCTCGATGACGATCCAGCGGATGTCGTCCGAGTACGTCGTGGAGAGCACGGTGACCGTCCTCGACCTTCCGTCCGACGACATGAAGGGGCGGATCATCGGCCGCGAGGGCCGGAACATCCGGGCCGTCGAGGCCGCCACCGGGATCGACATCATCATCGACGACACGCCCGAGGCGATCATCCTGTCGTCCTTCGAGCCGATCCGCCGCGAGGTGGCCCGGCGCGCGCTCGAGCGCCTCATCCAGGACGGCCGTATCCACCCGGCCCGGATCGAGGAGGTCGTCGAGAAGGTCCGCGGGGAGCTGTGGGAGACGATCAAGCAGACGGGAGAGGCGGCGGCGTACGAGATGGGGATCGCCGACCTCCACCCCGAGCTGATCAAGATGCTCGGCCGCCTCAAGTATCGGACCAGCTACGGGCAGAACGTCCTCCAGCACTCGATGGAGGTCGCCTGGGCCTCGTGCCATCTGGCCAGCGAGCTGAAGGCGGACGTGACGGTCGCCAAGCGGGCGGGCCTCCTCCACGACATCGGCAAGGCGATCGACCGGGAGCAGGAGGGGACGCACCTCGAGCTCGGCCGGCAGGTCCTGAAGAAGTTCGGCGAATCGGAAGCCGTCATCCACGGCATGGAGTGCCACCACGGCGACTACGAGCCGCGCACCATCGAGGCCGTGATCGTCAACGCGGCCGACGCCATCTCGGCGGCACGGCCCGGCGCCCGGCGCGAGATCCTGGAGACGTACGTCAAGCGGCTCGAGAAGCTCGAGAAGATGACCGACGGGATGAAGGGGGTCGAGCGGACCTTCGCCATCCAGGCCGGCCGCGAGCTGCGGGTCGTGGTGGACGCCAAGAAGGTCACCGACGACGAGTGCTTCTGGATGTCGAAGGACCTCGCGAAGCGGATCCAGGCCGAGCTCCAGTACCCGGGTCAGATCAAGATCACGGTGATCCGTGAGACCCGGGCCGTCGACTTCGCGAAGTAACCGGTCCCGAAGACCCCGGCCCGTAGCGGCCGGTAGAAAGGCCCCTTTTCTTGAAGCTCCTCTTCATCGGTGACGTCGTCGGGAAGCCCGGACGCAAGGCCCTGAACCTACTCGAGAAGGTGATCTCCCGCGAGAAGATCGACTTCACGGTCGTGAACGTCGAGAACGCGGCGGGAGGGTTCGGCGTCACGGCCGACCTCTTCACGGAGCTGTCGAAGCTCCCGATCGACATCTTCTCGTCGGGGAACCACATCTGGGACAAGAAGGACTTCGTGCCGCTCCTCGACGACATCGAGAACCTCGTCCGTCCGGCCAACTACCCGCCCGGCAACCCGGGCCACGGCTGGGCGATCCAGCCGACGCCGTCCGGGATCCCGGTCGGCGTGCTGAACCTGCAGGGGCAGGTGTTCATGCCGAACACCGACTCACCCTTCCGGGTGGGGGACCAGGCGCTCGCCGAGATGAAGGCCGCCCGTCCCGACCTGAAAGTGATCCTCGTCGACATCCACGCCGAGGCGACGTCCGAGAAGCAGGCGATCGGGTGGTGGTTCGACGGACGGGCGTCCCTGGTGATCGGCACGCACACCCACGTGCCGACCGCGGACGCGCGGATCCTCCCGAAGGGGACCGCCTACCAGGGGGACGCCGGGATGACCGGCGCGTACGACGGGATCATCGGCTTCGACCCGAAGGCGATCCTGGAGAAGTTCCTCTACCAGACGCCTCGCTCGATGGAGACGGCCACGCGGGACGTCCGGATGTGCGGGGCGATCGTCGACGTCGACGAGGAGACCGGACGCGCCCGGGCGATCACGTCGATCCAGGAGAAGCTGCCCGCCTGACCCCTTCCTCCGGGCGGGTGGGGGCCCGACGGGTGGGACGCACGCGGTCGCCCTGCGCGCGGCGGGTCCTCGGCCGTGCTCGAGGCGCCTCGCGAGCGCCTCACCCGCCAGACCGGGCTGCCTCACCGTCCGAGGACCCGCTCGTCCCTCGACGTTCTGTCTTTGGGGCGCCGGTGTCGCCAGGCCGATTCGGCTTCTCGGATCTCAGCGGCTCGATCTCCCTCCGTTCTCCACGAGTCGAACGGCCCGCGCGCTGATACCATCTCGCCATGCCCGTCGACCCCGAGCTGCTCGAGATCCTCGCCTGCCCCGCCTGTGATTCCCGGCCCGCCGTGACGGTCTGCCGGCTGAAGCCCGACGTCGCGAGCGGCCTCGTCGAGAAGTACCGCGAGAAGTTCCGCGACGAGGAGCCGGTCGTAACCGAGGGGCTCCACTGCGCGGCCTGCGGGAACGTCTACGCGATCGTCTCCGACATCCCGATCCTCCTGGTGGAGGAGGCGCTGACGTCGGACGCGCGGGCCTGAGCCGGACGTTCCTGCCCGCGCCGGTCGCGCGCCGCTCCGGCTGGGAGCGCGCGTCGTTCGTCTTCTTCCTCCTCGCCGCCGGGCTCGTCTTCGGGCCCGCGCTCGCGAACATCGCGCTGGTCTCGTGCCTCGTCTTCACGCTCGTCTGGCGGACGCGGGTCGCTCGCGCCGGGGGGGACTTCTGGGAGCCGTTCCGGCGGCGCTCGCCCCTGCACGGCGTGATCGGGGCGTTCGTCGTGCTGTCGATCCTGTCCTGCTTCTTCTCCACGCTTCCAGCGCGCTCGCTGATCCAGATCAAGGGCTTCGGTACGTTCCTGCTGGTGCCGTTCACGCTCGCGCTGCTCCGTGACGAGGACGACGTCCATCTGCTCCTCGACGTCTGGCGGCTCACCGCGGTCTACCTGGTGGTGCGCGGCCTCCTGGAGTACGTCGCGGGGAAGAACAACCTGGACGAGCGGCTCTCCGGCGGGATGTCGGTCTACATGACGTACGCGGGGCTGCTGATGTCGCTCTCCCTTCTCCTCCTGTCGCGCGGCCTCAGCGCGTACCGGGGCGCCTTCTCCCGAGTCGCCGACGTCGCGGTGGCGATCGCGGGGATCGTGGCGGTATCGCTCACGCTGACGCGGAACGCCTACCTGGGGCTCGGCGCCGGGCTGCTCGCCCTCTTCTCGCTCTCCCGGCCGCGTCTGGCCGTCCTCGTCCCGATCGGGGGCGTGGCGTTCCTGATGCTGATGCCCGTCGGCGTCTGGGAGCGGGCGCTCTCGTCGTTCGACCCGAACGACGAGACGGTGAAGGACCGCTTCGTGATGTGGCGGGCCGGAGCCGGCATGATCGCGGATCGGCCCCTCTTCGGCGTCGGACCCGCGCGCGTGAAGGCGCTCTATCCGGTCTATCGCCGGGAGGGCTTCGTCGACCCGCATCCGGGGCACCTCCACAACAACCTGGTGATGATCGCGGCCGAGACCGGGATCCCGTCCCTGCTCGCGTACCTCGCGTTCCTCGCGGCGTTCACGGCGGGGGCGGTGCGGCGGAACCGGGAGCGCCCGCTGGCCGCGCAGCGCTCGGTGATCCGGGGGAGCGTGGCCGTGGTGGCCGCGCTCACGGTGGCCGGGCTCTTCGAGTACAACTTCGGCGACGTCGAGCTGCTGATGACGATCCTCATCGTCGCCACGCTTCCGTTCGCGCTCCCGCCGCCCGGCGGGGACCTAGAATCCGCGCCGGCATGAGCTCCCGCCCCCCGTACCGGCGACCGCAGCCCGCGCAGGGACGTACGGCGGAGCCCGGCCCGCTGTTCGGTGGCCCGGCCGATCGCGCCCTCACCGTGTCGGCGTTCGTCGCACGGGTCAACGGGGTGTTCCGGGCGGCCCTCCCCGACACCTGGGTCCGTGGCGAGGTGGGGGACTGGAAGGTGTGGTCGTCGGGCCACGCCTACTTCACGCTGAAGGACGCTCAGGCGTCCCTCCCCGCGATGATGTGGGCCGACGACGTCGCCCGCCTCCGCTTCGCCGTCGAGCCGGGCCTCGTGGTCCTGGCGCGCGGGCGACCCGACGTCTATCCCCGCTCCGGAAAGCTCTCGTTCGTGGTGGCCGAGCTGGAGCCCGCCGGCGCGGGGGCGCTGCAGATCGCGTTCGAGCAGCTCAAGGCCCGCCTCGCGGCGGAGGGGCTGTTCGACCTCTCCCGCAAGCGCCCGCTCCCCGCGCTCCCGCGGCGGATCGGCGTGGTGACGTCGCGGCACGGGGCGGCGGTGCGCGACGTCCTGAAGGTCCTGAGGGTGAGGTTCCCGAACGCCCACGTCACGATCTACCCGGTCGCCGTACAGGGTGAAGGGGCGCCGGTCGAGATCGCCCGGGGGATCCGGGCCTTCTCGCGCACCGGCGCGTCCGACGTGCTGATCGTGGCGCGGGGCGGCGGCTCCAAGGAGGACCTCGCCGCGTTCAACGACGAGCGGGTCGTGCGCGCGGTGGCCGCCTCGTCGATCCCCACCGTCTCGGCGGTCGGGCACGAGGTGGACGTGACCCTCACCGACCTCGCCGCGGACGTGCGGGCGGCCACGCCGTCGCAGGCCGCCGAGCTGGTGGTCGCTCGGCGCGAGGAGCTGGAGGGACGTCTGACGGTCTCCGAGCGCAGGCTCCTCTTCCAGATGCGGTCTCAGCTCGCGTCGTCGCGCGCCGCGCTGATGGCTCTCGCCGGGTCGGCGGGGCTGGGGAGCTTCCCCTCGCGCGTGTCGCGGGCTCGCCAGGAGACGGAGGCCTCGCGCCGGGCACTGGTGGCGTCGGTGCGCGACCTCCCCTCCGTCTACGCCACGCGGCTCGCGGCCGCCGACGAGCGGTTGCGAGGGTGGCCGTCGCGGGCGGCGTTCCCGCACGTGCTCGAGGGGCTCGCCCGGGACGAGCGAGCCCTGGCGACCCGGATGCGGGCGATCCTGCGCGCGGCGGGCGAGGGGCTCGGGAGCCTCGCCGCCCAGCTGTCCGCGATCGACCCGCTGCGCGTCCTCGCGCGGGGCTACTCGGTCACCTACCGGGAGGGGAGCACCCGGCCGCTCCGCCGCGCCGGCGACGTCGCCGTCGGGGACGCGATCCGCGTGCTTCTCTCGGAAGGTGAGGTCTCGGCCGAGGTGCGCGAGGTCCGGGCGGGGAGCCCGGGGAGGAGGACCGGTGGCACAGGCTCGTAATCTCACGTTCGAGAAGGCGCTGGAGCGGCTCCAGGCGATCGTCGCGGAGCTGGAGGACCCCGAGAAGGGGCTCGAGAAGTCGCTCGCGCTCTTCGAGGAGGGGATCGCCCTCTCCCGGCTCTGCCGCGGCAAGATCGAGGAGATCCAGAAGCGGGTGGAGGTCGTCCTGAAAGAGACGCCGGACGGCTTCCTCACCGAGCCCATGGACGCCGGCGAGGACGACGACCTGGCCGGCGACGAGGAGCCGTGACGGCATGACGGCTCCGGAGCTCGACCTCGGGGCGTACCTCGAGGAGCGCCGCGTCGAGGTCGACGCCGCTCTCGAACGGGTCCTCCCGCCAGCCGGGAGCGCTCCGATGGACCTGGTCTCGGCGATGCGCTACAGCACGCTGGCCGGGGGAAAGCGGCTGCGTCCCATCCTGTTCCTGGCCGCGTTCGACGTGCTGGGCCCCGGGAGCGGCGGCTCGCGCGAGGAGCTGGCGGAGGCTGCGGCGTCGCTCGAGCTCCTCCACACGTATTCGCTCATCCACGACGACCTGCCTTGCATGGACGACGACTCCCTCCGGCGCGGCAAGCCGACGTGCCACGTCGTCTTCGGCGAGGCGACGGCGCTGCTGGCGGGGGACGCGCTCCAGACCCTCGGCTTCGAGGTCCTCGCGACGCGTCCCCGCGGCGACGCCTCGGCCGGCCGTCGCGCGGAGGCGGTGGCGCTCCTGGCCTCCGCGATCGGCGTGGACGGGATGGCGGGGGGGCAGGCGCTCGACCTCGAATACACCGGCCGCGCCGCCGATCTCGGCGACGGGGCCGACGGGCGGCTGCGCGAGGTCCACGCCAAGAAGACGGGACGGCTCCTCTCCGTGTCGCTCGAGCTGGGCGCGCTTCATGCCGGCGCCGACGCGGCCCGGCGCGCGTCGATCGCCTCGTTCGGACGGGCGCTCGGGCTCCTGTTCCAGATCGCCGACGACCTCCTCGACGTCACCGCCGACAGCGGCACGCTCGGGAAGACCGCCGGAAAGGACTCGGCGCAGGGGAAGCTGACGTATCCGTCGGTCTTCGGTCTCGAGGGGGCGTACCGTGAGCGGGACGCGGCTCTCGGGTCGGCGCTCGCGGGCGCGGCAGCCATCGAAGGGGAGGGCGGCCTTCTCGGCGCCCTCGCGGGCTTCGCCGGGCGTCGCAGCCGTTGACCTCTCCCAGCTTGGCTTTGTGACGCAAAGTGACTTGTGCTAGCCTCGGGCCAGCGAAGGCAAACCGCTAATATCCGCGCCTCGGAGAGATCCCGATGACGATGAAGACCTTCCGGCAGACCCCGCTCCTCGACCGGATCAGCTGGCCCCGCGACCTCCGGAACCTCACCGTGCCCGAGCTGCAGGTCCTCTCCGACGAGCTCCGCACGTTCGTCATCGACGCGGTGTCGACCACCGGCGGGCACTTCGCCTCGGGGCTCGGCGCGGTCGAGCTGACGGTCGCGCTCCACTACGTGTTCGACACACCGCGCGACCTCCTGGTGTGGGACGTCGGGCACCAGACCTACCCCCACAAGGTTCTGACGGGCCGGCGCGCTCAGCTCACCTCGATTCGCCAGAAGGGCGGGATCTCCGGCTTCACGAACCGCTCGGAGTCGGAGTACGACGTCTTCGGAGCGGCTCACGCCTCGACCTCGATCTCGGCGGCGCTCGGGATGGCGGCGGCGCGCGACGAGCGGGGCGAGGCGTACCACGTGGTGGCCATCATCGGGGACGGCGGCCTCACCGGCGGCGTGGCGATGGAAGGCCTGAACCAGGCCGGTTACCTGAAGAAGAAGCTGATCGTCATCCTGAACGACAACGACATGTCGATCTCGCCGAACGTCGGCGCGATGTCGGGCTACCTCCTCCGGATCGCCCGCGGCCAGATCTACAACCGCGTGCGCGAGGACGTCGCCCACGTCCTGAAGAAGCTGCCCGCCGGCGAGAAGCTGGCCGGGCTCGCCGAGCACCTCGAGGACGGCCTCAAGAAGGTCCTGGTGCCGGGCACGCTCTTCGAGGAGCTCGGCTTCCGCTACGTCGGTCCGATCGACGGCCATTCCATCCCCACGCTGATCCGGACGCTTCGCGAGGCCAAGGCGGTGGACGGCCCGGTCCTGATCCACGCCCGGACGGTGAAGGGGAAGGGCTACCAGTTCGCCGAGAACGACCCGGTCTTCTGGCACGGCCCGGCGCCGTTCAAGGTGGAGACGGGCGAGGTGCCCAAGAAGCCCGCGCCGCCGAGCTACACGTCCGTCTTCGCCGACACGCTCGTCGAGCTGGCCGAGAAGGACCCCCGGATCGTCGGGATCACCGCGGCCATGCCTGAGGGAACCGGCATCGACAAGTTCGCCAAGCGCTTCCCCGACCGGGCTTTCGACGTGGGGATCTGCGAGCAGCACGCCGTCCTCTTCGCCGCGGGCCTCGCCACGCAGGGGCAGAGGCCGGTCTGCGCGATCTACTCCACGTTCCTCCAGCGGGCGTACGACCAGATCATGCACGACGTCTGCCTGATGGACCTTCCGGTCGTCTTCGCCCTCGACCGCGCCGGCGTGGTCGGGGCCGACGGCCCGACCCATCACGGCGTTTTCGACCTGACGTACCTGCGCGTCTTCCCGAACATGATGGTGGCGGCCCCCAAGGACGAGAACGAGCTGCGGCACCTGGTGGCGACGGCGTTCACCACCGGGCACCCGACCGCGATCCGATACCCGCGGGGCAACGGCCAGGGCGTGGCGCGGGACGCGGCCCCGAAGGTCCTTCCGATCGGGAAGGGCGAGGTGCTGAGGGTCGGCAAGGACGGGGTCGTCTTCGCGATCGGCGACCCGGTGATGCCGGCCCTGCGGGCCGCCGAGCGGGTCGCGGTGGAAGGCGGGCCGTCGCTGACGGTCGTCAACGCGCGGTGGCTGAAGCCGCTCGACGTGGAGCTGCTCCGGCAGTTCGTGAAGCCCGGCACGAAGGTCCTCACGGTGGAGGAGAACCAGCTCGCCGGCGGCTTCGGATCAGCCGTGCTCGAGGCGCTCGAGGAGCTGGGGATCGCGGCCGACGTGAAGCGGATCGGGATCCCGGACCGCTTCGTGCCGCACGCCACCCAGGCCGAGCAGCGGCGCGACCTGGGGCTCGACGAGGAAGGGCTCACCGCCTCGTTCCGCACCCACGTTGCCGGCAAGGGGAACGTCGTTCCGCTCGTCGCCCGCGGCTGATCCGGTCCGCGCTCCCAGGAGCCTGTCCGAGTAAGCGGCGGAGCCGCGTTCCGAGCGCCACGGGCCGAGGTTCAAGGCGTCGCGACGATTTCTCCCAAGAACTGCTGCCTGTTGTTCGTTGCTTCTGCTGGCAGTTCTTGGGAGAAAAGGGGTGATGCCGTAGCGATCATCGAGGAGCGACAACGCAGAAGATCGGCCCGTGCCGCCCGCACCGCGAGCCGGCAGGCGAGCGACGAGGGGAAGGCCGCTCGCGGCGTTCCCCCTCTACCCGAAGGGCGCCAGGTGGTTGGGTGCGACTCCCTTGTTGCGGCTGTCTGGGGGGCTGCTCGTTGCTCGCCCCCCAGGCCCCCCGCTCGTTTCACACGATGTTCCCGGTTGTGTGGCCCCTGGCCTCGGTGAAGAGCCAACTTCAGCTCTTCGGAGGCGCGCCGCGGATTCGCACCCAAGCACCTTGGCGCGCGACCCCGCCCATTACTCGGACAGGCTCCTAGGGGGCCTTGATCGGCCTCCGCTCGATCTTCTGTACGCCGACGCGCACCGGGACTGGCTTCTCCGCGTCGTTGGCGAGGATCAGGGTCGCGCGTAGAGGAGGCTTCCCGTCGGCGGTCTTCATCGCCCGGACGTCGTACTCGATCTTCAGGACGCCTCCCTGGGTGGCCCGGACGAGAGGGGCGGCGCCTTCCGGCTCCAGCGTCACCTCGCACTCGCCCGAGGAAGACTCCACGGTGATCCGGACGCCCTTGGCGTCGTCGAGGGCGATCGGCCACCGCTTCTCCTCGGCCCGGCCGAGGGGCACCACCGTCATCAGCACGAACGGCTCGACGAGGGACGTCGCGACGCCCCGCGTCGAGCGCGAGGACCTCGGGAGCACCTGCATCGTCACGGCGCTGTTCACGACCTTCTGGCCGGGGGTGACGAGGTAGAGCGGCGCTGACCATGCGGTCGGGCGCTGCTTGTCCGCGTCCGGGACCTCGAAAACGATCCTGGTGTCGCTCTGCTCGAGGAGGCGGGGGGACTCGGTCCCCAGCAGGAGCACGGTGCCCTGGTCGAAGCCGGTGCCGGTGACGGTCACCTCGTCGCCGGGCACCACGTCGGCCGGCTCGACGCGGGTGACGGTCACGGTGCGGACCGGCCGGGGTGCGACGTCCCGCCGAGCTGCCGGCTTCGGCGTTCTCGAGGACGCAGGCTTCGTTCTCTCGCTCGGCGACGCCTTCGAGGGCGCGGAGGTCTGCGCGACGAGGGGCAGGCCAAAGAGCAGGGCGAAGGCGGCGGGAAACGAGCGGCGCATCGACCGCGGAGTGTAGCTGGTACCCTCACGGCGTGATGAGAGCCCTGTTCTGCGAACGGCCCGGGGTCGTCGTCCTGCGTGACGACATCCCGATCCCGACGCCGTCGATCGGGGAGGTCGTCGTGAGGGTGGCGGCCGCGCTCACCTGCGGCACGGACCTCAAGCTGATCCGCCGCGGACATCCGAAGGTGCCGTTCCCGGTCGTCCTCGGACACGAGCTGGCGGGTGTGGTGGCGCGCGTGGGCGAAGGGGCGACCTTCGCGATCGGCGACCGCGTCACCGCGACCACCACGGGTCCGTGCGGGCTGTGCGTCGAGTGCGAGGCGGGGCGCGAGAACCTCTGCCCGACCGCGTTCGATCGCCCGTTGTGGGGCGCCTTCGCCGACTACGTGCGCGTCCCGGCCCGTGTCGTGCTCCGCGGCCTCCGGCTCGTGCCGCCCGCGCTCTCCGACACCGCGGCCGCGCTCCTCGACCCGCTGGCGTCGGTCGTGCGGGGGGTCGCCCGAGCCGGGATCCAGGCGGGCTCGACCGTCCTGGTGTACGGGGCCGGGCCGATCGGACTCCTCTGGACGGTCCTCGCGCGTGCCGCGGGCGCCCGCGTCCTGGCCGCCGGCCGCCGGTCGGGACG